>PLDF01000478.1 GCA_003135055.1 Bryobacterales bacterium | reverse complement strand
ATGTGTACCCTTCGCCCCAGGTTCCATTGGTGGCCGTCGCGCTCGCGAGCCGGTTCCACATGTCGTAAGTATAGACGCAGGGCTCGATTTGCGGTCGCCGACCGCGAGAACATATCCATAATGCTCTGTTTTGCGATGCGGGCATCATCCGAGGCGGAGACCGAATCGAAAAGAGGCATTGGCCGCCGATGAATCTCGATGAAACACCGCGAAGAATTGCCCTTTATTTATCGGCGTCTAATCGCGCCCGCGGTCTCTGCCGCCCCGTCTTTCCCGCCGCAGTATCATAAAACATGCGTTGGGTGACGCTCCTTGGCCTCGCGTTTGCGCCCGCCATGGACGACCAAATGGTGGCCGCGCACAATGCCGTCCGCGCCAGGCTTCACTTGCCGCCGCTGGTCTGGTCGGAAAAGCTCGCCAAAGCCGCGCAGGAATGGGCCCATACGCTGGTCAAGGAAGGCACATTCCACCATCCCGCGAAATCGCCCTGGGGACAGAACCTCTACGCTATAACCGGCGGCGAATACCTGCCCGAGCAGATCGTCAAGGGATGGGCCGCGGAAGCCTCGGAATACGACTATCGAACCAACCAGTGCAGGGGCATGTGCGGCCATTACACGCAGCTCGTATGGCGCGACACGAAGGAAGTAGGTTGCGCCGTAGCGCGCGGCGGAAACCGCGAAGTCTGGGTATGCGATTACTCGCCGCCCGGTAATTACGCTGGCAAGCGGCCTTACTGAGAGTGGAAACTCTCCGCCAGCTTCTTCTGCTGCTGCGCGGCCGCCAGATTATTTCGCGCCAGTTGAAGATCCGGCTGCAGCCGCACCGCTTCGCCGGCGGCCGCGATGGCCGCATCCCACTCGCCCATGTCCATGTGGGCCGCGGCAATGTTGTTGTATGCCAGGGCGAATCCGGGCCGCAGTTTCAAGGCCTGTTCGGCGGCCTGAATGCAATCGCGAAAGCGCCCCGCCCGGTCGTACGCCAGCGAGAGGTTCAGATAGTTGTCGGCCGTCGGCGCCAGTTTGACCGCGGCCTCCGCGGCGGCTGCCAGGTCGGGCAGCGCCTCGGCGACCGCCTGCCCGTTCAGGAAGCGTAGCGCGGTGGTATCGCCGGGCGCCATCTGCAGGGTATCCGTCGCGATCTCTTTCGCCGCCGTCTGCATTCCGGCATCCCAGTAGGCCTGCATCAGCGCATATCGCGGGTCCAGGTAGTCGCGGTTGCGGACAATCGCGGCCTGGAATTGCGCGATGGCTTCGCGCAGCCGCCCCTGCGTCGCCAGCCACCGGCCGTAATAGAAGCTGGGCTGCGCGTCGCCCGGCGCAAGCTGCATGGCGCGGAAGAAGTGCGCTGCCGCGTCCGCGTCCCGATGCAGGTCGCCGTAAGCGATGCCCAGGTTAATTTCCAGAATGAAGTAGTTGGGCGTATACTCGAGAGCGCGCTCAAAGTAATTCAGGGCCGCGGACGTCTGGCCCTTCGACATCAGCGTCAGCCCGTAGTTCATCAGCCCGCGGCCGTTGTGCGGGCTCTTGATCGTCACATCGCGCCAAAGCGTTTCCTCGCTAAGCCACACTCCATTGCGTACGTGCGTTCCCCACGCGCACGCCGCCAGAATCGGCACGGCGCACGCAATCAGCACGGGCGTTCTTGCATGTGTCCATCTCATCGCTAGGGCCCTCATCGCCAGGGCCGCGCACCAGCTTACCGCCAGCGCCAGCCCCACAAACGGAAAGAACATCCGGTGATCGTTCTCCAATTCCGACAGCCGGTAAACCGAAGTGGGAATCAGCGCCAGCAGAAACCATGCCAGGCCGAACGCCGCCGGCCGCAGGTTCTCGCGCCTTGCCGCCGCATAGATGGCCCCAATCAGCGCCACCACGAACGCCACCCCCGCCATGCCCTGCACGCAAAAGATGGTGGAGAACGCCGTCTGGTCCGAATCCGCCGTCAGCGCCACGGGCGCGAAGAACATCAGAAAATAATGCAGCGCCACCCACGGCTGCGTCGCCAGGTAATCGTGCTCGGAAATAATGCCCGGCGTGAACGTTGCGGGCATCATGCGCGTTTGCAGCCATAGCATCAGCCCGGTCACCACCATCGACGGCACGCACCGCAGCAGCGCCTTGCCCGCACGCCGTTCCTCAAACAGGACCACGTACGCCAACAGAATCGCCGGAAAAATGGCGGCTGGCTGCTTGGTGATCAGCGCCACCGCCAGCGGAAGCAGGTAAATGCCGAACCGCCGCAGCCGCGGCGCCAGCGCGTAGACCGCCAGCGCCGCCACTACCAGCAACGTGGAATAGAGATCGCCGCGCTGAATGACATAGTTCACCGTCTCCGCCATCGCCGGATGCAATCCATAGAGCGCCACCGCGAAGAGCGCGGCCCAATCCGTCCCCCAATCCGTCCATGGCTCCGTGGACGCGAATCGCAGAATGTGCCGGAACAGCGCCCACATCAGCGCCAGTTGAACCAGGTACCACAGAAACGCATCCAGGTGGAAGTAGAACGGCTTCAATCCGGAACCCAGCCAATAATCGAACGCCAGCGACAGCGTCACCAGCGGGCGGTAGGTGCGGTTCGCGGGTAAGACGCTGAACGTCGAGGGATCGGTGAAGAACAGCTTCGCATTGTGCAGGCTGCGGATGTAAGAGTTGTTGTTGACGGTATGAAAGTCGTCGAAGTGGAAGCCGTTTTGAAAATGGTTGGAATACGCAAGCGCCACTGCCAGCGGAAGCAGCAGCGCGGCAACGCGAATCCCCTTGTACGCCATAAGACTAATTTGGCATAGCGCCGTTATCTATGACAAAGTATTGGTTATGATTTTCACCAGTCGCGTTATTCCGGCAGCTTGTTTCGTGGCTTGTTTCGGAGCCTGCGCCGCCTCCGCTCAAGTCAGGATCACCCCCGGACCCGAGAAGATCGCCATCGAAATTCACGGCCAGCCTTACAGCGATTTTTATATCGCGGGCGCCGATGTGATGAAGCCCGTCCTGTGGCCCATCCGCGCCGCGACCGGAACCTATGTCACGCGCGCATGGCCCATGGCGGACGTGCCCGAAGAAGCCGACGCACCCAAGGACCACATTCACCAGCGCGGCATCTGGTTCGCTCACGATAGCGTCAACGGCAGCGATTTCTGGAACTCCTACACCGCCAAGAACCGCGGCAAGGTCACCCTCAAGAAAGTGGGCGAGATCAAGAGCGGCAAAGGCAGCGGATCCCTGGCCGCCACGTTTGAATGGACCGATAAGGACGGCAAGCCGGCGCTGACCGAATCGCGCGTGATTACGTTCTACGATCAGCCGGATCTTCGGACCATCGATTTCGAGATCACGCTCACCGCCATCGACAAGGTGACGTTCGGCGACGGCAAGGACGGCGTTTTCGGCATGCGCCTGCGTCCGGTGCTGCAAGAGGACAAGGGCACGGGCCATATCTCCAACGCGGACGGACTCGAGACCGAGAAGCAGGTGTGGGGCAAACCCTCGAACTGGTGCGATTACTCGGGCGAAATTAAGGGCGAGAAGGTGGGAATCGCCATGCTGGATAACCCCGCCAATCCGAGCCACCCGGTGCGCTGGCACGTGCGCGCGTATGGTCTGTTTGCAGCCAATCCGTTTGGACTATCGGTTTTCACCAACGATAAATCGCAGGATGGGTCGATCAACCTCGAGCCGGGCAAGAGCCTGCGTTTCCGCTATCGCGTAATCGTGCATCCCGGCGATGTAAAGAGCGCCGATATCGCCGGACAGTGGACCAAGTACATCGCCGCCAGCATGGCGAAGTAGCCGGGTGGCGCGGGCCCATCAGAGGTGAGGTAGGACAGACGATCGTTTTTTGTCGTCTGTCGGGCGGCCGTACTTTATCGAAGCGTCACAGGGTCGAAAAAACCCGCCCTCTCTTAGCGACTTATTCGCCCCTGGCGGGCTTTTCATGAAATCTTGCGGGGGCCAAAGGCTCCGCGTACGGCCGAAGGCCGTGTGTAACAGACCACGAAAGGCGATGGTCTGTCCTACCAATCGCGGGCACATGGCCTGCGATGAATCGCGCCTAATGCGCGGCAGTCCCTACCGCAGCAGCCGCCGACGCCGGTTCGTTCTTGTGCTTGTGAAGCCATTGCTTCACGTCCGGCCAGAACTCCTTGAGCACGTTCGAAAACGCATCGGTTCCACAGGCGATCAACAACTTCTGCGCGTTGGCGGATGCATTGCGCGTATCGGGATAGTAAGCATTTGAGATGGCGACGCCAATCGCGTTGCCGCCCCATTCCGAAAAATTAAACGTCTTCTTGCCGGAATCCATTTTCGCCACGACGATGCTCTCCAAGGCGTACCACAGTCGGCGCCTCTTGGTTCCTTCGCCATTGCCCAGCCGGAAATAACGCGGGTCCTGATGGCCCAGCGCCGGCACAAAGCCCTCAGTCATCATGTTGCCGATGACCTGATCGGCCGACGACGTGCCGAAGCGCCGGAAGTAACCCGCGGTACCCTGTCCAAACGACGGATTCGAGTTTTCGAGTTGATACAGCCCCGCGAATAGCCCGCCGGTGATGTAGGTCGGCCAGTCGAACGAATCCAGGGCCGCGATCTTGAGCTTGTGCGCGGGCGTGATGCGCTTAAAGGGAATCGAGTTTTCCGTGGTTCGATTGTTCGGAATCACACCGAAAACCCGCTTATCCTCCGGCGGCGCCACGGATGAATCGTCGTCCTTCGGCTTTTGTACCGCGGGCTGTACGGAGCCAGGCGGTTGCACCGGGTTATCCTGCGCGAAAACCGCAAGTCCGTAGGCCAGGCATAGTACGGCAGCTTGTGCGAGACGAAGCATGTTGCTTAATAGATGAGCGACTACACAATCCGGTTTCTAACGATTTGGTTCAAAATCTGGGCGCACTCGAGAATTTGCAACTACCTCCGATTATACAGGCCAGGCGGCCTTCACGCGTGCCTGCAGTCAGAAATTTCGGCGTTTACATGATGGGGATATCCGGCCGCTCCTATCACCGCATAGTATTGAATAGCCCGCAGTTATCCGCCGTGAAACAGAGGCAATATCCTGATGGGCACGAGTGCAAATGTTCCGGATAGCCAGGTCGGCCAACTATCCGGCCAGTACCGTCTAATAGCCCTATTGAGCCATTCGCGCGATGGGCCGCGTCCTACGAAGCTATAGGCGACGACCGCGTGTGAGCGCGGCAGGTGAGCGTGACAGTGAGCCTTTACAGCGCTACGCGGACACGTTCGGCATCTTTGAGGTATGCTGCACTAATGCCGGGCGTTCCGGCACTTTCCAAATCTCCTCTTCCGGCCGACTTACCATCGGCCGCTTTGGGCCGAAGGGCAAAGAACATTCGGCCTCTTCGAAATCGTGCCGAAGCCGCCTGAAAGACTTCGCGCCTCCGTGATCGATAAGATTCCGCGAGCTAACCGGCAGGGCCCCCCCGATGCCGGCGGCAGTAAAGTGACGGCGCATGGTCCGGATCTTGGCGGTGGCTCTTGCCGCTCTCTTCCTGTCGTGCGTACTTATTAGCGGGCCGTTGGATGAAATGCGGCTTCGCGCGTCTCGAATGGCGCCAGCCTCAACGGCTTCCCAACAGAAACATCACCACCCCGAACGCCCCGATCGCGATTCCGCCGATGCGATTCATCCACAGCATCGCCCGGTCGTTGAAGCGCTCGCGGAAATGGTTGGTGATGCCCGTCAGGATCAGCCACCACCCCATCGATCCGGTGAAGATGCCTCCGACCATAATCAGCGTCAGCCACGCAGGGCGATGCTCGCTCAAGCCCAACACCGCCAGCACCGCGAGAAACGAAAGAACCGTGGTAGGGTTCGTGAGGTTCAGCAGAAAGGTGGTGACGAAATCGGAATGGTCCGCGCGAGCGGCGCCCTGCTTCGATAGCGATTCGGGCCGCTTGAAGTAATACCAGAAGCCGAGCAGCACCAGCAGGATGCCGCCGAATAGCCGCAGCTTCGATTGTTCCCGAATCAGAAAGCCGATCACGATGCTGATGCTGAAACCGGCGATGGCGCCGTAAAACGTATCGGCGGACGCGGCCCCAAAACCCGAGACGATGCCGGCCCGCCAGCCTTTCGTGATGGTGCGCGAAACGCACAAGACGTTGACCGGGCCCACCGGCGCCGAAATGGCGAAACCGGCGGCGATGCCCCTCAGGAACAGGTTGATTGCGTGCATCGCGTCCCGCTAAACGTTCTCTCGATCGTGCATAATCCAGAATAGAATGCCCGAGGCCGCCGATTATTGGCTTTCCCGATTCCTGTTTCAACGCGGGCTGGCCCTGGTCTATTTAATCGCATTCCTGGTGGCGCTGAACCAGTTCCGGCCGCTGCTCGGCGAACACGGGCTGCTGCCGGTTCCCAACTTCGTCAAGCAGGTTCCGTTCGCCGATTCGCCCAGCCTGTTTTATCTCTTCCCCAAAGACGCGGCATTCGCGGCGGTTGCGTGGGGCGGCATCGCGCTCTCGCTGGTGGCGCTCACCGGCCTTTCCGGCCGCTTCAGCCTTGGCGTCTCCACGGCCATTTGGGCCGCGCTGTGGGCGCTCTACATCTCGTTCGTGAATGTGGGGCAGGTCTTCTACGGATATGGTTGGGAAACCATGCTGCTCGAGGCCGGGTTCTGCGCGATCTTTCTGGGCGAGGGCGCAACCGCGCCCAACATGCTTCCCCTTTTGATCTTGCGCTGGATGGAATTCCGCGTGATGTTCGGCGCGGGCCTGATCAAGCTGCGCGGCGATTCCTGCTGGCGCGATTTGACGTGCCTCGATTACCACTATGAGACGCAGCCCATTCCCAATCCGCTGAGCTGGTATTTTCACGCCCTGCCGAAGTGGGCTTTGCACGGCGGCGTGGCGTTCAACCATTTCATCGAGATCGCGGTCCCGTTCGGCTACTTTCTGCCGCAGCCGTTTGCCACCATCGCGGGCGCGTTGACGATTCTGTTCCAGCTCTTGCTGATGCTGAGCGGGAATCTATCGTTCCTCAACCTGTTGACCGTGGTGCTGGCGATTCCCATGCTCGATGGGCGCCTGCTCGCCAGGCTGCTATCTCACGCGCCGCTGTCTCACGCGTGGTCCCGCGCGTCGCTGCCCTTTCACCCGCCGGCCGTGCATGAAGCGGGCCGCTGGCATTACTACGCCGTCTTGGGATATGCGGCAGTGGTGGTGCTGCTGAGCATCCGCCCGGCCATCAATCTGGTTTCGTCGCGGCAATTGATGAATGCGAGTTTTGAGCCGCTGCATCTGGTGAATACCTATGGCGCGTTCGGCAGCATCGGCCGGACCCGGTACGAGATCGTGGTCGAAGGAAGCGCCGACGCGGCGATGCTCGATGGCTCCTGGCGCGCGTACGAATTCAAGGGGAAGCCGGGCGACCCAATGCGCATGCCGCCGCAGATTGCGCCTTACCAGTTGCGCCTCGATTGGCAGATGTGGTTCGCGGCCATGTCGCGGTATACGGACGAGCCGTGGTTCGTGAACTTCGTGGCCAAGCTGCTGCAAGGCGACCGCGCGGCACTTTCCCTATTGCGCGTGAATCCGTTCCCCGAAGCGCCGCCGCGCTTTGTACGGGCGCGGTTGTACCATTACCGCTTCAGCACCGCGGCCGAACGCGGCAAATCCGGCGCGTGGTGGCAGCGGGAATTTGTGGGCCAGTGGTTCCCGCCGGTTTCGATGGAATCGCCGGGCTTCCGCCAGATTCTGGTGGATCAAGGCTGGTTGTCACCCACGCCGTGACCCTGCGCCGCTTGGTGGGTGAAAGTCCCGCGGTGCTTGGGGTACGACTCTGGTAGACCCGCTACCGAAGGCGGCCCGGCTAAGTAGCGCCGGCGGTCTTTGCCGCCGGTGTCTTGTGCAGTGGCGCTGGCCCATTGCCTGCGAAGCCTTCCGCACGTCCGTGGGACTTATCCGGCCTTATGCCGAGACTCGGCATAAGACTTTCAGCGCCCCGAAATTCTGTTCTAAACCAGGCAAAGCTCTGTGCCTTACGCTTGGACTCTTCCGGTTATTCGAATCCACTTGGCTGAGTTGCCGCCGAACTGTCGAAGTGCGGCGGTCAGAACTGAATCGCCCGGAGGCGCCCCAGGTAAGCGGCCCTTGGCAACTCAGATCGGATGATTCTTGGGCCGTGTCTGTTTCGCAAGCCTCAATCGCTTGGTCTTCCGAAACCGCATGCGATGAGTAGCGCACCCCGCACTTCAGCCCATCGCGTTTCTAATAAATCGCACAGGACTGGACCAATTCGACTCCGCTGCGCCAGCGACACGTGATCGAAATTAAGCGCGCACGCGGCCGGCATCCCGTCACGGTCAAGACTACCTCAGTTGTCAAACCTCGGATTGTTCGCGTCGCCGGCGCCACGATGATCTCGTTCAGCCGATCAAATCAAGGACATCGTTTCGTGTGAGAATTAGAACCGGTCGCCGCTTATCGGGAAGCCGAAACGTATACCAGCGGATCTCACCACGCNNGACCGGTAAACGGGCGCGTCCGCACCCTGCGGCAAGGCAATCAACCGCAGAAGGCGTACGCGTTCCCGAGGCGTCAACGACGCAACCAGCGGAAGAATGTCATCGGCTGTTAGAGTCTTGGCCATCGATCGCATTCTAGCAGGATCACCGAACCAGATCCTTTGATGGCAATCAGTCGCCTTCTAATGGGGGTCCACTTGACCGTAACGTCGCCATGCCGTTCAAGCTTTCCCGGCGGACGCGCTCATCCGTATCGGGGCGCCCTCGGGCCGGGCAACGACATCCCCGATCCATCCAGCCTCGGTCATCGACGTGCGGTTCAATCCATTGGGGCGGTAAATAGGCACGCCGAGAACTCGGTAAGCCCCGCCGCCCGCAACGTAATGACTCACTCGCCAATTTCTGCGTCGAATCTCATCCATCCGTGTGCAACAAGCCAAGCCAGGCGTCTGGTTCTGCCACAGGGTGGTTTTGTGCGCTTGCGGAAAATCACTCCCTTACGGTCGTGGCTCTGATCGGAGCCGCGCGCGTCAGCAAGCGGTTTTTGGGTAGCATCGAATCTCGCGGTCGCGGTCGCGGTACTAGTAAGTCATTTGTGTTCAATAAAACTCGTTTCAGAATTGGCTTCGTTCCGTCAGGAACCCCGCGCCCGCAACCCATAGAGAGACAGTAAAATTGGCTCCGTTTTTTCAAAACCTCGGCGCCGCAGCCCATACGGATACCGCACCGTAAGCCGCGCTCGAAGCAGCCCGGCACAGCCGCGCTCCCTGCGTTTTCGCAAGGGCCGTTTTGCGAGTCACGGCACTTCGAACTTTATTTTTTACAGATTCTAAATCACTTCCGCCCCGCTGCCACGAGCAACCGCAAAAACGCCTGCTAGTCTCATGGTCGAGACTTACCCATGACACCAAACTACCAACTCACAACCGGATTCGCTAACTACAAAAACTTCACTAACCAGCGCGCGGGCGTTAACTCAGGGGCCATCATATGACTCCGCTGTCTCCGCTCCTCCAACGCTTTTCCGAACACATGCAGTCGCGCCACCTCGCGCCTGCTACGCAGCGAAACTACATCCACTATGTAACCAAGTTCGCCCGTTATCACGGACGCGACCCCGAGCAACTCGATCCCGACGCGGTCCGCCAATACCAGACCTACCTGCTCCAGGATCGCGGCCAATCCGCAGATAGCGTGAATACATTCATTTCCGCCGTGCGGTTCCTCTATCTGGAGACCCTCAAAATGCCTTGGAAGAAGGAAGTATTCATCCGCACCGCCGCGAAGAAGAAGCGTCCGGCCACATTGATCCCGGCCGACGTCCGCAGCCTCTTCGAGCACGTCACCGGCATCAAGCACCGCGCCGCGCTGATGCTCTGCTATGGCGCCGGCCTGACCGCCGCCGAAGCCGTCGCCGTAAAAACCGCCAACATCGACAGCCGGAGCCTGCTCCTGCGCGTCGAACACTGCAATGGCGGCAAAGACCGCTACGTTCCGCTATCCCCCCTCTTGTTGGACGCTTTGCGAACGTATTGGCTGATCGTGCGCCCCTCCGGCCCCTGGCTGTTCCCGTCCTGGCGCGCCGCGCGCCACATCGGCGGCGGCCTCTTGCGGCGGGCCTGCAAGGAAGCATGGCAACTGGCCAGCCTGCCCAAGCACGTGAGCCCGCGCACGCTGCGCCACACCTTCACCGGTTGCCTGCTCGATAAGAGTGTGGATCAGCGCGTGGTCCAGGCCATTCTCGGCCGTAGCTCGATCGGCGTTCCGGCTAAGATCGAACCCAAGGCCAGCCCGCTCGATCAGCTACTGGTGGGAACCCGGAGAAAGGCCAGGAAGAAGATCAAGGTTCCGCAGCCCAAATGATCCCAACCGCCGCGCAAAACCGTGGCAACCGCGCAACCGTGAGCGCTGGCAAGCGCACATTGGCCGCTGGCGAAGCCGGCGGGGTGCTTAAACGTTTTCGGGATTTCCTCGCTCGGCCGCGCGGCTCTGTCTCGGTTGCGTCCGTCTGCAAATAGTTACGGAGCCGCGACCGTAAGGTAAGGGAGCGGATTTTGACCGGCGTTTCCCGAATCCGTTTAAGCGCCTAAGCCGGCGTCCGGCTCGCCTGCGCTCGCGATTCCGTGAGAAAACTAGCCCGAAAGAGCCCGTAACGGGGCATGGCGGCGATCCGCCCATTTAAGATATATAAAATAGGGTGTGCCGTCGGGTGGTACGGATTGGAACACTGGTGCAATTCAGGCAGTCCGTTTCCTCTCGAACCGCTTGGATTGGAATCGAACAGTTTAGAATAATAATGTTATGAAACACCGTTGCGTGTTCCAAATCTGAACCGGTCATGATCGATCACACATTTACGCCTGCCGAGGGGAAGCCTGCAACGGCTACCCCCACAAGGCCGCCCGCCGGTCCCGCCGGCAATCCGCCCGTTATTCCGCCGAAGCGCCGCTCCAGGTTGCGGTGGCTGTGGCTGCCCGTTCTGGTGGTGCTCTGTTGGGCCGGGTACAAGTATTGGCCGAAGATCGGCCCCATGCTCAGCGGGCCCGCCGCGCCGGCCACCACGGGCGGCAAGAAAGGGGGAAAGGGCGGCGGCGGAGCCATCCCGGTAGTCGCCACTCGCGCGAGCCGCGGCAACATTGGCGTCTACTACTCCAACGTAGGCAGCGTGACTCCCCTCAACACGGTCGCGGTCACATCGGTGGTCGGCGGCCAATTGATGAGCGTCAACTATAAGGAAGGCGACATCGTCCAAAAAGACCAACTGCTGATGGAGATCGATCCGCGGCCCTTCCAGGTGCAGCTCGAGATCGCGGAGGGGCAGCTCGCGAAGGACCAGGCCTTGCTCGCCAATGCGCGCGTGGATCTGACGCGGTATGAGACGCTGGTGAAGCAGAATGCCGTGCCCACGCAGACGCTCGACACTCAAAAGGCCCTGGTGGACCAGGACGTGGGCACGGTGAAATCGGATCAGGCCATGATCGATAGCGCCAGGTTGAACCTGGTGTACTGCAAGATCACGTCGAAAATTACCGGACGCGTGGGGCTGCGTCTGGTGGACCCCGGCAACATTGTCCAAAGCAACGCTACCACCCCCCTGGTGGTGATCACGCAGATTGAGCCGATCAGCGTGCTGTTCCCGGTAGCGGAGAACGATTTGCCGCCGATATACCAGAAGATGCGGGCGGGGCAGAGCTTAACCGTGGATGCCTGGGACGCCGCCAATACGAAGAAGCTCACCACCGGAACGTTGGCTACCATCGATAACGAGATCGATCAGACCACGGGCACGGTGAGGGTCAGGGCGAATTTCGACAACAAGAATTTTGAGCTCTTCCCCAACCAGTTCGTCAACGTGCGCCTGCTGGTGCAGGAGAAGACCGGCGTTGTGCTCTTGTCGGACGCCGCCATCCAGCGTTCTACCAGCGATGTCTACGTGTTTCTGGTGAAGCCCGATTCCACCGTAACCGTTCGCGATATTACCGTCGGCACCGCGGATGGCGGAGTGACGGAAATCACCTCGGGCCTGGTTCCGGGCGATGAAGTAGTGATGACGGGAGTGGACAAGCTGCAGGAAGGCTTGAAGGTCAACGCAACCGTGCCGGGCGAGCAGCCTGCCGGCCGCGGCGGCGCGGCGACCAAGGGCGGCGGGGCGGCCAAGAAGGGCGGAGGCAAGAAGAAGTGAGTCCGTCTCGGAATTTCATTCTGAGGCCCGTAGCTACTTCGCTGTTGATGGTGGCCATCATGCTGGCGGGCGGCGTGGGCTACTTGCAGTTGCCGGTATCGGCGCTTCCGGAAGTAGACTACCCGATCATCCAGATCGTGACGTTCTACCCGGGCGCCAGTCCCGACGTGATGGCTTCGTCGGTGACCGCGCCTTTGGAGCGGCAGTTCGGGCAGGTGCCGGGCTTGCAGCAGATGACGTCGACCAGCTCGGATGGAAGCTCGGTGATTACCCTGCAGTTCACCCTGGCTTTGAACATCGATGTGGCCGAGCAGGAGGTGCAGCAATCCATCAACGCTTCGGGAACGTATCTGCCGCCGGATCTGCCCACGCCGCCCATCTATAGCAAGACCAATCCCGCCGATACGCCCATTCTGACGCTGGCGCTGACGTCGAAGAACATTCCCCTGTCGCAGGTCGAAGACCTGGCGGATACGCGCCTCGCGCCCAAGATCTCGCAGTTGCCGGGCGTGGGTCTGGTGAGCATTTCGGGCGGCCAGAAGCCGGCCGTGCGCATCCAAGCCAACCCCACCAAGCTGGCCTCTTACGGATTGAATCTGGAAGACGTTCGCAACGCCATCACTGCCGCGAACGTGAACCAGGCCAAGGGCAATTTCGACGGCACGTTTCAGGATTATCAGATCGGCGCCAACGACCAGCTGCTCTCGAGCGCCGATTACGCGTCGCTGATCCTGGCCTATCGCAACGGCGCGCCGGTGAAGCTCACGGATGTCGCCACGGTTAAGGACGATATCGAGAACCGGCGCCAGGCGGCGTGGTGGAACCGGACGCCCGCGGTGATCCTCAACATCCAGCGGCAACCCGGCGCCAATATCATTTCGGTGGTGGACCGCATCAAGGCGCTGATGCCGCAGATCACCGCCACGCTGCCTTCGGACGTATCCGTGGATGTGCTGACGGACCGCACCAACACCATCCGCGCGTCGGTATCCGACGTTCAATTCGAGCTGATGCTCACCATCGGTCTGGTGGTGCTGGTGATCTTCCTCTTCTTGCGCAACGTCTCGGCGACCATCATCCCCAGCGTTGCGGTGCCGCTTTCCATCGTGGGCACGTTCGGCGTAATGTACCTGCTGGGATACAGCTTGAACAATCTGACGCTGATGGCGATGACCATTTCGACGGGCTTCGTGGTGGACGACGCNNTCGTGATGATCGAGAACATCACCCGCTACATCGAACAGGGGGAGAATGCCCTGCAAGCCGCGCTCAAGGGGTCCGCGCAGATAGGATTCACCATCGTATCGCTCACCATTTCGCTGATCGCGGTGCTGATTCCGCTGCTGTTCATGGGAGACATCGTCGGCCGGCTGTTCCGCGAATTCGCGGTGACGCTCAGCGTAACTATTCTGGTCTCGGCCGTGGTATCGCTCACGCTGACGCCCATGATGTGCTCGAAGCTGCTCAAGCATAAGCCGGAAAGCGAGCAGGGCTGGTTTTACCGTGTTTCCGAGCGCGGGTTCAATTGGGTCATCGCGCAGTACGGCAAGATTTTGCAGGTTGTGCTGCGCTTCCAGACAACCACGCTCCTGGTCGCCGTGGGAACCCTGGCGCTGACCATTTTGCTATTCCTGTATATCCCCAAGGGCTTCTTCCCGATTCAGGATACGGGCGTGATCCAAGGCATCTCGGAAGCTGCCCAGACCATTTCCTTCCGGGAAATGTCGGACCGCCAGCAAGCGCTGACAAAAGTAATCCTGACGGACCCGGCTGTCGAGAGCCTGTCTTCTTTTATCGGCATCGACGGCACCAATACCACCATGAACAGCGGGCGCATTCAGATCAACTTGAAGGATCTCGATGTCCGCAAGATCAACGCCGGCGACGTGATCCGCCGGTTGCAGCCCAAGCTCGACGAAGTTTCCGGCATCACGCTTTTCATGCAGCCGGTGCAGGATTTGACGGTGGAAGACCGCGTGAGCCGCACCCAATTCCAGTACACGCTGGAAGACCCCAGCGCCGATGAGCTGAACGTGTATGCGCCGCGCATGATCGAGAAGCTCAAGCAACTGCCGCAGCTGACCGACATCGCCAGCGACCAGCAGGTGCAGGGTTTGCGCGTGACCCTGGCCTACGACCGCGATACGGCCTCGCGCCTCGGCATTACCCCCAACACCATCGACCAGACGCTCTACGATGCGTATGGCCAGCGGGAGGTTTCCACCATGTTCACGCAGTTGAATCAATACCACGTGGTGCTGGAATTGATGCCGGGCTTTCAAAAAGCCCCGCAGGATCTGCGCGATCTCTATATCCGCACCGGAGCCGGACCTGCCACCGGCGGCAGCGGGCTGGTATCCGGCGGAACGTCGTCCAGCTCGCTTTCCACCGGGCCGAAAAACAGCGCGGGGGCCGCTGCCACTACCATAGTGACGGGCGGCGGGTCGTCGCCCGCCAGCGCTGTGTTCAAGGGTAATGTGGCGGCGACTACGGCGTTTCCCAATGGCGGCCAGGTCCCGCTGGGAGCGTTTTCGCAGGTGAAGCTATCGGCCGTGCCCATCACCGTGAACCACCAGGGACAGTTTCCGGTGGTGACGCTTTCGTTTAACCTCGCGCCCAACGCTTCGTTAGGCGACGCCGTCAAGGCCGTGAACCTGGTAAAAGAAGAAATCGGCATGCCGGCCAGCATTCAGGGGGCGTTTCAGGGAACGGCTCAGGCGTTCACGGCGTCGCTGGCGAATGAGCCGGTGCTGATTCTGGCGGCGCTGGTGACGGTGTATATCGTGCTGGGCGTTCTCTATGAGAGTTACATTCACCCCATCACGATTATTTCCACCCTGCCTTCGGCGGGCGTTGGCGCATTGCTGGCGTTGCTGATATGCGGCCAGGATTTCAGCGTGATCGCGTTGATCGGCATTGTGCTGCTGATTGGCATCGTGCAGAAGAACGCCATCATGATGATNNTGATGATCGACTTTGCGCTGGACGCCGAGCGTAGAGAAGGGATGGCGCCGCGCGACGCCATTTATCAGGCGTGCCTGCTGCGCTTCCGGCCCATCATAATGACCACCATGGCGGCGCTGCTGGGCGGCGTGCCGCTGGCGTTAGGGACGGGCACGGGCTCCGAGTTGCGGCGGCCGCTAGGCATCACCATCATCGGCGGCCTGATCTTCAGCCAGATGCTGACGCTGTTTACGACGCCGGTAGTCTACATATGGTTTGAGCGCCTGGCGCGCCGGTTCGCGGGGCATAAGGAAACCGAGCCGGTCATCTTACCGGAGCATGAGCCCGCATGAGCAACCTAGCAAAGTCTGGTGCTGACGATAGTGCCATTGCCGGTGTTAGTGCCAGTGTTAGTGCTAATGCCAGAGCCAGTGCTAATGCCAGTGTTGGTGCTAATGCCAGAGCCAGTGTTAGTGCCAGTGTTCGTGGCGCACGCACTCATGCGTGCAGCGTTCACACTCGTGTGAACGCGTCCTCGCCACCTCTCATGCGCACTGGACCAGGCATATTCCTCGGCACTGCCAGCCATTCCCACCTTCACCGGATTTTCCTCAATATAACTGCAAATCCGCTCCCATTCCCGATCGTCTCTAACCCAATGGTCGTAAGATTCCCTTTGCCAGAACCCTTCGCCCGTTCGCCCAAGTATCCGGTTCGCCTCGCGGGCCGTCCAACCTTTAAGCGATTTCAGCAACAAACTCGGCCCCACCACAGGCAACAGCAGCACATGCACATGGTTCGCCATGACGGCAAATGCCCCGAGATGGTATTGGCCCAGTTCGACCCCTTTGAACAGCGAAGCAATCACCAACTCTGCGATAGCGTCCTGTTTCAGAAACATAGGACCGGAAGTGGTGCGATCCATATATCTGTCCATCCAAACAAATGCCTGCCCGCTCGAGAGCTTATGCGCCGGCGGATATCGGCCATGGGGAAGGCTCCCATGGAGGTGCCAGGTAATGAAGAGCCATTGGTTTTCAGGATAGACATGGGGCAGCCGGCGGGAAGATTGCACTGCTCGTATAGTGCGCCTTACCCGATAAAGTTCTCACCTAATCCCAAAGGAGGGCCGCTCACCCATGATGCAAGCACCTGTGTCGCACGCACTCGTGGCGCACGCACTCCTGCGTGCCGCGTTCACACTCGTGTGAACGCGTCTTCGCCTTTCGCTTCCACTCGCCCAAACATTCCTCGGCGGAAATGCGCTCCCACTGCCCTTATTAGCGCGAATCCCCCGGCAAACATCTCGCGTTCACACGAGTGTGAACGCGGCACGCAGGAGTGCGTGCGCCACAGGTCCGCGTGCGTGCAAGACAAGGTAAGGGGCCATGTAATAGGTCGGATCAATTGGTCAAGAGATGGGGTGACTTGACATGAACGTCTGCGAACCCTTCATCCGCAGGCCCATCGCGACCACGCTCCTCACCGCCGCCATCGCCCTGGCCGGCGGCGTGGCGTTCCAGCTCTTGCCGGTATCGCCGCTGCCGCAGGTGGATTTTCCGACCGTCCAGGTGAGCGCCAACCTTGCGGGAGCCAGCGCGGAAACCATGGCGTCCTCGGTGGCGACGCCGCTCGAGCGGCAGTTCGGACGCATCGCGTCCGTAACCGAGATGACCTCGTCGAGCGGTCTTGGGTCCACCAGCATCACGCTGCAATTCGATTTGAATCGCAACATCGACGCCGCGGCGCGCGACGTGCAGGCCGCCATCGCCGCGGCGCGCGGCTATCTGCCCACCAATCTCCCCAGCAATCCCACCTACCGCAAAGTCAATCCCGCGGATTCGCCGATCTTCATGATCGCCCTCACTTCCAAGGTGCTCGATAAAGGCCAGATGTACGATGCGGCTTCCACCATCATGGCCCAGAAGCTCTCGCAAGTGCGCGGCGTGGGGCAAGTCAACGTAGGCGGCAGCGCGCTGCCCTCGGTGCGAATCGAGCTGAATCCGGATAGGCTCAATAAGTACGGAATCAGCCTTGAAACGGTGAAAACGGCGCTGGCGGGCGCAAATGCGAATACGCCCAAAGGCCATTTTTCGAACGGCGTGCAGATGTGGGAAGTCGGCGCCAACGACCAGCTTTTCAAGGCCTTCGAATACAGACCGCTGATTGTCAGCTATGTCAACGGCGCCCCGGTCCGCATATCGGATGTCGGCACGGCCATCGATTCGGTGGAAGACCTGCGCAACGCCGGTTATGCCAACGGCAGCCCTTCCGTGCTGGTAATCGTCATGCGGCAGCCCGGCGCCAACGTTATCGACACAGTGGACCGTATCCGCGCCGCTCTGCCGCAGCTTTACGCCTCCATCCCGCAATCCATCGATAAGCAAGTGGCCATGGATCAGACCGTCACCATTCGCGCATCGGTGCACGATACCGAGCGAACGCTGTTGATTTCGGTGGCCCTGGTGATTCTGGTGGTCTTCATATTCCTGCGGGATCCGCGCAGCACTTTCATCCCGAGCGTGGCCGTGCCCGTTTCGCTCATCGGCACGTTCGGAGCGATGTACCTGCTGGGTTACAGCCTCGACAACCTTTCGTTGATGGCGCTGACCATCTCGACGGGATTCGTGGTGGACGACGCCATCGTGGTGATCGAGAACATCATGCGCTACCTGGAACAAGGGATGCACCCGTTCGCCGCCGCGTTGAAGGGCGCGCAGGAGATCGGGTTCACGGTGATGACCATGAGCATATCGCTGGTGGCGGTATTCATTCCGCTGCTGCTGATGGGCGGCATCGTCGGCCGCTTGTTCCGCGAGTTCGCGGTGACTCTCTCCATCGCCATCGCCATCTCCATGGTGGTTTCGCTCACCGCTACGCCCATGATGTGCGCGCACCTGCTGCGCGAACAACGCTCGCATGGACGGCTCTACCGCATGACCGAGCGCGGATTCAACGCGGTTGTAAGCGTTTATGGGCGCGCCTTAACCGTGGTGCTGCGTCATTCGTTCATTACCTTGATGGTTTTGCTCGCAACCATCGCACTGAACGTGGTGCTGGTCGAACGAGTGCCCAAGGGCTTTTTCCCACAGCAGGACAACGGCCGGTTGAGCGGTTCCATTCTGGCCGACCAGGATACATCGTTCACCGCCATGGACCAAATACTGCGGCGGTACGTGGACATCATCGATAGAGACCCGGCGATCGATACGGTGAACGGGTTCACGGGCGGCGGCCGCGGCGGCGCCACCAATTCGGCCCGCATGTTCATTTCGTTGAAACCTCTTTCCGAGAGGAAAGGCAGTACCGCCGACGAGGTGATTGACCGCCTGCGGCCCAAATTGGCCCGCGTTCCGGGGGCGACCTGTTACCTGCAATCCTCGCAGGATCTGCGCGTCGGCGGGCGGCAGAGCAACGCGCAGTACCAGTTCACCATGCGCGGCGATAACGTCGACGAACTGAATTCTTACGGACCGAAGATGCTGGAGGAGCTGCGCGCTATCCCGCAGATCGTGGATACCAACACCGATCAGCAGGACCGCGGCCTGATGGCCTGGGTGCAGTACGACCGCCAGACGGCCTCGCGATTCGGCATCTCGTCGCAACTGGTCGACGCCACGCTCTATGACGCCTTCGGGCAAAGCCCGGTATCCACCATGTATACGCCGCTGAACCAGTATCACGTCATCATGGAAGCGGCCCCGCAATACTGGCAGGATCCCGATACGCTGAAGAAAATCTACGTCAGCTCGCCGTCCGGGAACGAGGTCCCTCTCAGCGCTTTTGCGCACTTTGAGCCCCGGAACACCGCGCTGGCGGTAAACCACCAGGGGCTGTTCCCGTCGGTGACCATCTCATTCAACCTGCCGCCTGGCGTCGCTCTGGGCGATGCCGAAGACGCAATTAACGCTTCGGCGAGCAAAGTGGGTTTGCCGCCGGCTATACAGACTTTTTATTCCGGGACCGCGCAGGCATATAAGGATTCTACCGATAGCGAGCCGTGGTTAATCGCGGCGGCCCTCACCGCGGTTTACCTGGTGCTGGGCATTCTCTATGAGAGCTACATTCACCCCATCACGATTCTATCCACGCTGCCCTCGGCGGGCGTGGGCGCGCTGCTGGCGCTCGAGCTGACGAAGACCGATTTGAGCGTCATCGCGATCATCGGGATTATTCTGCTGATTGGCCTGGTGAAGAAAAATGCCATTTTGATGATCGATTTCGCTCTGACCGCGGAGCGCAATGAGGGCAAGAGCTCGCGCGATTCCATTTTCGAAGCGTGCATGCTGCGCTTCCGGCCCATCCTGATGACCACTATGGCGGCGATGCTGGGAGCCTTGCCGCTGGCGCTGGGCACGGGCACCGGCGCGGAGTTGCGCCGTCCGCTGGGAATCACGATTATCGGCGGTCTGATTGTGAGCCAGATGCTGACGTTGTTCACCACGCCGGTAGTTTATCTGTACTTCGACAGACTGCAAAATTTCTGGACGCGCAAGCGGGCCCGCCGGCGCGAAAAACACTCCGGCCCTGTGGGGCAGGAAGCATGACCCTTTGTGGGGCGGCCAATCCTGGCTGCAGCCGGCCGTGGCGCACGCACTCATGCGTGCCGCGTTCACACTCGTGTGAACGCCTCCGCCTCCTCGCGCTCCTCTTCCCAATCCTCCTCCTCTCCGCCTGCGCCGTCGGCCCCAACTACAAGCGCCCCGCGGCCGTCGTAGCCCCCGCATACAAAGAGCCGCCGCCCGACGCATTCAAAGAAGCGCAAGCGGCCGGTCTGCAACCCGCCAACCCCTCCGACGCCTTTCAAAAAGGCAAATGGTGGCAGATATACAACGACGCCGCTCTGAACGCGCTCGAAGAACAAGTGAGCATCGACAATCAAAACGTGCTCGTGGCGGAAGCCAACTATCGCGAAGCCAAGGCCGCGGTGCGCGTAGCGCGCGCCGGTCTGTTCCCCACCGTAACCGCTGGGCCAAGCGTCGGCGAGTCGCACGCCGTCACAACGCCGGGAACCTCGGCGACGCACGCAGCCTTCAGCCTGCCGCTCGACGTCTCGTGGGAGCCCGACCTTTGGGGCAATATCCGCCGCGGCGTGACGGCCGCCGCCGCAACCGCGCAAGCTTCCTTCGCCGACCTGGAAAACGCCAAGCTGCTGTATCAATCGGAGCTGGCTTCGGACTACTTTCAGCTTCACGGAACCGATGGCGACGTCGATCTGCTCGACCGTACCGCGAAATCGTATGACGAATATCTCACGCTCACCAAGAACCGCTTTGCCGGCGGCGTCGCTTCCGATCTGGACGTGGCGCAGGCGGAATCGCAGCTCTACGGAACGCAATCGCAATTGATAGACCTGGGCGTGCAGCGGGCGCAATTTGAGCATGCCATCGCGATTTTAGCCGGAAAAACGCCGGTCCAGGTCTCCATTCCGGCGGCGCTGCTGACCGATCCGCCTCCGCCAGTCCCGATCGGCCTGCCCTCGGAATTGCTGCAACGGCGGCCGGATATCGCGGGCGCGGAACGGCGCGTGCATGCCGCCAACGAGCAGATCGGCATCGCGATGGCGGCATTTTATCCCACACTGACGCTCAGCGCTTCGGCCGGATTCCAAAGCGCCAGCATCGCCAAGTGGTTCAGCCTGCCGAGCCGGTTTTGGTCCGTGGGCCCGGCCTTGGCGGAGACGCTGTTCGAAGGCGGACGGCGCCGCGCGATGGTAGCGGAAGAGCAGGCCGCGTACGATTCCACCGTGGCTACTTATCGCCAGACGGTGCTGACGGCCTTTCAACAGGTGGAGGATCAATTGGCGGCGTTGCGCATTCTGGAGAAGGAAGCGGCGAAGGTGCAGGACACGGTCAAGGCGGCCGATCGCGCGGTAACTGTTTCCACCGCGCAGTACAAAGCGGGTACCACCGATTACCTCACGGTCATCACCGCTCAGGCCACTTTGCTGAGCGCGCAGAGGACGGCGGTAGACCTGCTGACGCGGCGGCTCACCGCGAGCGTATCGCTGGTCGAGGCGCTGGGCGGCGGATGGAGCGTCACGCAGCTGCCTTCGCAAGAGGATGTGAAGAAGGGCAATTGAGGGCCCGGTAGAATAGAATTCGTGGCGCACGCACTCATGCGTGCAGCGTTCACACTCGTGTGAACGCGGGGTTTTCCGCGGCCGGTCTAGCAAGTGCGGCCGCTGACTCGTTTGTCGTAACTGCATTGCGAGGTCGAAGGCGCGAAAGTAAGAAGGCCGATATGAACGATCGTCTCGAAATCCCAAAGTTCGCGAGCGAAGAAGAGGAAGCCAACTGGTGGTTCGAGCACCGCGGGAGATTGGAAGAGGAATTCCTGGAAGCCGCGCGCACGGGCCGGCTTCGGAATGGCTCCACAGCCTTACGCCGGGCCCGGGAAGCGGCAAACGCTCTCACCATCCGTTTATCCGATTCAGATCTGGCGGCGATTCGCCATCTCGCAGCGCAGCGGGGACAGAATGAAGATGCCTGCGCCGCATCCATCCTTCACCGCGCGCTGGAAACAGAGATGCCAGGCCGCGGCGTCGACCGGCAATAAATATGCGCCGCTGGCCTTTGCTTCCATTCGCCTTTGCGGCCACGCTCATCGCACAACAGCGCCCCTTCGACGCCACCGCCATGATGGCGCTGAAGCGCATCGCCGATCCGCAAATCTCGCCGGATGGCCGCTGGGTTGCCTTCTCCGTCCAGACCGTCGATCTAGGCGCTAACAAGAAGCCCACGCAGATCTGGATCGTCCCGCTCGATGGCGGCGCGCCGCGCCAGATCACGCAGGATGGCGACGATAACGAGCGCCCCCGCTGGTCGCCCGATTCCAAGCGCATCGCGTATGTCTCGAATCGCGGCGGGTCGTCGCAAATCTGGCTGATGGACCCCGACGGATCGAACGCGAAAGCCGTCACCAACGTCGCCGCCGAAGCCGATGGCGTCTTGTTTTCGCCCGATGGGAAGAACCTGCTGTTCACCAGCGCCGTCTATCCCGAGTGCGGCGCCGACGATGCCTGCAACAAGAAGAACATCGACGCCGACGCCGCCAACAAGGTGAAAGCGCGCATCTATACCGAGCTGCTCTACCGGCATTGGACCGAGTGGCAATCGAAGCGCCGCAGCCACCTGATGGTGACGCCCGTCACCGGCGGCCCGCCGAAAGACCTCACGCCCGGCGCGCGCGATGTTCCGCCGTTTTCGCTGGGCAGTCCCGACGATTACGATATTTCGCCGGATGGCCTCGAAGTCTGCTACTCCATGAATGCCGACCCTGTGCCGGCGGTCAGCACCAACGCCGATCTGTTCGTGGTCTCCATCGGCGGCGGCCAGTCGCGCAAGATTACGGCTGTGCCGGGCGCCGATTCCAGCCCGCGCTATTCGCCCGACGGCAAGTACATCGCGTGGCGGGCGCAGTTTCGCGCGGGCTATGAGAGCGACCGCTGGCGCCTGATGTTGCTCGAGCGCTCCACCGGGCGCGTCACCGGCCTGACGGAGAATCTGGACCGGTGGGTGAACAGCTTCACATGGACGCCGGATTCGAACGCGCTCTTCTTCACCACGGCCGACCGCGGTCGCCAGGCGATTCAACTGATCCCCGTGGGCGGCGGCGAAATCCGCGGGGTGGCCAGCGGCGATAGCGAGCTCGACGACATGCAGTTGACGCGCAACGGCCGCACCATGGTCTACACCCAGCAGACCGGCGTCTCGCCCACCGAGATCTACCGCGCCGCATCGTCGGGCGGCGCGCCGGTAGCGCTGACCCATCTGAACGATCGGACGCTGGGCGCGTATCAACTGACGCCGCTCGAAGAGTTCTGGGTGGATACGGCCGATGGCGCGCGCGTGCAGAGCTTCGTGGTGAAGCCGTATGGGTTCGCGCCCTCGCGCAAGTACCCGGTGCTGATGTTGCTTCACGGCGGGCCGCAGGGCAATTGGGGATACGGTTGGAGCTACCGCTGGAACGCGCAGGTCTTCGCGGCCGCGGGATACGTGGTGGTGATGCCGAACCCGCGCGGATCGACCGGTTACGGGCAGAAGTTCATCGACGATATCAACGGCGATTGGGGCGGCAAGCCGTTCGACGACATCATGGCGGCGACCGACCACGTGGTGGCCGAGCTTCCCTACGCGGACGGCAGCCGCATGGCCGCGGCGGGCGCCTCTTATGGCGGCTACATGATCGATTGGATCTTGGGTCACACGCAGCGCTTCAAGGCGTTGGTTTCGCACGCCGGCGTCTACGATCTGACCAGCGAATTCGGCGGCACCGAGGAGCTATGGTTCCCGCTTTGGGAAATGGGCGGCACGCCGTGGGACAAGCCGGAAGTCTACCAGAAATGGTCGCCCAGCAGCTACGTCAAAGACTTCCACACGCCCACGCTGGTAGTGACCGGCGAGCTCGATTTTCGCATTCCGTATCCGCAGAGCCTGCAGCTTTTCACGGCGCTCCAAATGCAAAAGGTTCCATCGAAGCTGATGGTTTTTCCGGATGAAGGGCATTGGGTGATGAAGCCGCAGAACAGCCTGCTTTGGTACAAGACGGTGATCGATTGGGTGGATTCCTGGTTGAAAAAATGAAGGTAATCATAGCGTTGGTTCTGGTTCTGATTGTGGGCACAATTGCACTCTTTGTGACGTCGGGCCACACTACGATGAGCCTGACGCCGCCGGTGAAGACCATCGGCGTCAGCACGCCGGTGACGGTGAAGGCATTCAATTCGCACGGCGAGCGGCGGCTCACGGCGTACATCGAGCAGAACGGCGTGCGATCCGCGCTGTTCGCTCAAGCCAGTCCCGCCACCCGCTTCTTCTGGGAGCGAAGCGCGCCGCCGCGCCTCTACATGTTCGACGCGGGCAAGACCAAAGCGCCGAATCTGAAGGAAGGCAAGGCGCGGCTGGTGGTGGAAGCGATTTCGAACGATATGCGCGCCAGCGCCGATACGGCGGCGTTTGACGTGGATGTGGTGCTGACTCCGCCGCGAGTCGTCCCCGACGAGGCGCAGCACTATGTCAATCAGGGCGGCATGGAGCTGGTGACGTTCACGCCCAGCGGTTCGTGGAGCGAAGCGGGCGTGAAAGTGGGCGCCTATTCGTTCCGCAGTTTCCCGCTGCCCGGACGCCCGGGGGCCGCCGCCGCCGCCGGTGACGCACATGGCGACGCACATGGTGACGCACCTCGCGACGCCCAGCGCTTTTCGATGTTCGCCTATCCGTGGGATCTGCCGCCCGACGTAATCCCGCTGGTCTACGCGCGCAACCTGGCGGGGACCGAGGCCACCGCTCACTTCTGGTTCAAATTGTTTCCCAAGAAATTCCGCGTGCGCGATTTTCCGGTGGACGATGCGTTGATGGAAAAGCTGGTGAACTCCGTCGATCCGACAGGACAACTGGCGCCGGGGCCGGATCTGCTTTCGCGATTCCTCAAGATCAATGGAGAGATGCGCCGCCGGAACAACCAGCAGCTTGCCGATCTGCGCTTCAAAACGGAAGAGAAGATTCTGTGGCACGGGCCGTTCATCCATTGGGGTAAGGAGGAAGCCAACTTCGCCGACGTCCGCAATTACATGTATCGCGGCAAGAAGGTGGACCAGCAGGTACACCTCGGCTTCGATCTATCGGACAACGCCAACACGCCGGTGCGCGCCGCCAACGACGGGCGCGTGGTATGGGCGGCGAATCTCGGCATCTATGGAAACTGCATCGTGGTCGATCACGGTTACGCGCTGCAATCCATCTATGGCCACCTCCGCCAGATCGACGTGAAGGTAGGCGACGCGGTCCAGCGCGGCCAGACGATGGGCTTTGAAGGCTCGACGGGCCTCGCGGGCGGCATTCATCTTCACTTCAGCATGCAGATCGACGGAGTGCAGACGAATCCGCGCGAGTGGTGGGACGAGCATTGGATCAAGGACAGGATCTTGAGCAAGCTGGACCCGAGCCGGATTGAAACCGCGGCCGCTACGGTGCATACCGCTGCGGCGCCTCACAAGACACCGAAGCGCAGGCATTGATTCCTGGAGTTTCACCCTCGAGCAGACCCTCGAGCGCCAGGCTTGGCCGCGGATGCGCCGCCAACCGGTATAATTTGCAAGCGAGGAGATTGTCCGATGAAGCTGCGGTTGACGATGCTGCTGGCGCTGGCGCCACTGGGCCATTTCGCCTTGGTCGAGGCGCAAAGCAAAGGGCAGGAACATTGGGTGGCCACCTGGACCACCGCCCAACTATTGGTCCGCACGCCGGCCCCAGCCGCCGCTGCCGGAGCCCAGTCTGCCAACGCGCGCGGGTTCAATAACCAGACGGTGCGCATGATGGTGCGCGCCAGCATCGGCGGGCGGCGCGTGCGGGTCAAGATTTCGAACGCCTTCGGAAGCGCGCCTCTGGTCTTGGGAACGGCCCATATCGCCATTCGGAGTAAGGATTCCGAAATCGTCCCAGCGTCGGACCGCGCGCTTTCCTTCAACGGCAAACCGGGCTGCGCCATCGGACCGGGCATCGTGACCATGAGCGACCCCGTGGATTTCAACTTCGCGCCGCTGGCCGATCTGGCGGTGAGTCTCTACTTCCCCGGCGAGACCGGTCCTCAGACCAATCATTCCACCGCGCTGCACACCACCTATATAAAGGAAGGCGACGTCACCGCCGAGCCGGCGCTGGCGGATGCGACCAAGACGCAAGCCTACTACTGGCTGGCCGGCATCGATGTCGTGGCGCCCGCCGACGCGGCGCTGATTGTGGCTTACGGCGATTCCATCACCGACGGCGCACGCTCCACTCCCGAGACCAATCACAGTTGGCCCGCGCTGCTGGCGGCAAGGCTCGCAGCGAAGAAGGAGACGGCCAACATCGGCGTAGCCAACATGGGGATTGGCGGCAACCGCGTGCTGCGCGACATGACCGGCGCCAGCGCGCTGGCGCGTTTCGACCGCGACGTGCTGAGCCAATCCGGCGTGAAGTGGGTGATGCTGCTCGAGGGCATCAACGATATCGGCCATGCCGCCACTGCGCCGGAAGAAGCGGTGACGGCCGACGAGCTGATCGGCGCGTACAAGCAGATCGTCGACGAGGCGCACACGCACGGCATCCAGGCGATCGGCTGCACGCTGACGCCTTATGGAGGGGCCAACTACTCCAGAGAGAACGGCGAGGCGATCCGCGAGGCGTTGAATACCTGGATACGGACCAGCGGCGCGTTCGACGCGGTGGTCGATTTCGATGCGGCGACGCGCGACGCGGCCGACCCGAAGAAGATTCGCGCGGAGTTCGATCCCGGCGACCACCTGCACCCGAACGACGCTGGGTATCAGGCGATGGCGGATGCGATCGATCTTTCGATCTTTGCGGGGAAGAAGGCGAAGAAGTAAGGGAGCGGCAGGAGAGAATATCGAGACGGATCCGCGAAATCCCCGAAGCGTCTAGCGCCTCCTGCCGAAAACGCCGCAGCCCTTTGGTGTTCCTTGCGCCGACTCGATCCGCCGCAGCCATTCGAGCCGCTGCAACCATCGGAAGACATCGTCGGAAGCGTCATAGCAAAGTCCGGCGATAGCGGATATAGTAGCCATCCATGAGGCGAATCGCGTCGATCGGGATCGGCACATTGGCGGCCGCAGGTTTTCGCCCGGCGTTTCCCAGGAGCGCCCTCTCAACGGGCCACCGCCGGGATTCACCGTACTGTTCAATGGCAAAGATCGGCCTTCCGTCCAGAACGCCGCGCACGCGATCTTGCCGACAGGCGCCCGGCTCCGATCGGAGCCACGACCGTAAGGGAGCGGTTTCCACGCGATCGTCTCCGGATGCCGGGGATTACGCGCAGATTACGATTCGGTAATCGCCGCCGCGACCGCAATCGTTACTTGTCATGTTTCCTTTTTTTTCTTCTGGTGCGCTTCCTCGGCTGCGATATGAAAGCCGGTATTGGCCGCGGGGACGCCGGCGTAGATCGCAACCTGCAACAGGACTTCTTTGAGATCCGCCATCTCCAGTTCCGATGCCAGGCCGGTTCGCACGTGTAGCCGAAATTCTTCCCAGCGGCCGAGTGAGGCCGTCATAGCCAGGACAAGCAACCGTCTTACATGCGGCGCCAGACCGGGTCTGGTCCACACGGCGCCCCACGCATAGCGAGTAATCATCTCCTGAAACTCGCCCGTGAATTCGCTGGCGCCGGCAAGCGCGCGGTCCACATGCGCATCGCCCAGAACCGAGCGCCTCGCCGCCAATCCGGCGGCCATAGTATCGCCCTGCGGCGTGGGCAGTAGAAAGTCGAACAGCGCGCTTGTGAACGACGATGGCCGTTCCACGTTTGAAAGATGCGCGCCTGCAAGCTTCACCGATCGAGCGCCTGGTATGCCCTGGGCCAGAACTTGGCCGTGCCCAATCCATGGCGTCGATGCGTCGTCGTCCCCGCCAATCACCAGGACGGGCGCCTTGATGTCCGCCAGCAATGGCCGGTGATCCATGTCGCGAATCGCAGCGCAGCAGCCCGCGTATCCCGTGGGGGCGGTTGTCAACAGCACGGCGCGGATCGATTCCGCAACCGGATTGGCCGACGCCAGCGTGCGGGCAGAGAAGAAACGCTGCATCACGGCATCTTCAATGGCGCGCATGCCGTGTTCGAGCACGGTCCGGCGGCGGGTTTCAAATAGGCTTGGATCGGCCACGCGCGGCGAAGTATTGGCGAGGACAAGCCGTTGCAAACGCCCTCCCGCATGGAAGCCGAGCCACTGGCCAATCATTCCGCCCAGCGATAGACCGCAGTAGCTGAACTGGTCGTAGCCGCATGCATCCACTGCCGCCAATACGTCGCACCCAAGCTGGGCGATCGTATAGTCCCCGGCCGGAGCCGCGGAAGCGCCGTGGCCCCGCAGATCCAGCCTTAGAATCCGGAAGCGCGTCAGAAGCGCCGGCATTTGCGGGTCCCACATGCCATGATCTGTCCCTAAGGAGTGCGCCAGAACCAGTAGGGGCTGGCTGGGAAAACCTTCCAGCCGGCAGTAAATTCCGCACCCTTTGGAATCGGCGAAGGGCATGGCTATTCTTCCCCCAACTGGCGCCGGCGGAAAATCTCGGAGCTGCCCAGATACCCCTCGGGCTCACGCAGTCCGGGAAGATCCGGAGGCGATCCGGTTTTCCGGACGCTCTCCTCTACCGCGCCATGGGCCGCATCCCGCCCCATTTCCCTCGCGAGCGACATCATCGCCTTTTCCGCGAACACTTCCCCGTTTGTCGCGTCGATATTGCTTCGCATTCGGGCAACATCCACCGTAAGACCCTCGGCGACTTCCACCATCGATTCCAGCGCGATGCCCGCCGCCTGCATCAGAGCCTCGACAGTCGACCATTCCGACTGCCAGCCACCGGCCCCTCTTTCGTGCTCCTGAAGCATGCCGGCCAGAAAGTTAGAGAGCAGTCCGGGGGTGCGTTTCGCTGCCGCGATCGACAAGGTGCAGGCGGTCGGATTGCGCTTGTGGGGCATGGTGGAAGACCCGCCCCTTCCCCGGCCGCCGGGCTCGGAAACTTCCCCGACCTCGTGCTGCATCAGCAGCGCGATATCGAGAGCCATCTTGCCGAGGCTTGCCGTGTAGATGCTGAGGGCTGCCATCAGGGCTGCGAGGCGGTCGCGATGCCCGTGCCAGGGAGCGTCGGGGCATTTCAGGTTGAGTTCGAGCGCCAGCACGTCGGCTACCGCGGCGCCGCGGTCTCCCAACGCGGCGAGCGTTCCGCTGGCGCCACCGAACTGCAGGTACGCCGCCTCGTCGAATCGGGACGCTACGCGGGACCACCCGCGGCGAATAGAAGCGTGCCAGCCCGCGGCCTTGAGCCCGAAAGTGATTGGCGGCGCCGGCTGCAGCAGTGTCCGTCCCAGCATCACGCTGTTGGCGTGTTCGTCGGAAAGCCGGTGCAGTGCGCACGCCACGCGATTGTGGTCGTGCTCGAAAACCTGGCGGCAACCGGCCAGCATCAGAACCAGCGCGGTATCGGTCACGTCCTGGCTGGTAGCCCCCCAGTGCACAAATCCAGCGGCCGGCGGGTTCCGCGCGCGAACCCTCTCCGTCAGCGCACGCACCAACGGAATTGCCGGAGTACCGGCGCGCAATCCGTTGCGGACCAGTTCCGGAATGTCAAAGCCATCGGCCACGGATGCCTCTGCGATCGCCGCCGCCGCTTCTGCGGGAATCAGCCCCGATCGAGCTTCAGCCCTCGCCAAAGCCGATTCAAAATCGAGCATGGCCTGGAGTACGGTCCGATCCGAGAAGATCTCCGACAGGCGTTCGGTGGCAGCGAGGCTCTCAATCAATCGCGGTGACATGGTTTGAGTCTATACGTCGAAGAAGACGGTCTCCGCGGCGCCCTGCAGACGAATCTCAAAGAACCACGCGTTGCCGCTATCCGGTAAAGCTCTCGCTACCAGAGTTGCGCGCCGGTGTTCCGGCGCCAGCGCCAGTATGGGGTCCGACGCATTCAACGGTTCGCCCGCGAAATACACGCGGGTGTAGAGTTGCTTCAAGAGGCCGCGCGCAAACACCGCTACGTTGATGTGCGGAGCCTGCATGCCGCTCCCGAAGGCCGGCGCGATGGATCCCGGCTTTACCGTCTCAAACGTGCAGGCGCCGTTGCCGTCGGTCGCGAGCCGGCCGAAGCCGCAAAAGTTCGGGTCGGCTTCGGCGGCGTGAGGGTCGGCTGGATGACGATAACACCCTCGCGAGTCGGCCTGCCAAAGCTCGATCAGGGAATCCGCGGGTGTGGGCTCGCCGTTGCCATCCACGATGCGAAACGTGAGTTGGATACGTTCGCCTTCCGCTCCCGGATGGGCGAGGATGCCAAGCGACGGGTCCGCCGTCAGGGCGTAGTTGAAGAATGGACCGACAGTCTGCGAAGCGCTGGGGGTCACGCGGGGCCGCCTTCGAAGGGCGTCGATCGTCTCCCCCGCAGCACGATGTCAAAACGATAGCCCAGCGCCCATGCCGCCTCGGTCAGAGACAAATCGAAGGCTGAGACGAGCCGTTCTCTAGCCGCTTCGTCCGGTATCGACTGCAGAATCGGGTCGAACGGTATCAATGGGTCCTTCGGAAAATACATCTGCGTGACCAGTCGAGTGAGAAAGGCCGGCCCGAAGAGCGAAAAATGGATGTGGGCCGGCCGCCAGGCGTTGTGATGATTGCCCCAGGGATAGGCTCCCGGCTTGACGGTGAGGAACCGGTAGTTTCCTGCCTCGTCGGCGATCGTCCGTCCCGCGCCCAGGAAATTCGGATCGAGCGGCGCGGGGTGATTGTCTCGCGTGTGACGGTATCGGCCCGCCGCATTGGCCTGCCAAATCTCAACCAGCGCGTGCGGTACGCCACGTCCATCCTCGTCGAGTATGCGCCCGGCGACTATGATGCGCTCGCCTTGTGGCGGCTCCGGGTAGTGGCGGGTTAGATCGTTGTCGGTCCCGCCGAGCGGATGGTTCCCATAGACCGGGCCGGTCAGCTCGCTGAGAGTGTGCGGTATCCGGATTAGCGGTTGCGAGGGCGCCCGTTCGATCGTGGATTTGTAACTCTGGTACAGATAGTCCGGCTGGCTGCGAGACTTCGTTCTTGGGTATTCCGTCATTCACCGCCTCCCGCCGCCCCGTGGGCTCGCGCCGTCCGCGCGTGCAGTTCTCGCAACACTTCCAATTCCTCCGCCGAAGGCGGCGTAGTCTCCGTAACTTCTTCCGCAAACCGCAGATCCCAACCGGTCGCTTCGCTCACCTGGGCACGGGTAGTCCCTGGATGCAGGCTCCTCACTATCATCTCGTGCGTTTCTTCTTCCGGCCGCATCACGCACAAGTCCGTCACAAGTAATACCGGACCCTTCGTCGCGATTCCTAATTCGCGCCGCTCCCGTCCGGTCCGGCCATGCCCGAGCGTGGTCAGGAAATCGACGTGTTTCACAAAACTCCGCGGGCCTTGCGCCATGACAATGAAAACCTGGCCGCAGCTCGTGGCGATCTCTGTGGCGCCGCCGCTGCCCGGAAGGCGGACCTTGGGCTTTCGGTAATCTCCGATGACCGTGCTGTTGAGATTCCCGAAACGATCGACCTGGGCGCCCCCCAGGAAGCCTACGGAAATCCGGCCGCCCTGCAGCCAGTAGCGAAAGATCTCCGGCACCGATACCGTAGTCAACGCGGTCTCGCACAATTCGCCGTCGCCGATTGAAAGTGGCAGCACGTCGGGCCGGGTTCTCAGCGTACCCGATTCGTAGATTAGTTTGATCTCGGGGGCGTGCGTTAGTCTAGCCAGATTGCAGGCCGCGGAAGGCAGGCCGATGCCGACAAAACAGACGTCTTGGTTTTGCAGGGCGCGTGCCGCCGTCACAGACATCATCTCCACCGGCGAATAGGTCATTACGGCGCCTTGGCCCCCAGAATGTTCTGTTGCATCCAAGCCTGGAAACGATCGCGTTCTCTTGCGATCTCGTCCCACTCTATGTAGAAGGCATTGTCCCGCGAATAGTAGCCGTGCGCATAGGACGGGCGCGCTCCGCCCCGCGCTACCGCCACCGCGCTCAGCGTCCAGGCGGGCAGAATGACTGCGTTCGAGCTCCGCGGGCCAAAGTCGTCCACGATCTCTTCCACCGTCGCTACCGAGTGGCGTGCGGCCAGCACGGCTTCTTTCTGTACGCCGACAATCCCCTCGATCAGCACGTTCCCTTCGCGGTCGGCCTTTTGCGCGTGGACGATGGCGGCGTCCGGCCGGATCGAAGGGATGCAGGCCAGTTCCTCACCGCTAAACGGGCACGTCACGAACCGGATTTGCGGATTGACGCTCGGCAGATCGCTTCCTCGATACCCTCGGAAAAAGGCGCAGGGCAATCCCGCGGCCCCTGCTTCATAGGCGCTGGCCATCCCGGCGTGGCTGTGTTCCACGATTTCGAGCGGTTGCGGCCACCCGCGCTCCACCGCATCGCGAAACCGGTGCAGGGAGCCAACGCCCGGATTTCCGCCCCACGAGAATATCAGTTTTTGCGCCGTGCCCATACCGATCATCTGGTCGTAGAGCAAGTCCGGCGTCATGCGGATCAGCGTCAGGTTGCGGCGGCCTTGCCGGATGATCTCATGGCCGGCGGCGAATGGAATCAGATGAGTGAAGCCTTCCAGCGCGACTTGGTAGCCATCCCGGACGTACTCGGAAACAGCGTCGGACAGGCTTAGAAAATTCATGGATTGCGCGAATATCGCCCTAATACGCGATATTCGCATATACGCACGATCGATTCCATGGGCGTGACAGCGGAAAACGTTGCTGCCGGGCATTTGCAGGGCGCGCCTTGGCAGGAGCGACTCCTCCGCTTAAGCCTCCCGCCGCCTTCGCAAGCTCGCCCATCTGTCCGGCCATCTGTCAAAATAGCAATGTCTCCATGACCGAACGCCTTTACTACACCGATTCCTACCTGCGCCACTTCACCGCGCGCATCACCGGCCGCACCGATGACGGACGTACCATATACCTGGACCGCACCGCGTTCTATCCCACATCCGGCGGGCAGCCGTTCGATACTGGCTCCATCGCGGGCGTCGCCGTGCTCGACGTCGTCGATGAAGACGAGCGCATCGCTCACAAGCTCGCGGGGATTGTGGAGCCAGGGGTTGTGGAGGCAAGCCCCGTGGAAGCCGCCACCGTCGAGTGCGCCGTCGATTGGGCTCGCCGCTTCGACCACATGCAGCAGCACACCGGCCAGCACCTGCTCTCGGCTGTCTTCGAAGAGTTGTTCCACCTCAAGACCGTCAGTTTTCACCTGGGCGCGGAGAGCGCCACCATCGATATCGAAGGCGGCCCTGTGGAGCCGCGCACTATTCTTGAAGCCGAGCGTCGCGCCAACCAGGTGGTCTTCGAGAATCGCCCGGTCGCTGTGGAGTTTCAGAACGCCGCCGAGGTGCACGGTCTGCGCAAGCCATCGGATCGCGATGGCACGCTGCGCATCGTCTCGATTGACGGGCTTGACCGCAGCGCTTGCGGAGGTACGCACGTGCGCTCCACCGGCGAGATTGGGCCGATCCTGATCCGCAAGCTCGATAAGATCCGCCAGACCGTGCGCGTGGAATTTCTTTGCGGATCGCGCGCCGTGGGCCGCGCCCGCGCCGATTTCGAAGCGCTCTCGAAAGCCGCGCAGCTTTTCTCTTCGCCGCTCGATGAAGTGCCGGCCATGCTCGCGGCGCAAATGGAAGCCGCGCGCGCAGCCGAGAAGGCTCACCGCAAGCTGGAACTCGACCTTGCGGCCTATCGCGGCAGCGAATTGTATCGCAACACCGCGCCCGATTCCGATGGATTCCGCCGCGTCTCGCAGCGGGCTGCGCGCGGCAGCCTCGAAGAGCTGCGCGCCGTGGCGCAGAACTTCACGGCGCAGCCGAAGGCCATATTCACGGCCACGCTGGCGGAGCCGCCGTCGGTGCTTTTCGCGGTGTCGGATGATTCCGGAATCGACGCCGGGAAAGCGCTGAAAGCCGCGCTCGCCGAAGCAGGAGGACGCGGAGGGGGCAATGCCAGAATCGCGCAAGGCAGCGTGCCCGATGCCGCGCACCTGGAACAGGTGCTTAGTAGGGCGGCCCTCCTGGCCGGCCCGCGGCCTGCCAAATAAAGCCGCAAGCATCGCTTACAATTCGCCGACCGCGAACGAACACTCAAGCGCGGCTCAGACCCTGCCAAGCCCCGCCCCCACTTACCGAATCGCCAGCAGTTTCACGATCTCCGCCCGCAAGTAAGTTCTCTTCCTGCGTGGCCTCGTCGCTCAGCATCGCATCGATGCCTTGATACTGGTCGCGGATGACGCCGTGCCGGTCGATGAACGCCAGCATGGGCATATGCGGAATGGCGGTCTGCGGATGTTGCAGGAAGCTCAGTACGCCAACTTGATCGGTGCTGTAGCCCACTGGAAAATTGGTCTGGAAGCGCTTGACGAAGCTCGGCACATCGGCCGCCGCGCCGTCATTGACGGCACACTCGATAACCTGCAATCCCTTGGATACGAATTCGGTTTGCAGTTTCACCAGCAGCCCGGTGGTGTACTGGCAATGCGTACAGGTGGTCAGAATGAACGCCAGCACCACCGGTTTGCCGCGGTATTCGCTCAATTCGATCGGCTTGGCGCCGCTGCGGAACTCGGCCTGGACGCGCGGTTCGTGTTACTTGTCTTCGAGTCGCTCGATGCGGCGCTGGTGGTCTGCGGCGGTGTTGGCGAGGCTTTCCACGATTGTGAGAATCCTGCCCATCTGTGCCTCGAATCGGGTTTCGTTGTCATGCACCATTGCTGAGGTTAGTTCGAGGTGCATGGCTATTGCGTCGAGGCGCTCGTCGATTTTGGCGTATCTCTCTTCTGGTGTCATTCGTCGCTGGTCCCTTGGGTTGGCTTTCTCATTTTAGCTGAACCGGCTACAGGCGCTGCGCTTGCGTAGCGGGTTCAGGCGCGGCCAGCTTTTGCACGGACTCTGCTGGCGTCAGTGGCATGGCTGGTCTTGTGGTGCGTGCTACCCAATCTCTGATTGGCTCTTTTGCGGCGTCGGCGGCATATCCCTGATGGCCTTAGCTTTGCTGACTGCCGGGATGTCGCGGTGGACGACATGGCGCTCGCTCGGCCAGGAGGCCGATGGATTCCGCCGCGTCTCGCAGCGGTCTGCGCGCGGCAGCCTCGATGAGCTGCGCGCCGTGGCGCAGAACTTCACCGCGCAGTCGAAAGCCATATTCACGGCCACGCTGGCCGAGCCGCCGTCGGTCGTGTTCGCGGTGTCGGAGGATTCCGGAATCGACGCCGGCAAGGCGCTCAAGGCTGCGATCGCCGAAGCCGGCGGACGCGGCGGCGGCAATGCCAGAATCGCACAGGGCAGCGTGCCCGATGCCGCGCACCTGGAACAAGTGCTGGCCAAGCTTTAGTTTTAGTAGGGCGGCCCCCCTGGTCCGCGGCCGACGCCCTCGTCGGCCTTTTTTGGGGATCAAATGAGGGTGAAGTGGCGTAGCGAAGAGCGGGTCCAGGGGGGACCCGGTTTCCTCCAGAGGACTTGGGGCTCATGTCGACCGACACACATCTACGAGCCCGGCGTTATAGGGCCAACTGCCAACTATTCCATCCGCTTAGTGCGTTTCGCCAAATTCAGGCGGTGGCTCAATGTCAAAGTCGGCCTCTACGATTTCGTCTCTAATGGTCCGTCCAAGCGCGTCCAGGCTGCGATATAGGGTTTCGTGCGAGAACCCCAGCCGAGCGAGATGTCCGGACAGACTTTTTTTAGCGTTCGCTGGGACGACATACCGAACGAGGGATGACGGCCCTTGCAGTAAGAACTCGATCTGCTCCTGAGAATCCGTCGAAGTGTGAATCGTGAACCTGCTCATCTGTGCTGCCATGCGGGGAAACTGGAAAGGCGGAATAAGGGCGAGCGGCCCATTGATCGTCGGGCAGCGTATCTCAGTTGCAAACCTGGCTAGCTCCTCCTTGCCTAGGAATGCTGCTGCTGCAAGGTACCGTATTGGAGGGTTGTCCGGAAAGCAAGCTTTCCAGTCCGCGCTGCGCCAGTTCAACTCTCCGTGGTTCATACACCACAGCTCGCCGTCTTCACTCTCGGTGTTGGACACCGCGAAGTAAAGTGCCACAAGTACATTCTCGGTCCAGTCCAGGAGTCGTGTCGGAGCACAATGGTGCTGCATCAGCAGCAACCAAGAGACATGATCATCCCACTTGGGCAAGTCGGCTTTATACGACGCGGCCCTTAGACGGAAGCGTTGCCCTGCCCAGAACTCGATGTTCTCTCGCGCAGAGAAGAAAGGCGCGCGGTGCACACTTGGCAGAAGCGAACCGAAGATTCTTGAGTGGCCGCGAAACCAACAGTGACGAAGGTCAGCGCCAATCCTGATTGCATCTTCGATATTTCGAAGTTCGCCAAGGTCCATGATCTGGTGCCCGCAGTTGCCAACCTTTACTTTAACGCGCGGACCATTCTTGAGATTGGCCGATGCGATTGTCGGCGAGAGAGAGACGGCACTCGGCAGCGAGAGTCGCCGACTGACGGGCCGCAGCCCCCAGATACGGCTAACTGGGAAATGACGCACCGGCCGGCCAACTGTCCCGAAATCCCGTTCCCAGCAGCAAGAACCCAAGAGGGCCGGCTCTGGGAGCTAGCGACCGCAACAACAGAGGTTAGGCCAAGACGAGCCTAAGCCCCATTGCGGAACCTTGGCAGCAGCCTTATTTCAACGCCTACGCGGACCAGGGGGGTCCGCCCCATTACCGTATCGCAATCAGCTTCAAGATCTCCGCCCGGAGGTTTTCTTCCTGCGTGGCCTCGTCGCTCAGCATCGCATCGATGCCCTGATACTGGTCGCGGATGACGCCGTGCCGGTCGATGAACGCCAGCATGGGCATGTGCGGAATCGCGGTCTGCGGATGTTGCAGGAAGCTCAGTACGCCAACCTGATCGGTGCTGTAGCCGACTGGAAAATTGGTCTGGAAGCGCTTGATGAAGCTCGGCACATCGGCCGCCGCGCCGTCATTGACGGCGCACTCGATGACCTGCAATCCCTTGGATACGAATTCGGTTTGCAGTTTCACCAGCAGCCCGGTGGTATACTGGCAATGCGTACAGGTGGTGAGAATGAACGCCAGCACCACCGGTTTGCCGCGGTATTCGCTCAATTCGATCGGCTTGGCGCCGTTCATCTGAATCTGTAGCTCGGCCGCTTTCCGCGGTAGTGAGGCCGCGTCGGAGGCGATCGCCGTAAGAAACAGAACGGCAAGACACGGAATGGCCGCGAGAAATGTACGCATACTCTCAGTTTACCGCACCTTCGAGCCCTTCCACGCTGGTCACCGTGGCGCCGGTGCGCCGCAACTGGAAACGGCCGTCGTCGCCGGAGCCGTCTATCTGGTCCACCGATTCCGAGGCGACCGTCATCTGCTTCCATTTTTTCTTCATCGCCTGGCGGTAGGCCTCGAAATATCGCCGCGCGATGTCTTCGCTATCCCACTCCACGGCGTAGAGAAGCGCCACGCGCCCGGCCTGCTTGTTTTCCACCAGCTCGAAGTTGCAGCCGCGCCAATGCGGCGCGATTTCGTCCGCCGCGGCTGCATCCAGATATTGCGCCAGCAGGATGTGATGCTCCAACTCGCCCAACGTTCCGCTTCCGCCCACCAGGCTCTTGTAGCCGCGCGGCAGTTTCGGGTCCGGCAATTTCGGGTCGGTGGGTTTGGTTCCCTTGAAGTACGTATCGGGCTGCATGATCTGCTGCGTCGAGACCGGCGGGTGGTCGAAGACTTCGCCGAAGCTCCGGCGGCCGTCGCGTTGCAATACGGCGTTCTGAAACAGCAAGCCCTTGGTATACGGGAACACCAGCGTCTCGCGCAGGTAGAGCGGCTCGTTCTCGAACACCGGATACTGGCCGCCGCTCGAATCGCTCAGCTTGCTCATCATCTCCACCAGGGCCGGCGAGTTCTTCAGCGACTGACCGCTTTTGCGCGCCAGGAACTCCGACATCAGCCATGTGGCTTGCCCCTCCATCACAGCCAACCGCGCGGCGGACCCGTCGTCGCTCTTGCGTCCTTGGTCGATGAACTTCGCCAGATTGTAATTCTGATCGGCCAGCGCATGCGCCAACTCGTGCGCCAGCACCGGCGCCTGCGATTCGGCCGAGGTGGTTTCGGTGAGAAACAGCTTCTTCTTGTTATAGTCGTAAAATGCAGCGGCCTGTTCGGTCAGCAGATCCACCATGTTCTTGGCCAGATCGAAATCGGCGGGAATAAAACCGAATTTCTTCAGCGTCAGCTCTTCGGCGCGGATCTCGTTGGGTTTCTCCGCTTTCTTGACGCGATCCTTGAGGAACTTGTTGACGTCGTCCTTGCTGATCAAGGCGCAGGGAACCGGGTGATGCAGCTTCATGCCGGTAATTTCGGTCAGTTCCGCCAGGATCGCCGGCACTTGATTGCATACGGGGCTTTGGTCTGAGGCCGGCGCCGCCTGCAGGAAGCAGAGGAAAAGGGAAAACCAGGCGGCAACCGCCCGGACTCCCGGTTTTTTGGGCATCTGGTTTCAGGATAATGCGCGGTACAATGAAGGATCAATTATGGCGGAAGATAAACTTTTCAAAGCGGAGTATCTGGGCAGCGGCACTTTTGTGATCAGCAAGCCCAAACGGAAGAAGGCCAAGATGCGCCAGTCGCAGTTGAAGAACCCGCAGCGCGGCTCGCGGAAATAGCGAGTTGCCACCCCCGGAAGCGTCATTCGCGGCGGGTGCGGCGGTCTGCGTTCATCATGCGGAACAATCCTTCGAGCGCAGCCTTCTGCAGCACGAACGCTCCCGCAAAGCTTCCCACCACCGCTCCCACAATCACTATGGCTGCCATTGCCATGCCCTCCACTCTTCAGATGAGCAATCCGCGTGCCAGTAGCGCGGCCCCATGGGCTGCGTCTTCCGAGCCGCGCCGAGCGCTCGGCTTCGGTCCGGCAAATCTGCGAGTGAAACTATGTGACGCTGTCACTGCCTCAGCGGGCCGTTAAGCAATTGGCTTTGATCCGGCAAATATGCGATTGGAAACGTGCTGGCTACTCTACGCCAGGCCCTGGGCTCGCTCCACATCTGTAATCCGTTGAAAATAAGCAGTTAACATCTCCCGAAAACCTGTGGCTACCTTTCGCGGCACAGTGTGACCGGCCTTCACGGATTGACCGGTGCAAGCATTAGGATCTACAATAGATGGCAGTCGATTCCAATCAGTGCAGTGAGCAGTGCGCCGTATGAACGCTACACGCCTTTCCATAGTCGGTGTTTCCATTTCCATTCTGCTAGGGCTGTCTCTTGCGGGACCGCAGCAGCAAACCACTCCCCCCGCGAACCAACAGCCGGCCGCCCCGCCGGCGCAGAGCGAGACAAATGCCCGGCCAATGACGGAGAAGCAGCGCAAAGCCAAGGAAAAGAAGGCGCGCGAAGAGCTGGCAACGCCATACAAGAAGTGGTTGAACGAGGATGTGGCTTACATCATCACGGACGAAGAGCGCTCCGCGTTCAAGCAGGCGAACAACGACGAGGAGCGCGAGCAGTTCATCGAGCAGTTCTGGCTGCGCCGCGACCCCACGCCCGATACCGAAGAGAACGAGTTTAAGGAAGAGCACTATCGCCGCATCGCGTATGCCAACGAGCATTACGCCTCGGGCATCCCCGGTTGGAAGACGGACCGCGGCCGCATCTACATCACCTTCGGACCTCCGGATGAGATTGAAGACCACTCCTCGGGCGGCTTCTATGAGCGGCCTCCGGAAGAGGGCGGCGGTGAAACCTCCACGTTCCCCTTCCAGCAGTGGCGCTATCGCTATATAGACGGCATCGGCAACAACATCATCATCGAGTTCGTCGACCCCACCATGTCGGGCGAATTCCGTATGACCAGCGATCCTTCGGAAAAGGATGCGCTGCTCTATGTCCCCGGCGCCGGCCTCACCATGATGGAACAGATGGGCCTCTCCGACAAAACCCAGCGCTTCAATAATACCGACGGCACGCACTTGGGCCAAGCCTTCGGCGGCCAGCCGGAGAGCATGAACGAATTCAACCGCATCGAGCAGTTCGCCAAGCTGCAGCAGGCGCCGAAGATCAAGCTGACCGACCTGGAAGCGGATATCAAATCGAAGATCAGCTACAATATCTTGCCCATGAAGGTGCGCGTGGATTATTTCCCCATCACCGACGCTTCGGTGATCGCGACGGTCACGGTTCAGTTCGACAACAAGGATCTGCAGTTCCGTTCCAAGGACGGCGTGCAGAAGGCGGAGCTGGAAATCCTGGGCCGGATCACCAGCATGACCCATCGCCGGGTGGCAACGCCCTTCGACGACCCCGTCAACATCGCGATTTCGCCATCCATGCTCCAGCAGCTCAGCCAGAACAGGTCCATCTATCAGAAGGCGATTCCGCTGCCGCCGGGGACGTTCCGGCTGAGCGTGGTGGCGAAGGATGTGGTGGCGGGCAATGTCGCCATTATGGAGCAGGCCATTACCGTGCCGCGGATGGATCCCGATAAGCTCAGCGCTAGCTCGCTCATTCTCGCCGACATCATGGAGCACGTGCCCGACAAGAGCATTGGCACCGGTATGTTCGTGCTGGGCGATACCAAGGTCCGGCCGCGCCTTGGCAACAGCTTCAAGCAGGAAGAAAAAATCGGCATCTATTTTAAGGTCTACAACTTCGGGCCCGATGAGAATACCCACAAGCCCTCGGGCCAGATCAGCTACGAGCTGACGCATACCGGGTCGGCCGACAAGATTTTCGACTTTAGCGAGGATTTGGGCCAGATACCGGAAGCCAACGCCAGCCAGGTCACAGTCGAGAAATTTCTGAGTGTCAAGGACTGGAAGCTGACCCCGGGTTCGTACACTTTAAGGGTGAAGGTCACCGATAAGAAACGTAATCAATCGCTCCCCTTGACGGCCCAATTTACGGTAACCTGAAATTGAGCGGATTGGCCCGTTTCGGTCGATCAGCCCGAAACGGTTGGATTCGGTTGGGAAGCGCGCGGATTTTGGAGAAGAAGACGCCAAAAACGGTTGCGTTGCTATTCGCGGGAATGGCGTGCCTTGGCGGCCCACGCTGGGCTGGGGCTGCCGAAGCGCTTCCGCTCTCCGGAGCCATCGCTGGCATAGTCCGCGGCACGGCGGGCATTCCACAGATGGGCGCGACGGTGATCTTATATAACCGCCAGCAGCGCCTCATCGGGAAAGTCCTGACCGACGATCACGGCGAATTCAGGCTCCTGGGTCTGGTTCCCGCGCCCTACTCCGTGAAGGTTTCGCTGGCTTCGTTCGTTCCCGCCACTAAGGAAATTCTGGTTCAGCCCGGCATGCGAAGCGTCTTGAATGTGAATTTGAGCACGCTGTTCAGCAGCATCCAATTTGCCTATCCGGCCCTGGAGAGCGGCAACATCATGACCGACGACTGGAAATGGGTGCTTCGCAGCGCCTCTTCCACGCGCCCGGTCTTAAGGTTAGTCGATCCGGGCACCGCCTCTGCGTCTGACGCTGCGGCCCCGGCGTCTACAACCGGACACGCCGCCGTGTTCTCAGAGACACGCGGATTGCTGCTGGTGTCGGCTGGGGATGGCCCGTTAACCACCGGAACGGGCACGGAAGCCGATCTGGGCACAACCTTCGCGCTTGAGACCTCTCTATACGGCAACAGCGTGCTGCAGTTCGCCGGAAACCTTGGATACGGCTCCGCCACCGGCGTTCCCACCGCTGCGTTTCGCACAACCTATAGCCGCCGGATCGCCGATGATACGCCCGAAATTTCCGTTACCATGCGGCAGACGCTGATGCCCGCGATCGCCGGTCCGGACGGCGCCGCGCTGCCCCTGATGCGCAATCTTTCGGTGAGCGTGGACGACCAGTATCGAGTTGGCGACAATGTCGTTTTGCTGTATGGCTTCACGATGGATTCGATCTCGTTTGTGGATCATTCCAACTACTACAGCCCCTACGTGCGCTTGAAGTATGCCGCGGACGAAAACAACAGCCTTGAGATCGCATACAGTTCCGGCAATCCGCGGCCGAACAGCCCCCCGCCGGATAACCTGTCCGATAACGGCGGCGTATCGCCGGAAGACGGGTCCCTGAAGCGGGATATCGACGGCTTGGGCGTCTTCCCGCGCATGTCGCTTCTGAATGGCAAGACGGAGATGCAGCGCGGCGAAGAGTACGAAATCGTTTATGCGCACAAAGCCGGATCGCGCACTTACAGCGGCTCGGTCTACCGCCAGTACGTCGCCAACGCCGCCATCACCATGGTGGCCCCGGCGGGATTTTTCACGGGCAACGTTTTGCCCGATGTCTTCGCCGGCACCTCGGTGTTCGATGCGGGCAACTTTCAGAACAATGGTTACGCGGCTTCGGTAACGCAAAATTTGGGAAGCAACGCCAGCGTCGCCATGATTTACAGCGATAACGGCGCGCTCACGGCGGACGCGAGTGAAGTGGCCGGTAATAACCCCGACGACTTGCGCTCCATGATCCACACTGGCAGGCGGTACGCCGCTACCACGCGCTTCTCGGGCGTCTTGCCGCGGACGGGCACGCGCCTCATTGCCAGCTATCAGTGGACCGGCGACCGCCGCGCCGTGATGGCAGGCAATCTTTACGCCGCCGATTCCATGCAGCCGCTGCCGGGGCTTAACGTTTACATCCGCCAGCCTATTCCCGGTTTCCGGCGCCATGTGGAGGCCACCGCCGATATACGCAACATGCTCGCGCAGGGCTATCTGCCGCTGAACTGCATCGGGGGCCAGCACATCCTGCTGGTACAGAATCCGCGTAGCGTGCGCGGAGGCCTGAGTTTCACTTTCTAGGGGATCTGGTGGGACAGGCCTCCTGGCCTGTCCGGTGTTATTCTCCGTCAATGCCTTCGTAACCCTGCGCCTCTTTCATTCCGATTACATCGCGCAGATGCCTTCCATCGAAGGGGCCTTCATTGGCCTGGCGCGCTACATCCGCGATCATTTTCCCGATCTGACCTGGATGCCGCTCTGGTACGGCGGCATTCCGTTTCCCGATTCTTACCCGCCGCTGCTGCACACGCTGGTAGCCGCGGTTTCGGGCTTGGGCCGCATCGATATCGGACTGGCCTATCACGCCGTCACCGCGACCCTGTACTCGCTTGGCCCGGTGGCGCTCTACTGGGCCGCGCGGCGCATGGGCGCCGATCGGTTGCCTGCGTTTCTCGCGTGTCTTGGCTACTCGCTGCTCTCGCCATCCATCTGGCTGGGTCCCGAGCTGCGCCACGATATCGGAGGATGGTTCGCGCCATGCCGCCTCGACGCCATGGTCCGTTGGGGAGAAGGCCCGCACATTGCCTCGCTGACGCTGCTGCCGCTAGCTCTCGGCTTGATGCATACCGCGTTGCAGCGGCGCCGTCCAGGTTGGTACTTTGGCGCCGCGCTCGCCATGGCGGCGGTAGTTCTCAGCAATTGGATCGGCGGCTTCGCGCTGGCGCTCATCGCAGGCGCGTACGTACTCGCGGGTTTCAGCGCCGCGTGGCTCCCGCTATGGGCGCGGATGGCCGCGATGGCAGTCTGGGCTTACGCGCTGGCAGCGCCATTCGTGACACCCTCCACCATCGCCACCATCATGGCGAACGCGCCCCTGGTAGCCGGCGGATATAAGCCCAACCATTTATTGGAAGCCGCGTTCCTTGCCGGCGCGCTGCTGCTGGCGTGGGGATTGCGGAAAGCGCAAGCGGAGCCGCGCGCAAGGTTCGCCATCCTGCTGGCGTATCTTACCGGCGCCATTACGCTGTGCGCCTACTGGTTCAAGCTCTCGATCGTTCCACAGCCCGAGCGCTACCACCTGGAAATGGATATGGCCTTCTGGCTGGCGGCGGCGCTGCTGGCGGGGAAGACTACACGGGCCAGTTCTCCGGCCGCGATATCCGGTGATATCGGGAAACCGCTTGCTGACGCGCGCGGCTCCGATCGGAGCCACGACCGTGAGGGAGTGGTTTACAGCAATACTAGAATGCGCGTGATACTCGCAGCCGCCCTGGCCCTGGCCCTCCCCATCGCCATCCACCAGCACCGCCGCGCCCAAGACATCGAGAAACCCATCGCCATCCGCTCCACCGTGGAATACGAAATCTCGCGCTGGCTCGGCGGCCACATTCCCGGCCAGCGCGTCTTCGCCCCCGGAACCATCGGCTTCTGGATGCAGGCGTTCAGCGATACGCCGATGCTCACCGGCGGCTTCGACAACGGCATGCGCAACACCTTCCTGCAAGACGTCAACTACCAGATCTACGCCGGCAACCGGCAGGACACCATGCTCGCATGGCTGAAAGCCTTCGGCGTATCGGCGGTGGTTGGCGGCGGAAGCGATAGCCGCGAGTTCTACCACCCCTACGCGCATCCCGAAAAGTTCGCCGGTTTGCCCGAGCTTTGGCGCGATGGGCCGGACGTCATCTACTCCGTTCCGCGCCGCTGCACATCGCTGGCGCACGCAATAGAGGTCTCCGATCTGGTGGCAACGCGCCCGCCTGCATACTTCGCGAAACCGCTGGAGCACTATCTGGCCGCACTCGATAACCACTGCGCCGGTTTTCAGTGGATTGGCATAGGCGCCGCCCGCATTTTCGTCGCTGACAGGAAACCAGGACCCATCCTGAGCGTACAAATCGCCTGGGACAAAGGATGGAGCGCGTACGGCCTGCGCGGTCTCGATCACGCCAGCAAGCTCCCCGTGTGGCAGGATAAACTGGGTCAAGTGGTCGTGGAGAGGAGAGGGTATCCTTTTATTGACCTGGTGTACGACGGTGGCATCGAGCAGCAGGGCGCGCGCTGGCTAAGCGCATTAGCGCTTCTGGCCGGCTTATGTACGACAGGCCTCCCGGCCTGTCGATTTCTCAGAAAGAGAGCAAACTCTTGAAGATTCGTTTCTACATTCTGGTGTTAGCCGCATCCGCCGCGTGGTCCCAACCCATCACCCCAGTGGAACCCGCCCTCGCCGAGATCGCCGCCACGCGCTGGTTCCAGCAATCCGCCATCTCGCCCGACGGTTCGCATGTCGCCTACGTGGAAGCCCTGACCGCGCCCGGCAAGTCGGCGATTTATGTCGGTGGGTCCGCGCCCATCCGCATCTCCGCCGGCGACGGCAAAGCCGCGTGCGACGAAGAGAGCGTGGCGTGGTCGCCCGACAGTAAGCAACTCGCATTCCTCTCCGACTGCGCCAAGGCCGATCAGTTCGAAGTCTACATCGCGCCAGCCGCAGGCGGCGCCGCGAGACAGATCACGCACCTCACCGGGCTTCTTCAGAACCCGCACTGGTCGCCCGATGGCAAACGCATCGCCATGCTCTTCACCGAGAACCTTCCGCACCGCGCCGGACCGCTCGACCCGGTCCCGCCCGATTCCGGCGTGATGGAATCGAAAATCTACGAGCAGCGCCTCGCGGTGGCCGACGTCGCCACCGCGTCCACACACCAGATTTCACCCGCCAACATGTACATCTACGAGTTCGATTGGTCGCCGGACGGGCGCAGCTTCGCGGTTTCCGCCGCGCAAGGCATGGGCGATAACAACTGGTGGATCGCGCAGATCTACACGATGAGCGCTGCCGGCGGCGACTTGAAACCGGTGTACAAGCCCGGCGTGCAACAGCAGATCGCCGAGCCGCAATGGTCGCACGACGGCAAGTCGATCCTCTTCATCGGCGGCATTATGAGCGACGAAGGCTCCACCGGCGGCGAGCTATACCAGGTCCCCGCCGCGGGCGGCGGCGAAGCGCGCAGTTTGACGCCGGGCATCAATTCGTCGGTGGCCGATTTCTCATGGCCGAAGGATTCCAAGTACGTCTACTTCAGCGAGCACTACGATGGCGGCAGCGCCGTCTCGCAGATCGACCCCGCGTCGGGCCAGACCGAGCGGATGTGGCAAGGCGACGAAACCATCTTCACCATGGATGGCGGCGGCGTCGCGCTTTCCGCCGACGGCAAGAAGAGCACCGTAGTCCGCAGCTCCTGGGACAAAGCGCCGGAGGTCTGGGCCGGACCCGTGGGCAGCTGGAGCAAGCTCACTCATGCCAACGAGGCGCGCCTGCCGCTGTGGGGCGAGGCCAAGAGCCTGCATTGGAATAGCGACGGTTTCCGCGTGCAAGGCTGGCTGATTTATCCGAAGCCTTACGACCCGAGCCGCAAGTACCCCATGGTGGTGAGCATACACGGCGGCCCGGCGTCGTCCATGAAGCCCGCGTGGCCGCGGCCGGGCTTCAACGCCACGCTGCTCTCGCAGCAGGGCTACTTCGTGCTGCTGCCAAATCCGCGCGGCAGCTACGGCCAGGGCGAAAAGTTCACCATGGCCAACGTGAAGGATTTCGGCGGCGGCGACCTGCGCGACGTCCTCGCCGGCGTGGATGAAGCCGTGCGCACCGCCTCCATCGACAGCAACCGGGTGGGCGTCACCGGCTGGAGTTACGGCGGCTTCATGACCATGTGGACGGTGACGCAAACCAACCGCTTCCGCGCGGCGGTGGCGGGCGCGGGCATCGCCAACTGGCAGAGCTACTACGGCGAGAATTCCATCGATCAATGGATGCTGCCGTATTTCGGCGCCACGGTCTACGACGACCCGGCCGTTTATGCGAAGAGCTCCGCCATCGATTACATCAAGAACGTGAAGACGCCGACGCTGGTGGTGGTGGGCGACCGCGACGGCGAATGCCCCGCGCCGCAATCTTACGAATTTTGGCACGCGCTGAGGGATTTGGGCGTGAAGACGGAGATGGTGATCTATCCGAACGAGGGGCACCGGTTTCATACGGCGGCGCATCAGAAGGATGTGCTGGTCAGGATGATCGCGTGGTTCAACGAGAATCTGAAGTAACGCGTTCTTCCAACTGCTTCAGAGCTTCGGCAGTGGCAACAGTGTCGGGGTGGTTTTCGCCAAAGATCTTGCGGAGGCCGACGAGACATTTGCGAAGGATTTGAAGGGAGCCATCAAATTCGCCTTGCGCTACGAGGATCGCGGCTAAGTTACCCATCGACCGTAGCGTGGCCGGGTGCTCCTCCCCCAGCACGCGCGTCCTCACCTCCAGCACTCGCTCTTGGAGCCGCCGCGCCCCGGCGAGATCGCCCAGATCCACAAGCGCCGCCGCCATATTATTCATCGGCGTTAGCGTGTCCGGGTGCTCCTCTCCCAACACACGCATGCTCATCTGCAGTACCCGCTCTTGGAGCCGCCGCGCCCCACCGAGGTCGCCCTGTGCGCCAAGCGTCGTCGCCAGATTGTTCATCGACTTCAGCGTATAAGGGTGCTCCTCCCCCATCACACGCGTGCTCACTTCCAGCACTCGCTCTTGGAGCCGCCGCGCCCCGGCGAGATCGCTCAGCGCTTTGAAGGTCACTGCCAAATTATTCGCCGCGGCCAGAGTGTCCCGGTGCTCCTCGCCCCGAACTCGTGTCACGCCCTCCAGCACTCGCTCCTGGAGCCGCCGCGCCCCCATGAGATCTCCTTGCGCCCTCAGTGTCCCGGCCAGATTGTTCATCGACCTCAGCGTTTCCGGGTGCTCCTCCCCCAATACCCTTGCTCTCGTTTCTAGCACTTGCTCCTGGAACTCACGCGCCCCCCCAAAGTCGCCCCGATCCCTCAAGAGGCGGGCTAGCCGATCGGCGAGCGAGAGCACCTCGGGATCATCCTCCCCTTCTCGCGTCGTACGAAGCTCCTGGAGCTTACGCTCCAATAGATCCCGTACGCCGAACATACGCATGAGGATGGTCTCGGCCTCAACTTCGAGACCAGCAGACTGTAGCGCATCCACCGTAGGCTGCGCCAGTTCAACCCAGATCCGTTCCTCCGGAAAATCTTGCGCTCGCGCAGCTTCGAGCCTTTCCCAAAAGCGGCGCGCAAGCGAGCGTGCCTCTGACACGCTCACAGTCTTACCGTCCATTTGTTCCATTGCTGCGGGCTGCAAAGGAACTTCTTTAACATGCAACCGCAATTGGAACCACGAGTCCAAATCGGGAACACCAAGAATCAGTTGCCCCGTCAGATGAGACGGTATCCACCAAATCTGACGCACCGGCAACGACGCGAGTGTCTCTCGCTTGAAGCTGAGCGCCACCAAAGTGTCTAGCCGGTTGCCGCCCTCCGGGAACGCCCACTCAATATCGGTAATGGAAACAACCGACCCGCTTCTGGAGCGAAGTTTCTCAATCAACCGCACAACGGTTTCATTCGCAGCCTGGCCAGGAGGCAGACTAATCTCGACCAGCGAAATCCCCGACTCGCTCAGCGAGTCCTTGAGCCGATTGACCACTTCCTGCCGCGCGTATACCGAATCCCACTCCACACGCGCCAATCCGCCGCCTTGCCGAACACACCACAACATCAGGCGTTCAGTAACTTCCTCAATGGACCCATCTTCCATTTAGTAAGTTCCGCCGCGATCTTGCGGCTTAAGGTGTTGTTGCTCCTTCAGGATGTCGACCACCAGTGGATGGACGCCAAACCAGACGTCGCCGTTGAACTCCTGTATAGCGCGGCCGCGCAGTAGAGAGTATAAGACCGGATCGGGTATCTCGTTGTCGGGCGCACTATTATAGACTCCCACGAGTCTGGAAGACTTTGCCGAATACGGGATCTCCTTCATGTCATATGGGCTCTGACCTAGCCGTCTTGTATACTCCCCGCGCATCTTACCGATCGCGGCCTTCGCGTCGTCCGGCCCGATCAAAGAAGCCGGCGGATTCCTAAGGCGTGCCCGTTCTCCCGCTTCGGACACCAAGGAAAACAAGTCTCGAAGGTTGCCGCCCGAAGCTACAATCAGTCTCATCATCTGCCCATGATCGAAGAGTGACGGCGAAGCTCTCGCTTCGAGAACCTTCTGAACTGCAGCCCGGCCTTTTTCGTGCGGGTTGTGCTGCTGGTCATAGACTGGCGTGTCGTGAATCATGTAGCGTTCGCCTGGGAGCCTGATCGCTTCCGGCGAGTAGGCAAGCCAAACCGGAATGGTAAAAATCGTGCTGACCCGCAAGTTCTCGAACACCGCCCCGTATTGAATAAACAGATCCTGCAATTGCTGGGGAGAAATGACGCTCTTGTCCAAATCTTCCACCACGAGCAGCCATTCCTTCCCCGTCTTTTCCCGCAGTGTCTCGCCGCTTAAATCGATGAGTTTATTGCAGAGATCGATTAGGTCGGGCAAGCGTTGAAGGCGATATTCGATGGTCTCGGTCTTCCGCTCAGCGGCATATTTCATTTCCGCTTTCGCGGATCCGAAGAGGCCGAAAACCGTCGCCCATAGCGAGCCTTCCTTCACCCCGGCCACCACTTCAGCCCCTGTGGTTCTGGTGCGGCTGTTCCTGGTCTGCTCGTTGGCGAACCACTGCGTGATGTCGCGAACTAGAGCCTCGGATCGATCTCCCTGAAACGGGATCGCGTTCAGGTCCTTAGCGGTTTCGGCGAGCCGGGCCAGCATCAGCAGCAAGATATCAAACACCTTAAAGCTCGCCGGATTAAGCTCCGTTGCCACGCTCAACCGAACGCCTACATGCTGGTCTTTGACTCGCTGCAGGAGCCGGGAAATCTCCGTCGACTTACCAACTCCGGGGTGCCCCATTACGAACGCCCTGAAAGGCAACGCCCCGAAAGATTGCTGCAATCTACTGGATAGACGTGCGACCGTATCCTCGCCGCGGACCTCGTTGACTTCCGCCCGATAAAACTTGCGAAACTCCTCGGGCTTCTCCAAAGGCTCGGGCCGCAGCGTAAGGTACAGTTGATCCAGAGCCGTCGCTGGGCCGTCAGGAATGGGAACCATGCAATTCCTAGTTTAGACCGGTCCCGCGGTCTCTGTTAGACCGGGGGTCCCGCCGCTACAAATCGATCGCCACCACTTCGTGATCCAAAATCGAATCGATAGTAAGTTGAACGGCTCCGTTCGCCTCCTGTACCTTCGGCGAGCGCCCGCTTACCAGTAACTGCACCTTCTTGGCCTTTGCGCCGCCGGGCAGCCGCACGCTTACCTTCTGCGGCGGGGTGGGGATGAACTCGCGAATCGGCCCCTTCAGCATCATCGGGTTGGTCAAATTCACCAGATGCACCGTCATCGACCCGCGCTGTCTCCACACCGTCACGTCGATTGTTCCCGGACCAATCACGCTCACCGGCCGCGGCTCGTTCGTTGCCCAATCCACCGCGTTTCGCAGCAATTTCCAATGGTCCACGGATAACACTTCCCAAAACACGCGGTCGATGTCCCAGGGAAAGTAAACCACCCGGCCCTTGCCCGTTTCGCGCACATAGACTTCGGGAATATCGGTCTTGGGAATGCGCGGAAACACCTCCTCCATCGGCAGATCCGGATACGAGGGAATCAGCGTCAGCGGCGGATTCGGATAACTCCCATTGGTCCGCGTATGTACGCGCGATACGCCGTTGATGATGCGCTCGGCGTCTTCGAGGCCCGCCAGAATCGCGTGACGCTTCCCCGAGCGCGGGTCCGCTTCGAGGCGCAAGTACGAATTCTGCATGCGCGCGTCGATGCCGCCGTTAAGTGCGCCGTCGAACGACGCGCCGAAAAGATCCGCGAGTCCGAAATCCGCGCGCCGCACGCCCCACTCGTCGTAGAGCGAGGTCTCATGCGTGGCGACGATGCCGCCGCCGCGCGCCACATACTGGCGGATCTGCTCGCACTGCGCAATCGAAAGAGCCGCGATATTCGGAAACACCAGCGCGGCGAACTGTCCGATGTGCTCCGCGTCCAGCAGCCCATCGTGTACCATCTCGAATGGAATGCGCGCCTCAACTAGCGCCTGGTAATACCCCAGCGTGTGGTCCTCCACCTTCTGCCGCGCCTGCGGACCGCCGTAGAACCGCGCGGTCTGCTGCGAGTAAACCATCCCCACGCGCGCCAGCGGCTGTTCATTGCGCAGGTAGCGCTCATTGCGGTAGAGCCACGCGTAGAGTTCTTCGACTACCGGCAGCCACCGCCGGTCGTTCAACGTGCCGCCGAACTTGGTGAACCACGGCCGCAGCCCGTTGGCGATTCCATCGAGCGCCCATAGCCGTATCTCCGGACCGTTCTGCACCGAATCTTTCCACCGGTACGGCTCTTCCACGCCCACGCTGAAAATCCCGCCGATCGGCTTCCGCCCCATGGTGGACCGGTACTCTTTCCCGTTCTTCCCATTCGCCCACGCCGCCGTGAGCCCACTGCGCGCCTGCCGGTCCGCGAACATGATCGCGGCTTCTTCGCCGATAGTCTTCATGTCGAGATCGCCCAGCGCGCCGCCGCCGCTATTGGGAATGAACCGCGCCGCCGGATTGATCTTGCGAATCTCCGCGTCCCAGAGCCGCCACAGATCGAACAGCCGCTGCTGCCTCCACAAGATATAGGCGCGCCGCGCGGGGTCCTGCGGATTGTTGGTGCGCGGAAGCTCGAGCCCAGATGCAGACCGGAAGTTCTCGCGGCAATGCTCGCAGTAACACATGCCCGAGCCCGCCCAGCGGTTGCTGAAGACTCCGTCGACCTTGTATAGGGACACGATCTCCCGGGTCACTTCGGTCATGAACTCGAAGTTGTAAGGCCCAAGCGCGCACGTGGTCCACAATTCCGGCATCACCGGATGCCGCCGCTTCTTGCCCTCGGCATCGGAGGCGATCCAGTCGGGATGCTGGTCGAAGACGTCTTGATGCGCCGCATGCGGATCGGTGCGCGCGATGACGGCCATGTTCATCTTGCGGCAGCCGGCCACCAGGTCGCCGAAAGCGTCGCCGTTCCCCAGCCATTGGCTGCGATAGTGCAGCGGAATCTTCGTCGGATAGTACGCGACGCACCCGCCCGCGCTCAAACACGCCGCGTCGGAGTGCGTGCGCCGGAAGTAATCCAGCCAGAAGTTCAGATCGTATTTACCCGGATCGTCTTCTACCAGAGTCAATTGCGCCCAGCGCATGGGCCGGTCGAACCAGCCGCCTGGGTCGTCCGGGTCGTCCGGATTGTCCGGATCGGCCGGATCGCCGGAAGCGGTCTGCGCGGCCGCCAGCGCCAATGCCGTAGTTTGCAGGAAGTTCCTGCGATTCCAATCGTCTCCGTAGCTCATGCAGCCTCCGACTCATAATATGCCACTGGCGAATACCGGTTGCAGCCTACCACTCCGTTCCTCCGCGCCAACGTCTCGGGGCCGCGCGGGCCGAAGACCGGAAGCAAGCCGCTCTGCATGGCGCCGCGTTGGTCCATCGGGAATTCGATCGCCGGCGGGGGAATATCGGGAAATGCTTCAGGCTGCGCGGCCATCTGGTTATACCTCGTCGTTGGCGATTACCTTGGGTAGCGCTTTCGTGCAGAGACGGGCATGTTTGGCGGCGTCGGCCGTTGCGGAGTTTTCAACCACCAATCTCTTGCACTCTCCCCTGTCGTATTCCTCGACCGTGTTCGCGCGACGTTCCGGTAGCGGCGAGGTGTCCGAAAATGGGACTAGGGTCGTTTCGTATTTTGAGAGCCCGGGTTCCCGGCGAGTTACGCCGCTGGGGGAGCGAATTGAGTAAGTCGTAGAATGCATGAGAGTACATCACGGTAACTGGCATAATTGGATATCAACGGACCTGAAGCGACCGGCGTGATTTCGCAGCGCATTAGCGACAGCGGGAGAGATCAGTGCGACCCTCCTATCCTATTGTCTCTCGCGCGACCTAGGAATTCCGGAGTGGAGGCTTCGTCATTGGAGGTAAGCCGTTTCGGTTCTTGATTTAGGAATATTTGAGGCTCTGGTGACCGTTAGGGCGTCCGCAGGCGCCCGGTGAACATCCGGCCCGCATTCAGTTGGGCTTTGAGGCGCAGCACGGTCGAATTCCTAGCGGCTCGCCCCGCTCCCAGCGCCGCGCCGCACGAAACCAGGCATCATGGCATCGATCCGCGCCGCGCGCGATCCTAAATGTCTTGAATAAACAGACTCACCGGCAGATGAGAGAACTCCGCAAGTTTGCGCGCATGCGTTTTACCGATTTCCCGCTTACCATTGAGGACTTCGGAAGCGGGGCTACGCGACCCAAAGACCGGCAGCAAGTCGACCTGGGGCAAGCCCTGACGCTCCATCAAGTAGAGTACGGTCCGGTAGGGCGGAGAGTATGGCAGTTCGATCTTGTCGCCATATTCCTGAATCAGATGTTCCAGAAGCTTACGCAGCGCGTGCTCTGATGTGCGGAGCATTGGTTCGCATTGGGTGGGGCGTTGGCGTCAGGAATGCCGCGCTACGTCTCGTGTGTCCGCGGTACCTCGTCCCTCGCCGTGTCCTTCGGAATCGCATGGCTGTCGAGACCAATTGGCTTGGCCCCGGTCCCGGGCGAGTTCGCTGGTCCCCCAATCCATAACACGCAGTACAGAATCGGCAACGCAAGAAGCGCCACATCGGAGATGTCGTTCGCCAAGCCGGGGAACGAGCCGCGAAGGGCTAGGGTTGGTAGCCCAGCAGCCGCGGGCATCAATACCCCAGCCAGCAAAGAATGCGACCAGTGCCTCTCGCGGAAAGCGCTCCTTACCACGCGCCGGGCAATCGCGAAGCCCACCATCATACCTAGGATTACGATTCCGCTTCCCAGCCCAACCTCGGCCAATCCAATTTTGAACTCGAGACCGGGAGCCTCGCGGAACTTCCAGTCAACCCTGTGAAACACATAGATCGTGAGATAAAGGGAAACTACCCCGAAAACGACGAAGCCGGACCAGAATGCGACTATGTGACACCACGCCCGGGATCCCGACACCAGCCACACGCCGGCTAGCAGAATAGGCACTGCGAGTATACCAACGGCTTCCCTCACTGGCCTGAGCCTCCTATCGCACGTATCGGCAGCGAAGCGGGCATGCCACACCACTTCATAGCGTAATAAACAAAGCTTCGGGAGTCAGGCTCTCTCCGCGCTCCGTGCGCCGGTCGAGTTGCTCCATCACGTCGACGTAGTGATGGAACTCGTCGCGCGACTCGATTGCCGTCATATAAAGAGCCCGGGCTTCATGCTAAACAGTTCTCCCAGTTTGCGAGTTTGGGCGGCGCTAATTGGCCGCTTTCCGTTGATGGCTTCGTTCACATGGCTGCGTTGTCCGAAAACAGGCAAGAGATCGGCCGCGTTTTTGCAGGAGTGCTCCATCAGGAATTGGAGGCGCTCGGCCGGCGTCGAATCGTCCGGCGGCATCCCGTGGCGCCGGTCGTAGTCCTCAATGAGCAGCCCGAGCAGCCGCATGAGCTTGGTTTCCTCCGGCGTCCGTTTGCGGCCTTTGCCAATCAGATCGCCAAAGCGGTCGCCGATCTGCTCGTACTGCTTGTAGGTTTCGATGATTTGGGGCAGGGTTTCGCTGAGAAGCTCCTGGTAGGTTGCGGATGGCATTTTTACAGATCCTCCCGGCTATATTCGTCGTGAGTCAGGACACGGTGAATGTGCAGTAACTGTTCGGTAAAATCGACTGTCGCGATAAGCCGATGCTTGTTCCCGCCGATATCGAAGACCAGCATCCCAGTCGCGGGAGCATAATCGGTGGCGGGAAAGGACTGCTTTACGGCTACGAAATGCGGCCACACCGCCTTCCGCGCAACCGCCAGGAACCGGCTGAGAGACTTCCGCGACGCGGCGTGCATCTTCGCGAACTTCAGAATAGCCGCATGTCCGTAAACCGTTATATTCGGATATTCCCATATTAGGGAACGGAGATCAAGCGATTTTTGGCGCCTTTCAGGCCGAATTCAACTGCTTCACGCACGGCGCGATCACAACGTAGCGCAAGCGGTCCGCTGCGGAGAACGACTCGCGGATTTCTTCGAAGCTCGCCGCGTTCGCGCGTCGCGCCGCGTGAAACCAGGCCATCACGGCGTTGATCCACACCGCGGGCGGTCCGAAATGTCTTAAATAAACAGACTCACCGGCAGATGAAAGAACTCCGCAAGTTTGCGCGCGTGCGTTTTACTGATTTCCCGCTTGCCATTGAGGACTTCGGAAGCGACGCTACGGGAGCCAAAGACCGGCAGTAAGTCGACTTGGCGTAGGCCCTGACGCTCCATCAGGTATAGTACGGTCCGGTAGGGCGGCGAGTATGGCAGTTCAATCTTGTCGTCATATTCCTTTACCAGTTGTTCGAGGAGCGCCAGAAGGGCATTCTCTTCCGGGGTGAGCGTTTCGCCGCGCTCCGCACGCCGGTCGAGTCGCTCCGTCATTTCAACGTAATGATGGAATTCCTCGCGTGTCTCGATGACTTTTGGCAGCGCCTTGGCAAGCACCTTGCCATACTTGACTGGGCTGATATCGGCTATGGCCATTGCTTTTTCCATTCCTCTCGCATGGATTCCTTGTGCGTAAGCAGCGCTTTGATATACAGCTTGCGCCGCGAGAACGCCGGGAAGACGATCAGGCGATAGCCGATCGCCTCGGATGTTGAATACCAGGATGCTATTCACCTGTTTGCATCTGGGAACCGTAGGCGCACTTCCGAGAAACTGGCCCATTCGGCTGCCTTAGCCACCCGGTACCAGTCTAACGCTTCGCGTTGCACGTCACTCGATACACCGTCCAGAAGTTCTAGCAACCCGGCTTTGCCGATTACGTTCAGGAGGTTATGTAGCAAAAAAGGAACACCGATGCGGGCATTTTGCCCGGCGTGCCTGGCACCCAACGGCGCATCAGTCTGGTGCTCCAAGAGAGCCGGCTCAAAGCCGGCTGAGCCAGGATTGGCTGCCCCACAAAGCCGCCCGCGCAGGCTGCTAAAATGCCCCTAGATGCTGAAGCGCTTCATCCTGTGGGATTTCCCGCGCGGAGTGTGGCAGTACGATGTCGTGGTCGGCATCATCCTGGCCTTCATCTTCCTCACGCCGCGCGAGTGGTTCGGCGATCAGCCGCGCATTCCCAAGGCCAGCAGCATCTCCATGATCTCGTCGGAGAGCGGCGTCTCGGCGTTCTTCGTGGAGGCCAGCCTGGTGGCGGGCATCCCCGAGCCGCAACGCGTGGCCAAGCTGACCGAGCTCCTGAAAATTCGCACCGGCAATAAGCGCCTGAACGTCACCCGCGTGGAGCCGGTACGCGATTCGGAAGGCGAGCTGGAAGGCTACATGGCCTTCGCCCGGCCCTGAGGACGCTTTCTTTATGCGTTGGCGAACACTTCTCGCGCCGTTACTCTGCGCCTTAACCGCGTATGGCGCCGACCCGGCGTTGCAAGCCGTATTTCAACGCATGGATAAGGCAGCCGCCAACTTTAAGGGCTTCACCGCCGATCTGGTCAAACTGGAACACCATGCCATCATAGACGACAATGAAAGGCAGACCGGAACGATTGTCGTACGAAAGCCAACCCCTCACAGCATTCAGGTGCTGGAGAAGTTTCTGCCCGATGGCGAGCAGATCGAGTTGAACGGTACCCGCGTCCAGGATTACCATCCCAAGATCAATACCGTCCGAGCGGACGACCTGGGCAAGCAGTATCACGGCCTGATCCAGGAGGTGATGCTGATCGGGTTGGGAGGCAATTCGAAAGACCTGATTGAAGGCTATCAGGTCAGCCTGGGCGGATCCGAGACCGTGGGCGGTCAGGCGGCAACGCGCCTCATACTCATCCCCAACGATCCCCAATTGTTGAAGACCTTTCCAAAGTTCGAGGTGTGGTATTCCGATGTCACCGGAATTGCCGTGCAGCAAAAGTGGTACGACCAGGGCTTCGCGGATTACACCATCCAGACCTATACCAACATGAAGATCGGCCCGGTAACCGAAGCGCAGGTGAGACTCGTCGTTCCAAAAGACGCCCACAGAGAGCATTTGGTTCGCTAGCGGCAACTATCTACAGGCTCCATGAAGACCACGTCCAGTCTCCACCGGCTCCATTATCTCGATTGGGTGCGCGGCCTCGGCGCATTGATCATGCTTCAGGGGCACGTTTTCGATTCCTATCTCAAACCGGAATTGCGCTCCGGCGGCGCCTTCACATTCTCGCAATTCCTGGGCGGCATGCCTCCCGCGATGTTTCTCTTTCTCACCGGCATCACCCTCGCCTTCCTGATGGATAGCTGCGAGCGCAAGGGCATGACGCCGCGGGGACGCGTGGCGACAGCCCTTCGCCGCTCGGGATATCTTTTCGGCCTGGCATTCGCTTTCCGCGCGTTCGAGTGGGCCGCCGGCCTGCCCGTCTCCAGCGGCGCCGATTTCCTCCGCGTCGATATCCTGAACTGCATGGGCTTTTCCGTGGCCGCGCTTTCCGCAATGGCGCTCTTCCGAACGGCCGAGCGCGCCCGCCTCTGCACCGTGCTGGGGCTCGCCATCGCGCTGCTCTCGCCCGTGATTTCGCAAATCGATTGGACCGGCGTGCCTTGGATGATCCGCGCCTACATCGTCCCCGACCGCCATTTCTTCGGCTTTTTCCCGTGGGGCGCCTATCTCGCTTTCGGCGTCGCCGCGGGCAGCGCGATCCGCCTCATCCCCGCCGGCGCGATGGACCGCGCCATGCAATGGACGGCCCTCGCCGCCGCCGCCGCCATCGTCGCCTGCCAATACCTGGCGCAGGCCCCCTATTCCATCTATGCCGCCTCCGATTATTGGCTCAACAGCCCCGCCCAGGTGCTCACCAAGCAGAGCGTCACGCTGCTCATGCTGGCCTTCGCTTTCGTCTGGACGCAATACATCGCCAAGGACGGCTGGAGCTGGATGCGGCAGTTCGGGGTGACTTCGCTGCTGGTCTACTGGGTCCACATCGAGCTGATTTATGGCCGCTGGATGTGGTTCTTCAAGAACAATCTGACGGTGGCGCAGACCGCGGTTACGGCGATCCTCGTAATCCTCTTCATGTTGGCTATTTCCACCGTGAAGACCTATCGCGCCCAGGTGCGTGCCACGCTGCTTGAGATGGGCTGGTGGTTTACTCCAAAATCCCAGCGCGTGAGCGGCGATTAGCTTCTTTGCCGAGCCGACCCCACAAAACGGGTAATCCGACACCCGAGGTTGTATCCAATTGGGAAATCCCCGATACGCTACATCGGGGCCATTCGGATTTGAAAGCAGCCGGTTCCGGTTTTCCTGCTTTTGACGATCGCGCTGCCGATGGATGGGTCTGGCCGAGGATCAGGCCTCCACGCCCATGACCTCGGGCCTGCGCTGGAACGACTGCATTTCCGGCAACCTCCCCAGCCCCAGCGTTGCTTTTCGCTCGCTTGATTCCGCGGCGATTTCGCATGCCAGTAAGGAAACACTGGGCCGGAGTTCCCCGCGTTTATTTCGAACGCGTGGGCAGCCGTTGGGCCGGAGTCGCCGTACAGGTGCGATTCATTCCAGTTTTGCATTGGGCCACGATACGCGCTACTTCCGCGAACCCGAAAAAAGCGGCTGGCAGCGCACTCGCACGCCTTTCGCCGCACACTCGTCACCCTGAATCGCGAAGGCCATACAGTCTTCGACTGTCTCCCAGATGGCCGGGCTCTACGGAGCGCCTTTGGCCTCATTCCTAGCTTGGCTAAGCTAGGGAAGCCGAATCGCCACGGCGCGTTCAGGCAGGGCGTGCGCGCCGGAACCTTTGGCATTGGCAGGCAGAAGCGATCTCTTCAAGGAATTCAGCCCCGGCATAAAGCGCACCAGCCCCGGCAACTGAACGTGGCGCACGCACTCGTGCGCCACACCCGTGCGCGCTGCGTTCACACTCGTTGTGAAGCGCGCTTCGGTCCCGCGCCAACGCCGTCGAGACGAGTCTCGGACACGGCGCGGAAGAACGTCGCATGACTCCGTGTCAAATCCCAATTGCAAGTTTCCTCGTGACATGTCCTTAGCTGAGCGAAGCCTTAGAGAGATCATGCGCCCATCGTCGCGGGGCCACGCGATCCGAACACGGGTAGTCTTGCGCCGCGTTAAGCGGGGGCATTGCCGACCATTGGTAAGCTGTACGGCGAAGAGACGGATGTTGCTATTACCGAGAAGCCCATAAAACTTCGCCTGGCGGCGAATCCCCGACGCACGCCTCTGCCGGATCTACGGCCGCTCATTGGCGAACGTCGCCGGCGGTTCGCCGCTGCCAGTGTGAGCCGGTTCCATTTATGCCATAGTCTCAGCTCGGATTGACGCGAGCGTGCGTGGCGGATACGTGTGGACGAAGCAGTCGAACTCTCAAAAATCGAGTAAGAGCCCAGTCCGGATTGTTTCGACCTGAGCTACGACATGCGACAATATTGGTTCCTTCACCCTGCGTCGGCGGAACACTCACAGGCCAGATCCCCCCGACGCCCTCGCGCGAATGCTTTCCCAGACGATCCACCGGGGTCTTAAGCGTCTCGCTCCCAATGAAGCCGGACATTTTCACGACTCCGCCGGGATTGCATCTGGCCTTGCCCTGGTTCGATTGGCTTCGGGAGGGCGTGCGTCTTGAGTTGTTCGACCGCGAATCCCCATCATGAGGATTAGGCTCTTCTGAGCTTCTTGCGGTAAACCAAGCCGATCCCAACCAAACCGAACCCCATCATCAACTCAGTCAAAGTGGCGGGTTCCGGAGTTGTTGAGATCTGTGCGGAGAACGGGGTTGTGAATGTGCCACCACCTTCGATCACCCCCAGTATCCCCTGGTAACTCATGTCTACGGACGGGTCGCTGAAAGAGCCGACAACACCGATATTGGTGTCAGTAAGGCTGTCATGTTCAACTCCAACAATATTGAAAGAAGCCGATGAAGTTGTCGCAGACGTGTTCTGTAAGTTGTACGGGGACACGTCCGTGGAGATTGGAGGAGCTGGCGTGCATACTTGCCCGGCCGTCGCAACGGGATCCACGCAACCCGCTTCTCCGTCGATTCCCGCGTAGAGTTCCGTAAGCGTAATAGTGATATTCGGCGCGATGGCGAACGTCATAAGGGGCTGGTCAAGCGGAACGTCCACTGCATCGGGCGGGTTCGTAATGGGTTGGATGGTGCCTGTAGTTCCGTCCAAAGCCGCAAAACCACCGGTCGACGGCACTATACTGAACGCGTTACCTGTGAACACGACACTCCCAGGTGTGGCTATGGAGGAGCTTATATTAGCCTCACCCGTGAAATTGAGCACGCCCGTTATCAGATCTGCCCTCGCGGCGAACGGAATGCTCAACATAGCCGCAATACTCAACGTTAAAACGCTTTTCGTCATTGGTTCCTTCCTTCCTTGCTTACTACTGTATTTAGACTAATGCGCTTATGCGGTAAAGACAAGCCTCCAAAAGCCCGCAATACGAAGGTATCGTGGTAATCCAGACGTTAGAAACGCGCGGGCGTGCATCAAACAACGATTCAAGATATTTGCATCGCTTGGCAGACTCGTCTTATAAGTTCCGGCCCGCGGCAATGTGCGAATGATACCGAGATTGGTTACGCGTTTCTGGAGTAAGCCGTTGTCCGCAATTGTCCGTGGAACCTATCCCGGCTCGGAGATACCGCCTATGTGCTCGTCCGCTTTGCCTATTCAGCCGCATCGCGGCGGCTTTGTGCTGAAAGTAACTTGGCGCCTGTGCTGGAATGTAACTTAGCTCTTACGCTGCTGTAACGTTCAATACTGTGCCGTGACTGTGTTGCGGGCCACCATCCCAGCAAGCGTATCAAAACGACGTGTGGTTTCTCACCGGGCGCTCTCGCCGCTTCCCGCGCAAAGCAAGTGGGCCGGACTCCCGGCCGTTTCAGCAGGGTGTTTCCCGCAATCGTTGCGGTAAGTCCCCGATCTGCCGCTTGCAGAGTTACCGCGATTGGCGCGCGCTCTACATATTCATAGTGTGCCCGGCCTTGCGCGCCCGATGTGCGGTTCCGTCCTTCATCCTTACGGCCCGCGCTTTCGCGTCTTAGGACTCACTTACTCTCGATCGGACGTCATCTAATTTCGTCTTGGGCCGATCCGGGCGAGGTCTTCCGGCTGGCGTATCGATTCATTGGATTGCGGCCGCGCCAGCAGTGAGAAGCTCGCAGCCGGCGTCTCCGCAATTGCAACCGGCTCCGTTATCCCGCCGCACGATGGACTGCATGGCCGTACTCGCTTCCAGCGCCGTCGCATTCCACGCCCACGGTCTTACCGGTCAGACAGACCGCCATCCGCTACCACGCCCGATAACTCTCCAAGAGGAAGACTTTGCGCTGCGTCTCCACATCGATCGGCAGCTGCGTTCCGGAAATGTCGAACGATTGCGGGTCGCTTTATCCAGCGCGATCCGTAGAAACGTCCGCGGACCGGGTGGATTGGCGGCTGGGGATGCAATGCCGGGTTCGGAATCGATATAACGTCGAAGCATCCGGGGCAGCAGCCGGAAATAAGTTCCGGGTGTCAAACGACAGGGCGGCATTGTTAATCCGCGTAAAACTGCGCGCCCGCCCGGCAGAATTCTTCGATGTGTCTTGCCATCCAGCCGTTGGCTCAGCCCTTATTAGATAGGATGTCCCGGCGCCGTAGCGCTTAACCAAAGCTACTGCCCCGCTGCCGGCGTTGCGCGTACGGCGGGATTTGCCACCCCATCGCGATGAAGGCATCTCAAGGCGGGAATGCTTTGAGGGCCGGGGATCTCCGGCTACTTTAAGCGCAGGCTGGCAGGGAGAATTGGGTATTTCGACGGCTTGGCGCGTCAGCGGAGAACACGGGCGAGGTAAGCAGCCGGCGCCTCGCCGATGCCAACGTGGCCTCGAATCGGGGGTTAAGGGAGTTCGTATCGAATCGGAGCAGTTCCATATCGCAGCCCCACGCCGGCTCGAAGAATTTGGGAATTATCGTCCCCCCCGTCTGCAGATGACGGCCCCCGAGACGGTGCAGGATGGTTGAGGAGCCATGTTTCACCGTAGCCGTCAGATATCCGATGCAGTCGCCCAGAATCTGCGCCCACGCGAAAGCATTGAGGGCGATGGAAACAGCCTCGCGAGTGCCACGCAGATCCTCGTCGACCACCCATCCCCCCGGTTCGATTACGGTCAGGCCGTTCAGCCGTGCGTGCTTGAGATCGGATTCGACGGAATCCCGCACGTGGGGCGCCCAAACCGCGCATCGAGCGACCGATGAAGAGGCAATCCGGAGCCGCGGGAATTTCACATCGCGCGGGTGGACGAGTATTCGAGCGCAGCCAGCGACTTTCCCATCTCTCCGAAGGCGGAGCAAGTGCCAGCCTTTCTCATCGCCCGGCATCAGATGACGTCCGGTGGAATCCAGCATGGACGCGGTGATGGCGTTTTCGTGCAGGGCGACCCGCCCTCGCAGACGCTGCATGTCGCAAAGCAGGCCTGCATATTGGTTTCTGTCACGGCTAACGTTGATGGATGAACGGGGAATTCGCGCTCCTTGTGGAGCCAGTATTGCGAATTGCAGGCAGTCGTCAATGGCGGTCATTGTGTTGGAACCTCGCTCTGACAAACTCGACAAAAACCCGAAGGCGGCTTTCAAACTATCGACAGCCTCTCGCCTTGCGGGAATCCCTCGCTTTTCCGATTTTGTTATGGTACTGAAAAATACCGGCCGAGTGTTGCAGAAATCGTCCTGTTCTAAATGGAAGTGTGCGCTCGCTCAATGTCTCTCAATTTGTTACTATTAGTACCTACAGGAAGGTACCACGGGGTCTACCTTCAGGTAAGTTCCGCTTTGGTTAACAGCCATAGTTAACAAATTGGTATAGCGGCTAGGGAAATGATTCTATGGCACGGTTCAGGCGGGTCCCAGCGGATAGCCGAAGAAAGTCTTTAAAATCTTAATGTTAGATCTTACATCTTGCTAGGAAAACCTGGCATGTAGATGTTTGAGGGCCTCGCATGGCCAGCGTCAACCAACGCAACCGGGCAAATCACCGGCGAAGCTGGAACTTGCGGTGCAGATCGGTGCGATCCGACAGGTGCGCAACAGGAACGGACCGGCCACGGGGTGCGGAAGGAACGGGGGAGACAGATCCGATCGCGCCGCATCGGCGACCTCGGCGATCTCCAGTTTCACGGCCGGAGGGCGCTCGCCGCCGGCGCGAAGCGGAAGACGAGAGAAACCCTGCTCGCGGGCCGGACGGCGAGGGAGTCGATGTTCGGACACGGCAGATTGAGAACCGGCGCCAGATCGCAGCGGAGACTCAGGCAGCGTGGGAAATTTTGTTCCCGGCGAGCTCCCGCGCCGACTGTCGTCGTCGGTTCATAGGGCGGGGAAACCTGATCCGCCCCCCAGCGCTGCGGCATGTCAGCCGCACATAACGCGGAGGCGCGAGCCTCCGCGTTGAATGCACGCTCTCGCGTTCAACCGATCCCCGCCGGCGGTTCTACTGGCGGCTGATGTACTTGTCGTAGAGGCGGGTTTGCTTGTTACTCAGATCCACCTCCATGCCTTTGATGTAGACATGCTCGATCTTGGTCTGAATCTCCAGCGGGTCTCCGTTGGTGATCAGCAAGTCGGCCCACTTACCTTTTTCCACCGATCCCACTTTGTCGCTCACTCCCCAGATCTCGGCGGGATTGATGGTGACCGCTTTCAGCGCCTCGTCCTGCGGCAGACCGAAGGCCACGGCCGCGGCAGCCTGAAACGGCAGGTTGCGAACAAACTCGTTGGTGAACGTGCCGAACGCAAACTTGACGCCCGCTTTGTAGAATTCGGCGGGCAGCATCATGGCGGCTTCGTAAGCGTCGTCCGGATGTTCCGGCAAGGCCAGCACGCGGCCCAGAATCACCGGGATGTTGTGCGCCTTCAGCTCCGGACCCACCTTGCCTATCTCGCGCGGCCCCATAATCACGATGCGGACATGCTGCTTGTCGGCGAACGCAATGGCGTCGTGGATGGCATCGGACTGACTGGCGGAAACGGCCAGCGGCACCTTGCCATCGATCACCGGAATCATCGCCTCCATCTTCAGGTCCGTCACAAAGCCCGGAGGATTGGCTGCCTTGGCCGCCTTATAACGCCGCGCGTCGTCGAAGAAGTCGTTGATCTTGGCGATGGCATCGTCGACGTTCCGGCGCGCGTTGGCGCCGCCCGCCGCGGCGCCGAACTCCGCCGCAATTTCGTCAGGCAATCCGCCACCGCCGCCGCGGCGTCCGCCGCCGCCCATGCTGGGGAAAGTCAGCTGCACGGCCGCGGAACGGTTGATTTCCATCTCTTCCCACGTCATGCCATCGGTGTGGATCAGGGCCGCCTGGCCTGCGATGGATTGGCCGCGTCCGCCCCCGCGTCCACCGCCGCCAGCACCGCCTGGAAAGGTCATCGCGCTGGTGATGCCGTTGACGCGGACGACGCCGAAGTGCTCGCTGGCCGGGTTCACCGCCACTAATGCGCGAAGCTGCGGCATAAACTCGCCAATCTCACCCGTATCCACACTCTCGCGTACCGATTCGATTTCCTGCAAACCGAGACTCGTGTCGGAATCGATCATGCCGGGATATACGCGCAGGCCTTTACCCTCGACTACCTTCATCCCTTTGGGCGGGACGATTTTGGGCCCGATTTCGACAATTTTTCCATCCCGGATCAGGACGCAAACGCCTTTCATTTCCTTGGCAGTGACCGGATACACATCCGCATCGCGGATGAGGAAGGTATCGTTGGCCCCCGCCATCGCAGCCAGCGCGCCTGTTAGTAAGATGCCAATCAGCTTCATCCGATCCTCCCGCCGCGGCCGCCACGGCCACCGTTCTGCTGCTGCTGCTGTTGTTGTTTGAGTTTATCCACCAGCTTCTGCTTGGCGGCAGCCTCGGCCGCGCGTTCGCTGACTTCCTTGTCGCGATCAAAATAGACTGTGCCGTCGATGAGCACTTTTTCCACCTTGGCATAGTCCGAAAGCGGGTACTTGTCATAGAGCACCAGGTCGGCGTCCTTGCCCACTTCAATCGAACCGACGCGGTTATCGATGCCCAATTGCTTCGCGGGATTGATGGTCACCATCGACAAAGCTTCGGTCTCGGTCATGCCGCCGTACTTCATGGTCTTGGCAGCTTCGGTATTGAGGTGACGCATCAGCTCGGCGTCGTCGCTGTTCAGACTAACCACCACGCCGGCCTTTTGCATAATGGCGGCATTGTATGGAATAGCATCCACGGCCTCCACTTTGTAATCCCACCAATCGCTGAAGGTGGAACCACCGGCGCCGTGCGCGGCCATTTCCTTGGCCACCTTATAACCTTCGAGCACGTGCTGGAAGGTACGGATCTTGAAGCCGTAATCGTCGGCTACGCGCATCAGCATCAGGATCTCGTCGGCGCGGTAGGAGTGCGAATGCACATAGCGGGCGCCTTCGAGCACTTCCTTCAGCGGCTCAAGCTTGAGATCGGTCCGCGGCGGAATGGGGTGCTCGCCGCGCGCCACCTGCGCCTTGTATCCGTCCCACTCGGCCTTATACGCTTTGGCTTCGGTGAACGCCTCGCGGATTACGTCCTCCACGCCCATGCGGGTCGCGGGATAGCGCGCCTGAACCGCCGTGCCGGCGGCGCCGCGGCCTCCCTGCGGATTGCCGGAGCGCTTCACGTTCTCACCCAGTGCGAATTTGATGCCGGGCTTGGCGCCTTCGAAGATCATCGACTGCGCGTCTTTGCCCCAGCGCATCTTGAGCACGATGGTCTGGCCGCCGATGGAGTTGGCCGAACCGTGCAGAATGTTCGCGGTGGTTACGCCGCCCGCCAGCGCACGATAGATGGCGATATCTTCGGGGTTGATGATGTCCTTGATGTTAGCCATGGACGACACCGACACGCTGCCTTCGTTGATGCCGCCATCCCCCGCGATGTGGGAGTGACAATCGATGATTCCGGGAATCACGTACTGTCCGCCGGCATCGATAATCGTGGCGCCGGTAGGCTCCATCACTTTCTCGCCGACGTCGGCGATCTTTCCGTCTTTCACCACGATGGAACCATGCACCGTGCCCTTAGTCACAGTCATGATCACGGCGTTGCGGATGACGATAGTCTCCGCGCATAAAGGAGCCAGCGCGACAGTCAGCAGCACAGCCGGCGCGGCCAATAATAGGTTTCTCATTGATTCCCTCCAGGATTATCCGTCGCCGCTCCGCGGCCGCCCGTAGCAGGCTCAGGCGCGGGCGTGTACTTCTTGCCATCGATGAACACCATCTCGATCTTGGTGCTGTTCTCGAAGATGTCGCCCTTGGTAACGACGAGGTTACCGATCTTACCCTTTTCGATGCTGCCCACGCGGTCGGACACGCCGTAAATCTCGGCGGGCGTTAGCGTCAGCGCGCGCAGGGCGTCCTCGCGGGAAAGGCCGGCATCCATGGCCTTCTTTACGGCCCGCTGTATGTCGCGGGGAGCGTCGAGGCCATCGGAGTAAAGCGCAAACTTCACGCCCGCCTTTTGCAGCAGCGCAGGCGCGGAGGCGGCCATGTCATAGGTCTCAAGCTGGCGCATGGTTTCGTCTTCCAGATGAACGTCGGCACCGCGTCCCGGCTCGGGCCAGTGCATGCTCAACAGAACCGGCAATCCGGCTTTCTTGAGCAGCGCGACCGCATCCGGCCGGTAGGCCTCGCGCGCGCCGTAGAGAATGGTGGGCTGCTTCAATTCCGCCGAGAAGTGAATCATGCGGTCGATCTCCACCTCCCGGTTGGCGGGCAGCAGGATGCGCTTGGAATCGATCACGCCTTCGAGCGCGCGGTCGTACTGCGGCCGCTGCATGCCGCTCGGGTTCTTATCGTAAGCCGCTTTGACCAGCTTGTAGTGCTCGGCGTCGAGGTAGATCTGGTGGACGTAAGCGAGCACGCCCATCAGCGAGGCGGGGAATCCGCCACCACCGCCGCCACCGAATCCACCGCGTCCCAGGGCGATGTACTGACCGGTGGGCGAAGCTACCACCATCTCACCGGCCTTCTCACCGGATATCAGGTCGATCACCGCGCCCTGGCCGGCGAAGATGCCGCGCTCGGGGTACGTAACCACGGTGGTGATGCCCGAGCCGCGAACGGTTTCAATGCGCCGGTCGGAGGCTTGAATCTCATCCGCCGCCAGCAGCCAACTGGTGGTCTGCGGCCGGTCCTCGGGACCGTTCGAGCGCGGCGCGGGAGCCGCTGCGGCAGCGGGCGTGGCTTGCGCCGCATTTCGTCCACCGCCGCCGCGGCCGCCAGCAGCCGCAGCCGCTGGCGCGGCGCCGGGCATTCCGACCGTACTGAGCGCGTCGATTAAGCCCGGATAGACGGTCATTCCTTCGCCATCCACCACCCAGGCATCGGCGGGAACCTGCACGTTTTCCCCGACCGCTTCAATTAGTCCGTTGCGAACGACCACCGTGCCCTTGACAATTACAGGCCCGCTGACCGTCACGATTTTCGCATTGCGAATCGCAACGGCCGAGGGCGCCTGTGCGAATGCGTACGCGGTTATCAGAAGTAGAGCTGTTACCAGTTTTCTCATATAGGCTTATGTTGTATTATATACATTTTGCGACCCGTTATTAACGGAAAACTACAACTACCGGAGATCGTAATAGCGAGGGAGGCGCGCGGGCGATTGCCTCTGGGCGCGTGGACCGGCCAGGCTGCGAAGCGCGCCTTCCGGCGCGTGGACCGGCCAGGAGGCCCGTCCTACAGCGGGTCGACCGGCCAGGAGGCCCGTCCTAACTGATCGTATACTGAGATTTGCTTAAGCCTAAAACGGTGCGTTACCGCGACGCCGGCGTCGATATCGACGAAGCGGACCGCGCGGTCGCCTCCATCAAGAAACTTGCCCGTCGAACTTTCACACCTAACGTGCTGACCGACATTGGCTCGTTCGGCGCCGCTTTCCAGCTTGCAGGATTTCGCAAGCCGGTCCTGGTCAGCTCCGCGGATGGCGTGGGCACCAAATTGAAGATCGCGTTTCTCACGGGCCGTCACCAGACTATCGGCGAGGATTTGGTGAACCACTGCGTCAACGATATCGCCGTGCAGGGCGCCATTCCGCTGTTCTTCATGGATTACTTCGCGGTGGGCAAGCTGGACGCGGGCGTGGCGGCGGCGGTGGTTTCGGGAATCGCGCGCGGCTGCCGCAACAACGGTTGCGCGCTGATTGGCGGCGAGACGGCGGAGATGCCGGGGATGTATCGGGACGGCGAGTACGACCTGGCCGGCTTCATTGTCGGCGGGGCCGAGCGCGCGGCGCTACTCACCGGCAAGAATATTCAGGCGGGCGACGCATTGCTTGGGCTGCCATCGACGGGCCTGCATACCAATGGTTATTCGCTGGCGCGCAAGCTGCTGCTGGAGGTGGCGGGCTATGGCCCCAATACTATGCTTCCTGAGGTAGGAGTAACCGTGGGCGACGCGCTGCTGGCGGTGCATCGCAGTTACTTGAAGCCCATCCGCGCGCTGATTGCAGCCCGGCTGCTCAAGGGCGCCGCGCACATCACCGGCGGCGGCATCACGGATAACACGCCGCGCATGTTGCCCGCGGGATTAGCGGCGGCGATCGAAACCGCAAGCTGGCGCATTCCGCCGTTGTTCGAAGAGCTGCGGCGCATCGGAAACATCCCGGACGACGACTACCGGCGTACGTTCAATCTGGGTATCGGGGTGATTTTCGCCGTTCCCGCCAGCGGCGTGGCGCGCGCGGAAGCGGTGCTGGCGAAGCTGGGCGAATCGCCAATCCACGCGGGGTGGGTTGTGGATCACAAGCGCGGGCGGCCGCGCGTGGAGTACAGATGAAGCGGCTTGGCATTCTGATTTCCGGACGCGGATCGAATCTGGAAGCTATCTCGGCTCAAATTGAGGATGGCGAGCTGGACGCCGAAATCGCGGTGGTGATTTCGAGCCGGCCGGACGCGCGTGGATTGGAAGCGGCGCGCGCGCGGGTTGGTAACGGTATCGATTCCATCGAAGGGCATGGATCGCGAAGCGTACGACCGGCTGCTGCTGCAGGAATTGCAAAGCCGGCAGGTAGACTTAGTCTGCCTCGCCGGATTCATGCGGCTGCTAAGCGCCGGGTTCATCCGGCAATTTCCGAACCGGATACTCAACATTCACCCGTCGCTGCTGCCGGCGTTTCCCGGTCTGGACGCGCAGCATCAAGCGCTGGCATATGGCGTCAAGATTACGGGGTGCACGGTGCACTTCGTCGACGAGGAACTGGATGCGGGGCCGATCGTGATTCAGGCGGCGGCGCCGGTGCTGCCGGACGACGATGTGGAAACGCTCTCGGCGCGGATTTTGAAGGAAGAGCATCGGATCTATCCGGAGGCGTTGCGAATTGCGCTGAGTGGAAGATTTCGGATTGAGGGGCGGAGGGTGATTGTGGAGTGAGGGTGGAACGACAGACGACAAAAGGCGATCGTCTGTCCCACGTTAGCGTCCCACATTAGTGTCCGTGCCAGGACTGCGGCGAGACTGAATGTTAGGCCTCTCGCGAAATGACCGTGCCATTTCGGCGTTCACACGATTGTGAACGCTGCACGCAGGAGTGCGTGCGCCACGCGGCCCAGTCTCGGCGATACAGGCGGCCCACGGCGGCCAGCGATGCGAGTCCGGCGAACATCAGCATCCCCATTCCAGGCTCAGGAATAACGACTTGAAAATTTTGCACAGTATCCGGCCCGACGATGGGATTGCCGCTCGAATCGGTGGCCACCAGCGTCGCCGTTCCGTTGTAGATGCCATCAGGCGCGCTGGGAGACACATCAATTTCGAAAAGACCGCCCGTAAAGCACGAATCGATGCCGCACTGGATTCCATCGGGGCCAAATGTGCCGGGTACGTTGTCTAAGAAGTAGTTATCGTTGCCGGTGACATCCGCGCCGCCATCCGGGTTGGCGGGATTCATGGTAATCAGGATATCGTCCAAAAAATAGTCCTGGTCGGTGGTGAACGAAATAGTGCCCGAGAAGATGACGCAAGCGAGCGTCGCCAAGTTCTGGCATGCGGGATCGGAAATGCCGCCCGGCAAGGTTTGGATGGCGCTTTGAGCCAGAGTGAAGCTAAGCAGGTCGGCGGATGCCGGGACCGCCCATAAGAGCGAGGCTGAGAGAAGAATGAGTTTGCGAAGCATGGGTTCCTTGTGAGTTCTTTCTTGTGAGTTCTTTACTGTCCGATAGCGTAAAGCACGGCATCGTTGATTGCATAGACCGTGCCATCCGGCCCTATCACGGTTGGCGTGTAGGCCTCGCCCACGCCAGGCGATAGCGACACCTGTTGCGAGAGCGTGTTAGTGGTGAAATCCCAGCGGTAGTTGGTGCCGTCTTCGCTGTTGACGATAGCGGATTTCGTCACCGGGTCGATGGCGGAGCTGTTGATGCACCATTCGCGAACGGCGCCCGCGGGCGGTCCGTCGGCCGTCCGCCCGATTTGCTCCATTACCACGTTCATCACGCTAACGCCGGTTATGGGATCGATCATGGAGGTGTCCGGATCCGTAATCGCCACGTAATTCTGACCGGTGCCGCCAGTCGATTTATAGTTGTTGTACTTAGTCAGCAGCAGATAACTCGAACTGCCGGCATAGCTCGGCACGATGGCCTTGGCGACCACCGATGCCGTGGTATCCCAGCCGAATGCGCCCGGAATCTTACTCGCCGTAAGCGTGCTGTTAAAGTGCAGCAGCCATCCGCGGTCGTGGTTGGAGCAGCACGCCGTCTCGAATACGCCGTAATACACGTCGCCATCCGGACCAACCGTCGGCGCCGCCGAGCTGTCATCGGGGATCGTGGCATTTTGGCCGGTATGCGGATCGATCAGATGAACATGCGGCAGGATGGGCGCGAGCGTGGCCGCATTAACCGCAACCAGATAACCGGCGGTGAAATTCCCCGAGCTGAGGCCAATGTAGAAAGTGCTCTGATTGACGCTGAACGCCGGCCCACAGTTCATTTGCACTTGCGAGATGGGGGCGTAAGTATCGCCGGCCGCCAAAGCCGTAGCGCTAACCCAGGATCCGGCGCCGCTCACCGAAATTCGCGCCACTCCGCTCTTCAAACCCGCTGGATTGGAACCCGTGACGAAAAACCCGAAATAGATATTGCCAAAGCGATCCGCAGTGATGGGAGTGGAGATCATCACCGTGTTGTTGAAAGCGTTTTCGTTTCCGGTGTAGAGTAAGTTTCCATAGAAGGCGATCTGGCCGGAATTCCCCGTCGCCGAATCGGGAGAACTGCGATAGTAGACCGTTCCGCCGGCGCCGGGATAGTAGTACTTGGTCCCGAGAGCCAGGGTGCCTCCGTAGCTCGGAATCCAGTCGTGCGGCGGGGGCGTGTAGTCGGTGGTGAGCGTATAGAGCGGCGTATTCGGTGAACCGCACCCAAAAGCGCCGCCGCTGCCACCGCTGAAAGCATTTATCTGATAAGTGTTATTGGCATTGATGCGCTGGGGAACCAGCACGGTGTTCGCAGCCGTCACCACCGCCGACCCATAGTGGATGTAAAGCGGGCCGGACGTATCCTTCAATACCGTGTCTACCGGCGTACACCAATGGATGCGATTCATCGGCTGCGCGGCATTGGCCGAGACCCCGCTATGCTGCGGATCGTGCCCGTAGCCGCTCCAAGGCGTTGTGAGCGATTGGGCCCCGAGCGTACAGGCCGATGCAAGCAGAATAACTGAAGTAAGAATGCGCATATTGGTAACGTTCACTGTACAACGAATCGCCGTTTGCAGCGACCCGGTTTAGTACTGGCCCTAACACCCTGATAGAATCGCTGAATACCATGAAAACCCTGATTGCTTTGTTAGCCGTTGTCACTGCGGCCCCGGCCGCCGACTATCAATTGAAGGCTTCACCCACAACCGTGGTCTGGGGCTATTACTGGGCGGGCGCCAAGCCTGCGCTGACCATCAAATCGGGAGATACGGTCACCGTCCAAACCGTGGGCACGTCGAGCCCTGCCAGTCTCACGCGCGCGGGCGTGAAGCCTGCGGACGTGCAGCAGCAGCTCAAGGACATCTACGAACAAGTGAAACGCGATCCCAAGGATGGCGGCCACATTCTGACCGGCCCCATCTATGTGGAAGGCGCGGAGCCTGGCGACGTTCTGGAGGTCCGTATCCTGAAAATCGATCTCGCGGTTCCTTACGCTTCAAATGGCTTCAGCCCGCAGCGCGGCGTGCTGCCGGCCACCGATTTCCAGCGCGGGCAGACGAAGATCATTCCGCTCGACAAGCAGCGCATGGTGGGCAAATTCGCCGACAACATCGAGATCCCGCTGCATCCCTTCTTCGGCAGCATGGGCGTGGCGCCGGACGCCGCGAAGGGGAAGGCCAACAGCGGGCCGCCCGGCGAGTTCGCCGGCAACATCGACAACAAGGATATGGTGGCGGGAACCAAGCTGTTCATCCCCGTATTCGCTCCAGGCGCGCTCTTTCTGGTGGGCGATGGGCACGCCGGACAAGGCAACGGCGAGGCGGATATCACGGCCATGGAGACGTCGCTCGATGGCACGTTCCAGTTCATCGTGCGCAAGGACATGCACCTCAAGGGGCCGCGCGGCGAAACGCCGACGCACTGGATCGCGATGGGGCTCGACCCGGACCTGAATCAGGCGCTGGTCAACGCCGTCCGCGACGCCATCGACTTCCTGGTGACCGAGAAGCATATGACGCGCGAGGACGCCTACGCGCTGTGCAGCGTGGCCGTGGATTTCAATGTGACGCAGGCGGTGGATGGAACCAAGGGCGTGCACGGGATGATTCCCAAGAGCATTTTCAAGTAACGGAGCAGCCGGAAGGCAAGGAGACAGGAGAGGATTTTCGAGTAATGGGGGCGGTAGAAGATAAGCTGGCCTGGACCGCTATGAGGTTGCCAGTTCGTCAATTGTCTTTGCCGACCGCTGGTTCCCGTCCGGACAACGGGCGGCTGCGCAAGCCGCTCCGACGAATCGCGCGTTCCATACAGTGGACGTGGAGCCGACACGGGAGTGATCTCCCAGAACGCCGTTCCGGACGCTTGAGCGGCATACGCACGGCGTCCAGGATTCGCAGGCTCTCGCCAAGCGTAAAATAGAGGCGGGATGCTGTTCACTTAACGCCTCCGGTTTCGGCTCAATCCGGAGCGCGTTCACACGAGTGTGAACGCTGGTCGCATGAGTGCGTGCGCTACGATTTGATCCGCGTGCACTAACAGTATTGACACCTAAAAGGGAAAAGCGGTGAAGTGAGTCCGACAGCTCGAACCCGAATTCCCAGTGGCGGAAACGGAGTGGCGCCAAATCGGCCCTGGTATAACGCCGGTCACGGCCGTTGCCAATTCGGAAATCTAGCCGCCAGCCTACAGCACCACCAGCGGATGATATACGTTCGGCAGCACCGCCTCGCCGACGGCTACCAACCGGCCCTCGCGCGTCACGGCTTTCACATACTGCGACGCCGGCTGCGCGCGGAATGGCGATGCCGGAAAGTTGCGGCCGGTGCGGATTTGCGCCGCCGTGAGATCGTCGACGAATACGCTGGGAAAACCTGGCATCATCTGCGATGCGGGCACGATGGCGTCGATCAATTGACCGTCGGCGGCGAGCGATTCCAGTTGCGCGATGGTGCGCGCCTGCTCGATTTTGAATTCGCCGCTCGCGAGGCGCCGCAGCTCGGATAAATGCGCGCCGCAGCCAAGCGACTGGCCCAGACTGTGAGCGATGGAGCGTATGTACGTGCCGCCCGAACAGTGCGCGCGCAAGCGCACATCGGCGCCGTCGATCGCGAGCACGGTGAGTTCGTAGACCTGGACCGCTACCGGCGCCAACTCGACGGCGATATCCTTGCGGGCGAGCTCGTAGGAGCGGCGGCCGTCCACTTTCTTGGCGGAAACCGGCGGCGGGGTCTGCATAAACGTGCCGCGAAATTTCTCCAGATGGCGTTCCAATTCTTCGGCATCGATGCGGAATTCACGGCGCTCGCCTAGCGGCGAGCCCGCGCGGTCGTAAGTGTTCGTGGCCCAGCCGAAGCGGACCAGGCCTTCGTAAATCTTCTCGCTGTGCGTATAGAACTGGGCCAGGCGGGTGGCATGGCCAATCACCAGCGGCAGTACGCCGGTGGCGATGGGGTCGAGCGTTCCCAGGTGGCCCACTTTGGTTTTTGCGGCGCGGGCGCCGCGCGGCGTTCCGCCAATGATGCTTCGCGGCTTGCCTGAAACGATGCCGCGCACCTTGCCCACTACATCGTGCGAGGTCCAGCCCTCGGGTTTGTCGACTACGATGACTCCGTCCAATGAGTTCCTTCCTGCGTCAAAAATCCCTCGATGCGCCGGGCACCGCCGCCCTCACGTTATCAAGCCTCGGAGGACAGGCAAGGAGGCCTGCCCCACGTCGGGCCGTGCAGATGTATCCTAGCGTGAAGTTACGGTCCCGGTCGAGAAAATCGAGGAACGGCAGGATCAGCGCCGGCGGGACTACCAGGATCGCGGCCGGAATGAAAAACAGCCAGCGAAATCCCCCTGTGAAGAATTGTAGTCCGTTGAGCAGCCGCCGCGCCAGAAGACGGAAATAGCCGCCCGAGGGGTGGATATCCAGCTTCTCGAATCCGGCCGTTTCGAGAAGGTATGCCAAGCCGTAGCGCGTGTAGCGGAAATAATCGTGCGGCGCCTGGTGGACCTCCCACTCATGCGGCGCCGCGACCAGCAAGACGCCACCGGGCTTGAGCGAGCGTCCAATTTCGGCGAGCGCGCGGCCCGGCTCGCGCAGGTGCTCGATGGTGACGATGTGCAGCGCGGCGTCGAACGCGCCGGTGCGGAACGGCAGCGCAGTCAGATCGGCAATGGCGTCGAGCCGGCTATAGTCCCACGCGGCGTCGCCCGCTGCAAGATCTACTCCGCAGTAGCGATGCCGCTGGAAATGGTGCGCGTACTGGCCCTCGCCCGCGCCGGCGTCAAGCACGCTTGCGCCCGCCGGAAGCGACGCGGCGAATGCGGCTACGGCATCTTCGATATCGGTTTCGAAACAGAGAATATGTTCGCGCAGAAAACGCGGCAGCCGGTAGGCGATGGCGGTGTACTTGGCGGTATGCTTCATCGCCGCCGCGCCTCGATCATCACCGTGGAGCCGGCGCCAAACGCCGCTTCGAGTACCGTGAACGGCAGCGATGCCGCAACCAGCGCGAGGTAAGCGAGATCTTTCGCCAAGCGCGTACCGCCGCTTTCGCGTATGCGGCGCACGCGCCGCGCCATCGGGTCGAGCCAGTGCGCCAGGCTGCTGGCGAGGCCCGCGGGATTATCGCGAAGCGAAAAGTATTTTCGCCGCACCACTTCGAAGCCGCAGCCGTGCAATAGCATTTCCATGTCGCGGCCGCGGAAATCGAAGATATGCCGTGGCACGTCGACGCCGTTCCACCGGCGTCCCAGCAGGCGGAACTGCCAGCAGGCCGCGTTCGGCACTTGCACAATCAGGCGGCCATCGGGTTCCAGCAGCTCGCGCGCGGCGGTCAGGTAAGCGCGTGGATCGTAAAGATGCTCGAGCACATGGAACATGGTGAGTGCGCCGATGCTTCCGGCGCGGAACGGCGCGGCATCGAGCGTGGCGCAGACCGCCGGAGCCTGCTGGCGCCGCCACGCGATGGCCGCGGCCTCGCGCGAATAGTCGAGGCCGAGCACGCGCACGCCGCGCTGGCGCATCATTCCCAAAAAGAGCCCGCCGCCGCAGCCGGCGTCGAGCAGCGGCCCGTGCGCGCGCGAATGGGCGATAGCTTGCGCGGCGAACCGCACGTGGTCGCGCAGCACCAGACGGCGGTACGCCTCCTCCAGGCGGCTGGCGGCGCTGGAATCGGGCGCGAACCAGTAGTTATCGGGATAGTAGCGGTGCAGCTCGTCGGGCGCCGGCGGCGGATGGAGACGAATCAGGCCGCAGTCGCCGCATCGCACCACTGAGAATAGCTTGGCGGTGGTATGGTACAGCCGGTCGGAGGCGGTAAACAGCGGCGCGAACCGGGCGCTGCCGCAAATCAGACATGCGCCCGGACATGCGCTCATGCGACGTCTCTCCAGCTCAGCCGGTTGTCGAGAATGAGGCGGCGGATTTCCGCGGGCCGCAGCCGCCGGATGCGCGTTATCTCCGCGCGCTTTAGCAGCATCCTGGGAATCAGCCGGAGCGCCGCAAAATCGCCGCGCACAATCGCAGCCGCCATTTGCCACTTGCCGCGCAGGCCGGGAAAATGCGCCGTATCGCCCGCGCCGCGCCCGGCCATGACGGCCCCCGCCAAGAGCCGCATCGCAAAGTAAAACGGGTTGAGCCACAGCAAGCTCCACGGAAACAGTTTCGCGGCCAGCAGCACGCGGTTGCGCTCGATGAGCGCCAGCCGCTGCGCCGACCCCTTCCCCATGGTGGATCCGCGATGGTGCCGAACCACGGCGTCCGGCGCATAGATGCAGGCCCACCCGGCGATGCGCGCGCGCAAACCGAGCTCGGCGTCGTCGCCGTAAGCGAAGAAATCTTCGTCGAAGCCGCCGATCCGGCTTAGCATCTCGGCGCGGTACATGGCGGCGCATCCATCGGGCCAGAGCGCCTCCTCTTCGCGATCGAATTGGCCTTCATCGAGCGCGCCGGAGCCTCTGCCGCGGTTTTGTCCGTCGGGAAAAATCAGATGGCCGGCTTTGTCGATGCGTTTGGGGTCTTCCCAAACCAGCACTTTACTGGCGGCCATGCCGGCGTCCGGCCGCTTCGAGCAGGCGCGATGCAGCGCGGCGAGCCATCCCGGCTCGGCCTCGGCGTCGTTGTTCAGCAGCGCGATGAACTCTCCGCGCGCGGCCGCGATGCCCTGGTTGTTGGCGGCGCAGAAGCCGCGGTTTTCCGCGTTGCGGATAACGCGCGCGCCGTAGTGGCTGGCGGCAAGGTCGGCCGATCCGTCGGTCGATCCGTTATCCACCACGATGATCTCGAAACTGGCATCCGTTTGCCGGGCCAGCGAATCGAGACAGGCGCGCAACAATTCTCTCCGGTTCCAGTTGACCACCACCACTGAGATCAAGCGTTTATGCTAGCAGAGCCATCCGCGAGATTTCGTACACTTTCCAATGGAATGTTGGATAAGAGTTATTCCCTATTGTATTATGAACTTAGGGGAGGCGAAGCCCCTCCATATGGCATCCATAGGCGAGAGTCTGCGTCGCGAACGCGAGCGCCGCAACATACAACTCGATCAAGTTTCGCAAGAGCTTAAGATCTCGTCGCGATTCCTCCAAGCCATTGAAGAGGAAAACTTCGACCGGTTGCCGGCTGGCGTTTTTGCCAAGAGCTTCGTACGCCAGTATGCGCGCATGCTGGGCCTCGACGAAGACGAAGCGGCCAGGGAAGTGCAGCGCGCGCTTATGCCCCCGGCTGACGGGGTTCCGCAATTTGCCGCGGGCGCCAATTTATCGACCCCGTCCGCCGAAAAGAAGGCTCCTCCACTGCCCGCGTTTTATGTTCCGAAAGTGGAAGCGTGGCAGAACGTGCGCGACAGGCGTTCCTCCTGGAGTTCTCCGCTGGGGGCTTTGGGACTGGTGGTGGTCGTGATGCTGGGGTGTTCGCTGATCTATGGATGGTGGCAGCGCCAGCGCCATCCGGCTACCATGGCGGCCGCGCCCGCGTTGCTTCGGCAACAACCTGCGCCGGCCCCAAAGAACGCTGAGCCGGATCCCCAGCCTGCCGCCCCAGCGCCGCAAAAGGTTTCCACACTGACCGAGCCGCTGACCAAGCCGCTGACCGAGCCGCCAGCCGCTGCATCAACGCCCGCGCCCGCGGCTACGACTGCGGCTTCAGCCACAGCTACGGCCTCGGAGAGTCCCGCTGTATCCGGCCAGCCCGTCGCGGTCAAGGTGGAAGTGACAGCCGCGGAGCCCGTATGGGTGATGGCGCGCTCCGATGGCAAGGTTTTGTTTTCGGGCACGCTACGGGCCAACGAAACCCGCACCGTGGAGGCGGCCAATACGGTGCTGCTGCGGTTGGGGCAATGCCGGCGGCGTGACGATTACTTTGAACGGGAAACCGATCGGCGAAGTGGGTCCCAGGGGGCAGGTGCGGACGGTTCAGCTTACCTCGGGCGGTTTCCAGATTGTTGTGCCCAAACCCTCGGCTCCGGCCGCGGTCCCCATCTGACGCATTTTTTCCCGCTGGCGTTTGCGCTCCAATAACAGCAGCTCACGGCGGCGGCGTTTCTTTATGCTCCCTTCGATTTTACGCCAGAATTTGCGGAAATAACTCAGGGCCGACAGAATCGAAAAAAACACCACGCCCCACATCATCGCCATCGCCGCCGGCCACAGCGCCGGATGGTGCACGCTGAGCAGCATGGCGGAAACGCCCACCACTTGCGCCAGCATCTTGGTCTTGCCGAGATCGTTGGCTTTGATGGTATAGCCTTCCGCCGCCGCGATGCTGCGCAATCCGGAAACGGCGAACTCCCGGCCCACGATCAGAATCGCCATCCACGCAGGCAAGACGCGCACCTGCACCAGCGAAATCAGCGCGGCCGACACCAGCATTTTATCGGCGATGGGGTCGAGCAGCGTGCCGATGGTGGTCACCTGCCGCCAGCGCCGGGCCAGATAGCCATCCAGCAGGTCGGTAGCCGCTGCGCAGAGGAAGATCGCCAACGCCAGCCACTCGTTGGTGACGTGAACGCTGCCAATTTGGATAGCAACGCGCTCCTGCACCAGCGCCGCGACCAGCAGCGGTACGAAGAAAATTCGGACGATGGTGAGCGTATTCGGTAGATTCATCGCTCACACCAACTATAATGCGATGCGCGTCCGCCAACAAGTGCCGATTTTGTAAACCACGATGGCCGGCATGGGGCGGGCCTATCGCCGGTCTGTGGCCGAGCCTGTGGCCGAGCCGCTCTGGGAGGCCGGCATTCGGAAGACGATCGGGTGGGCTTGGCTTAGCCGGGCAGGCCATGGGAATGGCCGTTGGCTTGGCCCGCGGACGCTGCCAACGTCCATTTGCGGAGAAAAGCTCGGAAACATTTCGCGTTCACACGAGCGTCAGACGGTCCCCGGGAGCTGTCTCTGGCGGCAGAGACCGGCGAATCGCGAGGCGAAGAGAGCCGGCTGAAAGCCGGCTGCAGCCAGGATTGGCTGCCCCACAAAAAAGCCGATTGACAATCGGCCGCAGGTTTGAGAACCTGCCCCACAAAGCAAGAGGTTTCCGCGTGCGCCACGGTTCGGTTCACTTCTTCGTCGCGGCGTCTTTCTTTTCCTCGCCCGCCATATACTGCACGATCACCGAGATTCTGCGATTCGATGGACTCTCCGGGTCTTCCGGATGCCGCAACTGCCGGTCGGCGTAACCGCGCACCTGCGCTACCTGATTCGGACGCAATCCATTCGCCCCCATCAGCCTTCGCGCGGAGTTGGCGCGGTCGGTCGATAACTCCCAGTTGCCGTAAGAGCCGTCGCCTGCAAACGGCTTGGAATCGCTGTGCCCTTCGATCAGCAAATCGTTTGGAAGCTCGCCCAGCTCGTGGGCCAGAGTCCGCAACAACTCCGCTCCGTTGGCGGATGGCACGGGCTTGCCCTGCTCGAAGAAGACGCCCGCTTCGGATTCCAGCAGCTCGATGCGAAGGCCATCCGACGTGATAGTGATTTCCACATGATCCTTCAGATTGCTGAAATTGGGCACCTTCATCATGGCCTGCTGGATCTTCTCGCGCAGTTTGTGCATATCGGTTTTGGGCAGCTCGATGGCGTGTCCTACACCCGCCGCGGCCGTACCGGTAAGCTTTCCCGGTCCCGAAGGGTTGTTGAAGTATGAGGAGACGAGTTTTTTTGTCTCCTCGTCGGCGCCCATCAGCCAGAGCACGATGAACAGCGCCATCATGGCGGTCACGAAATCGGCGTAGGCCACCTTCCAGGCGCCGCCGTGATGTCCGTGCGCGGCCTTGCGCGGCCGCTTGATGACGATAATGCGCGCCTTGGCTATATCCGGCGCGCTGGTCTCTTTTTCCCGTGGCATGGGCTATGCCGCCTTAGCCGTCGCGCCAGGCGCACCTGCCGCTTTCGCGCCGCCGCCCCGGCAGACCGCTTCCATTTCCTTGAAGTTGGGCCGCAGGCTATGCGGTATGGTGCGCCGCGACAATTCCACCGCCATCATGGGACTCAAGCCTTTCACAAACGCCAGCGCCGCCATCCGCAGAAAGCCGAAATAGGCGCCTTCGTCGTCGTTGCGCTTGCCGATGGCGGCCGCAATCGGCCCAAAGACTCCGTAACACAGCAGAATGCCCAGGAAGGTGCCTACCAGCGCGGCCGCCACTTTCTGGCCGATCTCTTCCTTGGACCCGCCCAGAGCACCCATAGTGATGACCACGCCGAGCACGGCCGCGACAATTCCCAGGCCGGGCAGCGAATCGGCCATGGAGGATAATGCCGCTACCGGCTCATGCGCCTCACGGTGATGCGATTCCAAATCCACTTCCATCATGGTGTCGATATCCATTGGATCGACCACCCCCGAGACCGCCATGCGCAGGGTGTCGCACAGGAAATCGAGCGCCTGGTGCGATTTCAGGAACTTCGGATACTTCTTCAGCACGTCGCTCTTGGCTGGATTGTCGATGTCCTCTTCCAGTTTGGCGGTTCCAGCCTTGCGCGCCATTGAAAACAAGTCGTACAACATCTTGATGTTTTCGGTGTAGAACGCTTTGGTGTACGGACTGCTTGCGAGCACGGCCGCCATGGCTTTTCCCAACCGAATCAGCGTCGGCAGGGGATTCGCCGTGACCACGGTACCCGCCGCGGCGCCGAAGATGATAATCAGCTCGGCCGGCTGAGCCAATACCAGGAGTTTGCCGTGCTCCATGACGTAGCCGGCGACGACGGCCCCAAAAACGATCAAGATGCCAAGAATTGGAAGCATGTTACGGTTGTCAAAGACCCTCGGGTTTCTTATCGGCTCCGGGCTGGATGTCTTAACGATTTTTCCCTTGCCAGAACCGCAATTGCCTGAAAAAATGGGTCCTTGGTTGAAAATCTATGCGCATACGGGTCCTGGGCATCGTACTGGCGGGCGGCAAGGGTACCCGCCTCTTTCCTTTAACCAAGGAGCGCGCCAAGCCGGCCGTGCCGTTCGGCGGGAAGTACCGGATCATCGATTTCGTCCTCAGCAATTTCATCAATTCGGGGATCTACTCCATCTACGTGCTCACGCAGTTCCGCAGCCAGTCGTTGCTGCAGCACCTCAGCGAAGGCTGGCAGTTCGGCAGTTTGCTGAAGAACCAGTTCATCATTCCCGTGCCCGCGCAGATGCGCTCGCCGGACGAGACCTGGTATCAAGGCACGGCCGACGCGATCTACCAGAACATCAACCTGGTGGAACAGTCGGACCCGCACCTGGTGGCCATCTTCGGCGGCGATCACATCTACCGCATGAACATCATGAGCATGATTGAATTCCACGTTCAGAAGGCGGCGGAAGTGACCGTGGCCGCCATTCCGGTGGATCGTAAACACGCCGCCGAGTTCGGCGTGATCGAGACCGCTCAGGACGGCCGCATCCTCAACTTCCATGAGAAAAACCCCGAGGCGCCCACCATGCCGGGCGATTCCGACCGGGTCTTCGCATCCATGGGCAATTACGTTTTCGCCACGCGAACGCTGCTGCGCCTGCTGCACGACGACGCCGCCGAGACCGAGAGCGACCACGATTTCGGCCGCAATATCCTGCCCAAGCTGGCCGGCAAATCCGAGATGTACGCCTACGATTTCCAGACCAGCCGCATTCCCGGCGAGCCCATGGATTCCCAGCCCTACTGGCGCGACGTGGGCACCATCGACGCCTACTACGAGGCCAATATGGACCTGCGCTCCATCACCCCGGCGCTGAACCTCTACAACCGCGAATGGCCGGTGCGCACCACGGGCTACCCCGACCCGCCCGCCAAGTTTACCTTCGATCAGGAGCACCGCCGCGGACAGGCCATCGATTCCATCGTTTCCGGCGCCTGCATTCTCTCCGGCGGCATGGTGCGGAACTCGGTGCTGGGGCGCGCCGTGAAGGTCCACTCCGGAGCCATGGTCGACGAGTGCGTCATTCTCGACAATTGCGACATCGGCAGGCGCGCCCGTCTGCATCGCGTGATTCTGGATAAGAACGTCCGCGTTCCCGAGGACGCCATTATCGGCTACGACCATGAATTGGACCGCAAGAATGGCCACTATGTAACCGAAAGCGGCATTGTGGTGGTGGAAGGGGCGCGCACGCCGGTAAGCGTCAGCGAGATGGTGGTCTGATGCTAGCCTAGTTAGCCAGGCGCTCGATCCGTCCAACATGGAACAGAGCATACTAGCTTGGATCTCGCAATACGGCTACTTCGCGGTCTTTTTCCTGCTGATGCTGGGAATCGTGGGGCTGCCCGTCCCAGATGAAACGCTGCTCGCCTTCAGCGGATACCTGGCATTCAAGGGAAATCTCTCGTTGCCGCTGGCCTTTGCCGCCGCCTGGGCGGGCAGTACCTGCGGCATCACCATCAGTTACTATTTGGGACGCACGTTCGGTCTCAAGCTGATCCATCGATACGGCCGGTACGTGCGCATCACCGAAGAGCACGTGATGAAGGCGCATGCCTGGTTCGACCGCGTGGGCCACTGGGGCCTGACGTTCGGTTATTTCGTGCCCGGGGTGAGGCACCTCACCGCCTATGCGGCTGGCATGAGCGAAGTGACGCCGCGCCAGTTTGCGCTATTCGCGTATAGTGGCGGCTTTCTGTGGGCGGCCACGTTTATATCGATCGGATACTTCCTGGGCGAGCGGTGGAAGGCGGTGGAGGGCGAGATTCACCGGTACGCGGTGATGTTCACCATTATTGCCGCGGTGGCGTTGGCTGGGTATCTGATTTGGCGATGGCTGTTGCGGGGGAGAGAGTCTTCGACGCAGAGACGCTGAGGCGCAGAGATGGATAGCAAAGGACAGAAGACGACCCGTGCCGTTGAGTGACAATTCGCGCCACAAATTCCCGTCAATATCCTACAGTTTGTGCCAGTGTTCAGCTCATAATCCTACCCTCCCCCGGTCCAGACAGAACCCGAAGCGGCGCGTGCGGACATGCAACATCGGAGCCGCCTGGAACGGACAAATCGGTCAACGCTTGGCGAATACCCGCGGGTAATCGCCGGTCCGGCCCCGTCGCCGGCTATTACGCGAGGCGGACAACAATTCGTCCACATGTGGTACGTCACGAGGTCGGCGGGTGGCCAGTTTCCGATAACGCCGTCTGTCAGCCATTTCGACTTTGTCGTCTCGCGCTGCGTCTAGACTCTTGTATGCGATTGGCTGTCCTCTTCGTCTGTTTCACTGTGATCGGCGGTGGGCAGCAGCCGAAGGGAGTAGGAACGTTGCTTCGAGCCAGGGGCAACGGCATTATCGGCGCAGGAGCTTTAAAGGCACAGGAGTTTTGAAAGGAGAGAGGAATGTCTAGATTAATCTGCACGCGTTTGGCCCAGTCAGTGGTGCTGAGCGCAGGACTGCTTTCAACGGGGACGTACGTGAGCGCCCAGGGGTCAGGCCAGACGGTAGAATCCCCTCCTGCCTTCGAGGCTGCTTCCGTTAAGTTAAGCACCGGTAGCGCACGCAATTTCAACGCCGGTCCTGGCCAGATCGAGATTCGGAACTACACGCTGCATATCCTCATCATCATGGCCTACGGAGTTGGCTACACCGCCCTTTCCGGGCCGGACTGGCTGGACTCCGTCAACCTGGACGTAGTTGCTAAACTGGCCGCCTCGGCGGCTGGCCTGTCTCCGGAGGATCGGGCTCGCATGACTAATGTCATGCTGCAGGGCTTGCTGGCCGAGCGTTTCAAGCTGAAGGTCCATCTAGAGGAAAAAGTTGTCCCTGGCTACGCACTCGTGGTGGCGCCTGGGGGTCCGAAAATGCATCGCGTGGAGCCGCTCCAGTTTAATAGAGGCGCTGTCTCGATGGAGAGCATTACGGCCCGGAGCCTGCCTGTGGCGCAGATTGTGGCGTCGGCGACAGGCACCCTGGGCGTGCCGGTGCGAGACATGACGGGTCTTTCCGGATATTACGAGTTCAATCTGACGTTCACGCCTGAAGACAAGGTGCTCGCGGGCGCCGATAACACGTCCACGTCTCCAGACGACCGGCCGCCCTCCATCTTCACGGCTTTACAGGAACAGCTTGGGCTCAAACTGGAGCCGCGAAAATTCCCCATTCAGACCGTGGTTGTGGATCACGTAGAAAGGGTCCCGACGGAGAACTGATATGGAGCGGCCTGGTCAAGCTTTCAGGGACCTGGTTTTGTTTTTTCGCGTTTCTCGCAGGCAGGCTTCATGTTTTCGCCGGAGCCGCCCGTCGCGATGAGCCCCTCGCCGGAACGCGGCGTAGCCGCCATCAGCCTGCGTGCCATAATCTTACTGGAGTCTTACTTATGGAAACCACGCGGCTCTCCACCAAAGGCCAAATCGTCCTGCCCAAGACGATGCGTACTTCCCGCGCCTGGGGACCGGGCACGGAATTCACGGTCGAAGAAACCGGCGAAGGAATTCTGCTGCGCCCCGCCGGCGGTTTTTCCGAAGCCAATCTCGACCAGGTCGCCGGCTGCTTGCGGTCCAAACGCAAATCGAAGACGCCGGCGCAAATGGGCGCCGCCATTCGACGCGAGGTGATCCGGCGTGATGGTAGCGGTCGATACTAATGTAGTGGTCCGGCTGCTGACCGCGGACGATCCAAAACAGGCTGCCGCGGCAAGATCTTTGTTTGCGGCAGGCCCAATCTGGATTGCAAAAACGGTATTGCTGGAAACCGGCTGGGTGCTCCGCAGCCTCTATGGATTTGATGAAAGCGCAATCCGCGAAGCGCTTACGAAGTTGCTCGGCCTCAGCAACGTGCATACGGAGGATAAACCATCTATGGCGGCCGCCCTCGCACTGACAGCGCACGGTGTTGAACTGGCTGACGCGATCCACTTAAGCAGCAGGTTACCCGGCGCCATGTTTGTATCCTTCGACCAATCCTTCGTACGCCGTGCCAGGCGTGCGGGCGCGACCGGGGTCTCGGGCGTACCGGCCAAGCAGTAGCAGAGATCGCAACGCCCTCCGGCATTCATCAAGCGCGTCCCCAAACGAACACGCTTGTCCGATTACGGACGGCGGCAATCGACCCTTGGCTTTGCATGGCTGCCCTTGATCGCGGTTAATGTTGTCAACATTAGGACGCTGCCGTCCCGCGGCGCCGGACATCGCCAGCCAAGCGCTACACTCACGGGACACGCCGCGAGGCTGAAGACGCAGCATGTTGGAAATTCATAGTTACCTCAATTCAACGCTTCAAATCACCAAGGGCACGCCGGTCAACTGCAGATGCCTATCGGTGGACCAGCAGACTTGATTCCGCCGGTCTTGCATGACTGCCAATCCGTGCGCGTCCGCCAGCGTCAGCGTTTGATCGGAGAATTTCTTGATCAGTTTGGCGGCTTTGAGCAGTTCGGCGCCGTCGAACGGAAGCACTTCCATCGGCAGTACTGCGATGAAGTTGAGGAACTGAATGGCGCGGATGGAATCGTAACGCCGCAGAAACCAGCCGTGGCCTTCCGCGACGACAAGCGCCGAGGTCGCGAGCGGCGGCGGATCCGAGAAGAGGCGCCGGAAGAGTGGATGGAAAGTATCGGAGCGGTCGCGAAACGCGATCAGCGCCGACGTATCCACGTAGGCTTCAGTCTTTCGCGCCATAGACTATTTCGTCGATGGTTTGGCTGGAGTTCGGATTGCCGGATTCCACGTCGCCGGCGTAGCGCATCCAGGGCGCCGCATCCTTGGCGGGAAGCTTGTCGCGGACCGCCATGCGAACGAAGTGAGCGACCGATATGCCTTGAGCCTTGGCCTCTTTCTTCGCCAATTGGTACTCCTCTTTTTCGAGGCTGACCTGGGTGCGAATCGTGTTATCACTCCTCATCTAGATGATAACATATACAGCATGGGCTTCTTGGCTGCCCTTTCCGGGCGCCGAGGCGAAAAGACCGCCCCGACCCTCCTCGATCCTTCCTCCACCTTTTACCCGCTTGCATCCACGCCCGCTCTGTTTCATAATCGATCAACCCGTGACTAACATCAATGGCAAAGCCTATGCGATGAACGCCATCACGCCGATGAAGTGGTGGAAGACGCCGGTCTTGCGCGCTTTCTTTTTCGTGCTGGGGCTGGTCAAGCCGCTCCAGGCCGATCTGAAGAATCTCTCCTTCATCCATTTTGCGCGGTGGGTCGTCGTTCCCCGCAACGGCTTCCCGCGGCTCTCCGAAAAGCAACCCGCCGAAAATCTGCGCTACGATTATCTGATTTTCTTCAGTAACTTCAACGGCACCTGGAACCAATACATCGACGCGTTCTCGGCGGTCCTGTCGATCGGGCTCAACCTGATCTGGTGGTGGAGCGAGAAGTACCCGGGCGCGGTACCGGTGACGCCGTTCAAGGAGTACATCGGCCGCGTCCAGTTCGACACCGATTATTACTACAACTCGTATCCGCGCGCCGCCACCAACGACGTCAAAGCCGCCCTGCGCGTCCAGGATGCGGTCGACCAGTTCGCCAGGACCAGCCAGTCGCTCGCGCTGGGCGATTTTGAAAAAGCGTATGTGGAATTCCTGGTTAAAGTGCAGCCCGACCTCGGGTCCACGGGCATGGCTCCGGTAGGTACGTAATGGTAGGTACTTAATGGCTAACCAAAACGGCCAGATCTACGGCTTGACCATCCTCTCGCCCATCATCCAGGGCGATTCGAAGGATCTCGCTCATGCCACCGCGATCCGTTGGTATCTCGCCCGCCAGCCGCGCGATCGCCGCAGTCCGCTGGCGCGGGTCACGGGCACGCACCAGGCGCGCCTGGTGGTGATGGACGACGTGGCGTATGTCGGCGCGCCGGCCTGCGAAGAGCACTTGAAGTCGCGATATCTGGTCTTTGAGAGCAACTTCGACGGCGAGCTGGACGCCTACCTGATGCGCATGGCCACCGAGGCCCGCGAGTTTGTACATTCCGTCTGGCAACATTGCGTGGGATACCCGGGCGTGGACGATGCACATGCATTCGCCGCCTATATGAAGAAGTGTCAGGTGAATACCACGTTCTATTTCGCCGACGTCAATAATAAGACCGTCAAGCAGAATTTGCAGGCGCTCCAGCTTCAATCCGCGCTGGCCCGGTTTATAGAACGGCATCAGGGCGAAGAGCCGGCGGTTCTCCAAAAAGCCTTCGGCGAGTTTCTCGATGCCATGCGCCGCGCGCCTGCGCCCGATCCCGGCGGCGACGATTCCCACCGCACCCCGCAGGAGAACCGGCCCCATGACTGAAATCGACGTCTCCGATATCCAGGGCTTCGCGCTGCGCGGATACAACTTTCCGTTTGCCCGTTACCTGCTGCTTGAGCTGCTCGACTTGAAGGCCGCGCAGCGATTCGTCGGGCACGTGGTTTCCCACATCACCACGGGCGTCAAATGGGACTCCGGCAAGCCCGCATCCACCGTCAACATCGCCTTCACGCACCCCGGCCTCATTCAACTCGGCTTGCCGGAAGAGACATTGCTGAGTTTCCCCGTCGAGTTCCAACAGGGCATGAAGGCGCGCGGCGAGATTCTGGGCGATACCGGCAAGGACGCGCCTGAGCGGTGGGATGCGGTCTGGGACGGGGACCGCGTCCACGTCTGGCTCGGCGTGAATGGCCGCAGCCAGGAAGCCCTCGATCACCGATGCTCCGAAATGCAGCGAATCATGGATGAAACCAAGGGCGCGCGGCTGCTCTACGCGCAGGACGCCTCCGCCGTTTTCATCGATGGACAACCGACTACGAAGGAACACTTCGGCTACACCGATGGCTTTGGCAACCCCGATTTCAAAGGCGCGCAGAGGGATTGCGTTCCCGGCCAAGGCAAGCTGACCAAAGACGGCCGGTGGGAGGCGCTGGCCACGGGTGAATTCCTGCTCGGTTATGCCGACGAATCGGGCGAGCTTCCGGTGGCGCCGATTCCGCATCTGCTGGCGCGGAATGGAACCTTCATGGCGTATCGCAAGATGCACCAGAACGTCGCCACATTCCGCCGGTATCTCGACGAGCAAGCCAAGCGATACGCGCCCGGCACGAAAGAGCAACTGGCCGCGAAGTTCCTCGGCCGCTGGCGCGATGGAACGCCGCTCGAGCTGTCGCCCGACCGGCCCGACCCGTCGATCGTCAAAGACCCGAATCGCAACACCGATTTCACGTACGGCGCCGATCCGGCCGGCGCCCGCTGCCCGCTGGGGGCGCATATCCGCCGCGCCAACCCCCGCGATTCGTTCGGATTCAACGGCGAACTGGTAAACCGCCGCCGGATTATGCGGCGCGGAATGACTTACGGCGCTTACGTCCCCGAGGGCGAGCCAGTGAACGATAAGGACGAGCGCGGCATCGTCTTCATGGCGTTGAACGCCAGCCTGTTCCGGCAATTCGAGTTCGTGCAGCAGCAGTGGATTCAGTACGGCAACGACGCGCGCCAGGGCAACGACAACGATCTGCTGACCGGCAACCACGGCGGCAAAGGCAGATTCGTGGTGCAAGGCACAACCGATCCGCGCAACCCGCCGTTCATCTGCGGCGCGCTGCCCGATTTTGTCGAGCTCCGCGGCGGCGATTACTTTTTCATGCCGGGCTTGACGGCGCTGCACATGATGGCCGCGGGAACGGTGGACCCCCGGTAAGCGGTTTACGCGCGGTCGAACAAGAGCTGCAAACCGCCGCGGACCTTGTCCAATGCGCCCGCCGATAGTTTTCCGATTCGCCCGGCCAATTCCGCCTTGGCCACCGTAGCCGCTTGAGACACATTCGGACACATTCACAACACTTGACGCCGGGCTTAACTATCGTTACAATACCCATATAGTTAATATGCCTAGAAAAGAGATGCCTTCCGGGGCGCTGACGCTCTTGATCTTGCGGGTGCTCCGCTCCGGCCCCCTCCACGGGTACGCCATCGCCCAGCGAATTCACTCGCTCTCGTCCGAAGTACTGCGCGTAGAGGAAGGGGTGCTCTACCCGGCGCTTCAGAGAATCCTGCTCAACGGCTGGGCGTCCTCGGAATGGGGCATCTCCGAAACCAGCCGCAAAGTCCGTTTCTATCGTCTGACGCCGGCCGGACGAAGAGAGCTTGAAGCCCAGTTGTCCGGCTATGACCGCATCCACGAAGCCATTCAAGCCGTGCTGCGCACCGCGTAGAGGGATCGCCGATGAGCCGCTTCTTTCGCCGCCTGCGGTATTTGCTGCACCGCCGCCGCTTCGACCAGGAACGCGGTCGTAGACTCGTTCGTTGCCCGACGCGTATAGATTCACCTCCAACGCACTGCCAGGCGGCGACAATCCTGGGCGGCACGGGAGCGCTGAGCACGATGCGGCCCTCCTCTTTGAGCGCCGATGGGTCGACTGCGCACGGCAAACAGATACCGGCCCGTTCCGAGCGGTTGCGCGCTCCAGGTGCAGCCGTAGCGCTCGTGGCTCAACCGGCGCGACCTGACCGCGGGCTCCTCAATTTCCAATACCTGCGCGATCTCCGCCAGAGACAGTTGCTCGAAGTGGGCGAGGATCAGCACTTCTCTCTGGGTTTCGGGCAACTGCATCACCGCCTGCGCTACCGCGCCTTCCATTTCCGTCCGCAGGGCCTCGGTTTCGGGCGATCGGCGATCCATGCCGTCCAGCGCGCCTTCACCAGAACGATCCCGTGTCCGCAGCCGTTACCGCGGCCCCGGCCAGGCGATGCCGGGCTTTTCTGGCGGCGCCTTCGTCGTTATCCGCGTAACTGCGGCTATATCAGCTCGCGCAGATCCGCCACCCAATAATCGGGCCGATGCTGCGCCAGCTCGGCTTCTTTGCCGTAGCCGTAACGTACCGCGCAGGTTTTCACGCCGGCGCGCTTGCCGGCGATCATGTCGCTCGGGGCGTCGCCGATCATCAGGCAGTCTTCGGGTTGGGCGCCCAGCGCCGCCAGAGCGTTCAGAATCACGTCCGGCGCAGGTTTGCATGGAAAGCCGTCGGTTCCCTGCACGTGGTCGAAGTGCGGCAGCAATCCGAACTGCTGAAGAATGGCGCGGCTGCCGGTGGTGCCCTTGGTGGATGCGGTGGATTTGCGTCCGCCCAGCACCGGCAGAGTCTCGACTACGCCCGGATAAACCTTCGTCAGCTTGTGGCCGCGCGCCGGATATAACGCGCGATACTCCTGCACCAACTCGTCGATTTGCGCGGGCGAGTAATGCGGCAGGACATCGCCGAATACCTCGATCAGATGAAGGCCGATATAGCCCTTCAGAAACTCGAAGGTGACCGGCCCGCAATCTTTGGTATCGAGCACCTGCTGGATGGCGCCGCAAATATCCTGGGCGGAATCGAGCAGCGTACCGTCAATGTCGAACAGATAAACCTGGAAACGCGGGATCACGCCGGCTGCGGGCGCTCCCCTTCGGTCAGCCCCGGCAAGCGGCGTCCAGCTTCGGGCCGGATGACTTGCTGAGTCTCGCCTGAATCCTTGGTTCCCGATGTGGGCTTCGGCGGCAAATCCTCGCCCTTGATGATCTGCGCCACTTCGTTGCCGTCCAGCATCTCGCGCTCGAGCAGCATTTCCGCAATCTTCACCAACGCCACCGCATGCTCGTCGATGACGCGGGCCGCCGTGTCGTATCCGCCCTGCACCAGCTTTTTCACCTGCTCATCGATGCGGATGGCCGTCTCTTCGCTGTAATCGCGATGCTGCGCGATTTCGCGGCCCAGGAAGATCTGCTCTTCCTTCTTGCCGAAACTCAGCGGACCCAGCTCGCTCATGCCCCACTCGCAGACCATCTTGCGGGCCATTTCGGTGGCGCGCTCGATGTCGTTGCCCGCGCCCGTGGTCATCTGGTGCATGAACTTCTCTTCCGCGATGCGTCCGGCCATCAGGATGGCGAGCTCAGCCAGCAGGTAATCCTTGTTGTAGGAGTGCTTGTCGTCTACCGGCAACTGCATGGTGACGCCCAGCGCCATGCCGCGCGGGATGATGGTCACTTTATGCAGCGGATCGGCATTCGGCAGCACCACCGCGACCAGCGCGTGACCGGCTTCGTGATACGCCGTATTCTTCTTTTCGGCATCGCTCATCACCATCGATTTACGCTCGGCGCCCATCAGGATCTTGTCCTTGGCGACTTCGAAATCGATCATCATGACCACTTTGCGGTTTTGCCGCGCCGCGTTCAAAGCCGCTTCGTTCACCAGGTTGGCGAGATCCGCGCCGGCCAATCCGGGCGTTCCGCGGGCCAGTACGGAAAGATCGACGTTATCGCCCAGCGGAATCTTCTTGGTGTGCACGCGCAGAATCGCTTCGCGTCCCAGCACGTCGGGACGCCCTACCACCACGCGCCGGTCGAAACGTCCGGGCCGCAGCAGCGCGGGGTCCAGCACGTCGGGGCGATTGGTGGCAGCCACCAGGATGACGCCTTCGTTCGATTCAAAGCCGTCCATCTCCACCAGCAACTGGTTGAGAGTCTGCTCGCGCTCGTCGTGTCCGCCGCCGAGGCCGGCGCCGCGATGGCGTCCCACAGCGTCGATTTCATCGATAAAGATGATGCACGGCGCATTCTTCTTGCCCTGCTCAAACAGGTCGCGTACGCGGCTCGCGCCCACGCCTACAAACATCTCCACAAAATCCGAGCCTGAGATCGAGAAGAACGGCACATTCGCTTCGCCGGCCACAGCCCTCGCCAGCAGCGTCTTGCCCGTTCCCGGAGGTCCCACCAGCAGCACTCCCTTGGGAATCCGTCCGCCCAGCTTTTGGAACTTCTGCGGCTCGCGCAGATACTCGATTATCTCCTTCAGCTCTTCCTTGGCTTCGTCCACGCCGGCAACGTCCTTGAACGTCACCTTCTTCTGCTGCATGCTCAGCAGCCGCGCCCGGCTCTTGCCAAAGCTCAGCGCCTTGTTGCCGCCCGACTGCATCTGGCGCAGCATGAAGAACCAGATTGCGCCGAGCAGCACGAACGGGCCAATGTTGATCAGCAACGGAATCAGGTATCCGGTCTGCGGCGTCTTGATGGCCAGCGAAACCTTGTCGGCACGCAGCGCCTGTTCGAGATCTTGGTAATTCGCAGGAACCGTGGTGTGGAACTGATCCTTGGGCGTGGCCTTCAGGTGGCCATGGAGTTCGGTGCCCTCAATGGTCACATCCTGCACCAAACCGGCTTGCGCTTTATCGAACAGATCTGAGTAGGAAATCTCCTGGTCTTTTCCCCCACCCGTGTTCTTTGTGACTACTGTCCAAAGAAGCATCAGGCACATGAGTATGAAGACCCAGAACATTACCGTTTTAACTGTCGAATTCACCAGGATTCCTCTTTCCCGGCGGGGGGGGAAGTCATTATTGTTCTTCCATCACCGCCCACATCACCCTTAATAGACGCGCGTACGTTCCTATAAGTCACAGAAAGTACCCACCGCCCTTACGGAAGACACGTTTATCTTGCCGCTTGGATGAGCAGTAAGGTCGATTGTACTCCGAAGGCTCGGTAAGTTGGAATACGCAAACAACCGATTCTTTGCATGCCTTTGGGTCATAAACCTACATCAAAAGTTCCAAAGCGAGTGGTCAAAGCGCTGCCGCCGCCCGAGGCATCGCCCAAAGCGGTCGCTACAACTTCAATTCCCTGCTCCGGCTCCAGTTCCACGCCCTGCATCCAGACGATGCGGCCACTGACCTCGAGCACCGGCCAGATCGCCCGGCGACTCCCGGTAACACGCATCCGTTCAAGCACTTCCTTCACTTTGCGCGGCCCGCTGGAATGGCGCAATCTGACCCTGTCACCGGGACGCCAGTTGCGCAGCGTAGCCACCGCACTTGAGTCAGGTGGAGACTCTGCCCCCGCACCGCTTCCTGATACTTGGATCCTCAACCGCAGCCCGAAGGCCGGTGCGGAGATTTCCCCGGGAATCACCTCCTTGTACTCGGCAACTGGGCTCGCCACGCCGTCCCTGCTTGAGGTCGGCTCTTCCACAACCAACCTGAGTTCCCGCGGAGTGCGCTCGGCCTTCACTCCCTGGGCAAGCTCACACTTCCGGCCAGCCCGCCCCGTCAGCGCCAGATCGCGCAAGGCATCCGTCGACTGAAAGTCCAGTGCCGCTCCAAGCTGCTCCACGGCATAACGGAGGATTCTCCTCTGCACGGCCGGGCCCAGGGCGGCGAGGCGCGTCACATCCAGAGCAACGCCAGCGCCAGCCGCTCGGCCTCCTCCACGAACCGGGCGGCCTGGCAGCAGCAACTGCGGCGCAAGCCTGGCCATCTCAGCCTGCCAGGCTGCCTCATCGTCGCGGGCCAATTCGGCCATCTGTGCCAGGTGCGCGCGCAAACGCGGATTCCATGCTTCGAGCATTGGCAGCAACTCGTGGCGAATTCGATTGCGGGTATAAGCAGAGTCTGCATTCGACGAGTCTTCACGCCACACCTGTCCCACAGAGCGAAGATATGCCTCGACCTCAACCCTTGTTGCACCGAGCAACGGGCGAAGGATCCGGCCCTCAGGAAATTCGACAACTTGATGGATACCGCTCAGGCCCTCAGTCCATGCACCGCGCAGAAATTTTGCCAGCACTGTCTCCGCCTGGTCGTCG
>PLDF01000460.1 GCA_003135055.1 Bryobacterales bacterium | reverse complement strand
GAATGCCATCCCCGTTGAAGTCGCCTACAACAATGGAAACAGGACCTGTACCCACCATAAACGGGCTGCCCGGGGCCTCCGTAAACCCGCCCGTTCCGTTTCCCAACAGCACCGTTACGTTGTTGCTTTCAGAATTTGCCGTGGCAAGATCCTCAATGCCATCCCCATTAAAGTCACCAACCACCACGGAAGAAGGATCTGTTCCCACCGTAATCGGGCTGCCCGGGGCCGCCGTAAAACCGCCCGATCCGTTCCCCAGCAGCACGGTCACGTTACTACTGCTGCCGTCTGCCGCCGCAAGGTCCTGAATGCCATCCCCGTTGAAATCGCCCACGGCCACGAAAACAGGATTTGTTGCAGCAAACGGGCTGCCAGCGGCCGCCGTGAACGAACTTGATGGCTTCGCCAAGCTCACAGTAAAGCTCCGCGTTACCGGGGTGGCTGCGTTATAGCTCGTGTTACCGGGCTGACTGGCCGTGATCGAGCAGGTTCCCGCACTCAGAAGCATAACCAGATCGCCCGCACTCTTGCAAACTGCCGGTGTGGCCGAGACGATGCTGATCAACAGGCCGGAACTGGCCTGCGCGGCGATCGGGAATGGCGAGATACCGAGAATCTGGTTGGGGATCGCGTCGAACGCGATCGTCTGCGATCCGGAAGCCAGTACAAGAGTCCAAGGTGCATCGACAAATAAGCTCGACAGGATCGTCGCACCCGCAAGAAAGACGTGCCGTAACCATGGTTTCCCGGTCATTGAGTTTCGGCTCTTCCACTCTTTGCGGGAGGATAAAGCGAGGCGGACCAGAGTAATTGCCTCCGGCGCTGTCATCTTCTTGACCGTGCTGTCAGGCGTCATTTGCCACCTCACCCCTTCAGTCTGCTTGGCATCCCAGTCAAGTTATAAGTCGGTATAAGCCAGACGGGATTCGTCGGTGACCGGCATCTGGGCCTATGATTATATTGAATACTCTGAGCCTTGTGGTGGCAATTGTTGTTATAGCCCCAAAAATGTGAGTACCGGTACACTGCTTCGACGGCGAATGCCGTGACCAGCGCGGCTGCTTCCTCGAAAGAAAGGACCGGCGCTGCGCCCTTGATCGCCAAATGACGCTGATCCCGGAGGCCGGCGTCGTACAAGCGCTACGCGAATCGGGCCACAAATATTTCCTCTTGAGGCGCCTCGCAATTTTCTCTACTATGTAGAACATGCCGAAAGGCGAGACCCTCGGAGAGTTCGAACATCTCACGCTCTTAGCCGTCTTCCGTCTCGGAGACGACGCCTACGGTATGCGCGTCCGCCGCGAGATTGCCGAACGGACCAAGCGCGATGTCACCATCGGGGCCGTGTATGCTACGCTCGACAGGCTCGCCGCCAAGGGCTTGCTGAAATCGGCGCTGAGCGACCCAACCCCCGAGCGCGGCGGACTCCCCAAGCGCAGTTTCCGCGTGACCGGCTTGGGCATCGCCTCGCTCAATCGCGCGCGGAAGGAACTGGGCAGCATGCTCGAAGGCATCGCCTTTCCGCTCTCCGGAGGCGCGATGAGGCCGCCGCTGCTGGCTCAAGCCTTATTGATGGCAGTCGCCGGCCCCGGCGAAGCCGAGTACGTCGCCGGCGATCTGGAAGAGGAATTCGCCATCGTCCGGGAAGCTCGCGGCCGCGCCGCCGCCCGGGGCCACCGCGCCAATGCCGGGCGCACCCGCGTTTCGGCCGACATCAACGCATCGCCCGCCCAGGCGTGGCAATGGATCGATGAGCCCGGGAAGCTCAAGCAGTGGATTAGCTGGGTGGTGGACGTGCGCACGCCGAATCCCGTCGCCTCGGGAGTTGGCGCTAAACGCGTCATCGTCGTGAAAGATGAAAACAACGGCGGAATGACGATGGAAGTGGAAGGCGTCTGCACCAGGTATCAACCGCCCGCGGAGATGGATCTTGCGATGTCGACGCCCGGCGCATTCGAAGGCACGGAGACCTATCGGCTGACGGATCTGGGCAACGGCCGTACGCACTTTGAGGTCGCGGGCCGGGGTCAAGCGTTATTTTCCACAAAAGGCGATGCCCCAAGTAGCTCAATAGGACAAAGGGAAATTCGCATTGGAAGATTTGCGGGCGCACGCCGGATTTGAAGGATGGAGTCATGCGGTAGCCTGGCCGGAGCGGAGGCGAGTTCCGATTCGATCCGGGATCGCGCACGGAATCCTGTCCTCTTCTATCGGAATCGGCAGTGGAGTAAACTTGTCAGATCGAATTGCTTGGAGGTGAAGGTTCAATGAGGCTCCAGCCTTTTGGGATCCTGTTAGTGTCGCTTGTGTTCTCGATACCGGCCACCGGCCAAATCACCCCCTCTGCATCCACGCCCAAGGTGGCGGCATTGGAGGCTATTGTCACCCAGACGGCCGCCACCATATCCGACTGGGAATCCGCGGCTCGTGTTCAGATTGATTTGACAATCGCGGCAGTCCTATTTGGCGGCCTGATCACTGTCCTGCAACCTTGGGGCGCCAAGTCCTGGTGCAAGGGCATGAACGCCACACTCGGTCTGGCCGTAGCGGTCATTAGTGGAGTGACCAGCAAAGCTTTTCCGGTCGACTATCGGCTCTATCAGCGGTCGGCGCTGCAGGCTCGCGCGCAACTGCGAAGCGCTCAGTCCGACCTTCTTCAACTGAAGGCAGGGCCAGCCCCGGATGATGAAAAGGAATTGAAAAGGGATTTCACTCAGAGAATGCAAGCCATCGGGGATATTGAAGCTAAACTTTCCGGTAACGACAAACTGGCTGGGCTGCTCCCTGATTTGGGTGGAGTGGTCTATGCCCAATCTGCCATGCCAGCCTGGGTAACTAATCCGCCTACGAGTGCGTCTTCCCTCTACTTTGTGGGTATAGGGGAAGCCCCCACCCTCGCAGTGGCAAGAGCGAATTCGCTCATCCAGGCGCAGGGGCAAGCTGCACAATACCTGACCACTCAGTTGCATTCCTTGAACGGCGGCGCAGCCTTCGAGTTTGCCAAGTCGTCCACGTCCGTTGAAGATACGACCTTTGGACCTGCTACGATCACTCTCGATAAGCAACAAATGCAGGGTTATCGTTATTACACATTGGTCAGGCTCGATAAGACCCTTACCAGAGCGGGAGTAATAAACGTCCTGGCGGAGAGCTGTCCGGCCCCTCAATTCCCCCAGGCCGCGGCGACTAATATCGACTCTGTCTGCGGCGTTGCTGGCTACGATATTACCGAGGGCGCCCAAAACCTTGTCAAAAACAATTTCTGCGCCACGGCCCCTGCCAGGTCGATCACCGTCAACGATATGGTCTCTCTCCAGAAGAGAGCACAGGCTATCAAGGACGTCAACTTTGGCAACCCAGCTACGCACCCCTTGACCAGCGAATTTGGCCCTACGATTAATCGGGCTCCCCTGGTGGTTCTTGGCGAGGGCACTCAAGTCGCTTTGTCGGGTTATGTTCTCTTTGCCCGGCAGGAAGGGGCCGAAAGTGTGAACTGTGGGAAATCGGTGCCTGACAGGCCGGCGTATCACGACATTCACATCTCGATTGTTGATGCTGCGACCAATAGGGACGAGTGCTCCGGTGTTGTTGTGGAGATGAGTCCGCATCACCGGCCCGCTTCATGGACTCAGCAGAACGTTCAATCGCTCGCTGACCAGCGCCTGCCCATACGGGTCATTGGGCAACTGATGTTCGACTCGTCGCACACGCCGTGTGTGGGTGGGATCGCGGTCGGGGGTGATCCCAAGCGTGCATCCCTTTGGGAGGTGCACCCTATTTACAAGTTTGAGGTTTGCCCCGGCGGCAAGTGTGTGGCCCTGGAGGACTGGGTCGCGGCTGGAGCGAAATAGCATAGCCGTCGGCCCGGAACGCGTACCGGCGATCGGCTTATGCCACGTCGCGGTTCTGGGAGCCTGGGCTGCTTCCAATTGGGCTAGCTCGAAATCGCGCTGGCCCTGGCTTTCGCCGCCGCGGTCGCAGTCTTGATTGCACTGTGGGCGGGCGCCGCGAGCGCTCCCGCCGCTTATATCGTCACTCTGGCGCTTGCCGTACCCGCGAGCGCGCTACTTACTTTTGCCTGGAGGAAATCGAAATGAAATGGATTCCTATGGATCGGCGGCGGCCTCATCGGCGTCATCGCGCTTGCGTGCGTCGTATTGCTTGTTCTGGGCCATCGCGCCAATGCCGGGCGCACAAGCGTCTCGGCCGACATCAACGCGTCGCCTGCGCAGGTGTGGCAGTGGCTCGACGAGCCCGGGAAGCTCAAGCAGTGGATTAGCTGGGTGGTGGAAGTGCGCACGCCGAATCCCGCCGCCTCGGGAGTTGGCGCTAAGCGCGTCATCGTCATGAAAGACGAGAACAACGGCGGAATGCCGATGGAAGTGGAAGGCGTCTACACTAAGTACCAACCGCCCACGGAGATGGATCTTGCCATGTCGACCCCCGGCGCATTCGAAGGCACGGAGACATATCGGCTGACGGATCTGGGAAACGGCCGCACCCATCTTGAGGTCTCGGGCCGGTTTCACTACACCATCTGAATGGCCCAGCTTTTCGAGCCGCTCATCACACCTGCGGCGTAGAAGAAACTGGATGCCGATGTGAGCCGGCTGAAGTCATTGGTGGAAGCGGGGGCGTCCGCCGCGCGTTGACGCGTAGCGTCAGTCGCACGTGGACCGCGTAGCGTCACTCGCACGTTGACCGCGCAGCGTCACTCGCACGTTGACCACGCAGCGTC
>PLDF01000267.1 GCA_003135055.1 Bryobacterales bacterium | reverse complement strand
GATCGCGTGCGCGGTTCCATCGGCGAGGTAGTGGGTCTTCTGCTTTGCGGCAAAGTCGACGAGGTACGATTCCACTCCGACTTCGAGCAGCCCTTTCACGACCTGGGGGAAGGTCATTTTGCCCTGCTGCGTTGCTGTTGCCAGTTCATGAATCACCTGCCTGCTCATCTCTTCTCCTTTATTCGGTTGGTAATGTCTGCAGGCGATGTGCCTGCACCAGCTTCTGCATGGTTCGAATCAGCACAGCGCGCTCTTTAGCTGAGAGCGGATGAAAGAACTCGTCGTCGTTCTGGTCGGCCAGGGCTGCGAGTTGGGGAATCATGCGGCGCCCTGCTGCGGTGAGCGCAATGGACTGGAAGCGGCGGTCGTCGCAGCGTTCGCGGCGGGCAATGAGCTTCCTGGTCACGAGGCGATCGACGAGTTTGGAGACGCCGCCGCGGGTCATGCCGATGCGCTCCGCCAGAACACCGGGCGAGGTCTCGTCGTCGTCGAACATCTCACGCATCACCACCCACTCGGCCACGGTGACGCCGGTAGCCAGGAGCTTGCGGGCAAAGGCGTGCGAGACGTGGTTGGAGACGAAGCGGAGCCAGAATCCCACGTGTTTTTTGAGGTCGCTGACGGTGAGGCCGGGCGCGTTGGCGTCTTTCATTAAAAGTAGATTACATGGAAACTGTTTCCATGTCAACCATATTGAGAAACTGCCGGGCCGGGCGCGCGTTCAGGGAACTGCTCGCCGGTTTTTCGGGGGAAATCGGCATGCCCTTGCTCATGCCCGGCCGCTATCGGTACGCAAGCGGGCCTCCGGACAGAAGGTATGGAGGCCCGTGTTGGCGGTGGCGCTCAGGATCCGGCGATGGCTACCAGTGGTGTTCTTCGCCGAACAGGTCGGACATGACGTGGACGTCGGGGTCGCACGCGTGGTTGAGGCAAGGAAGGCCGAAGCCTGCCTCGAGGTACTTCAGGATGGAGAAGCTGGTGTAGTAGTTGTTGCTCTGAATACCTTCAGGGCCGTAGTTGGTCTGGACGGTGAGGACGACGCGGTTCTGGTTTTGGGATGGATAGAGGCCGGTGAGTTGGGTGGTGCTTCCGCTGTAGTCGTTTTCATCCCAGACGATGACGATGGCGCTGCGTCCGGAGCCCCAGGCGGGGGACTTGTGGATGGCTTTGACGAGGCGCTCGATGGTGACGTCGCCCTGTTGGATGAGGCCGGGGTTGAGTCCAACCTGGGTGCCGTAGGTGTAGCCGCTGTTGTTCTCGCCGTAATCGAAGGCGCAGAAGGCATCGGCGTTGCTGCGGCCGTGCTGGTCGTCGCACTGATTGGGCGCGATGAAGGCGAAGCTGGGGAGGTTGCCGGCGGCAAGGTCGGCGAAAAGGCCGCGCGGACCGTCGAAGCCGACGACATTGGCGAGGCTGTTGTCGGGATCGCTTCCACCCTGAACGCTGGCGAAATAGGCGAAGGGGTTGTGTTTGACGGCGTAGTCCTGCACCACGCTCGCTGTGGTGAGGGGCGCGAGGTCAGTAAAGTCGGTGAGGTTGGTCACTGTGCCATTGCTGTAGTTGACGCCAGAAGCGGAGCCGAGGGGCAGGCTTTCCTGGTAGGACTTCCAGCGCAGACCGGCGTCAGCGAGCTGATCGGCGATGGTCTTGCCCGCGGTGGGAGCAGCGGAGACAGACTTGACTCCATCGAGGTCGGCGAGAGCGATAAAGGGTCCGGCGATTTCATTCCAGGTATCGACGGCGGGGGTTTCGGCGTCAGTGCCGGTGCCCCAGATGGGGCAGATATTGCCGGTGTCGATGGGGATGGGGGCGTTGCCGCCGCCGTTGTCGGCGTTCGGGATCCCGGTGGCGATGTTGGGCGAGCAGGCGGTGTTGCCCCAGTCCGGGGAGTTATCGCTGCGGACTCCAAAGTTGGAGCCTCCGACGACTTCGAGGTAATTGGTGAGGCTGGGATGGCCGACGGCGAAGTAGTTGGTGGCGAGGTTGACGCGGCCGGCGTTGATTTGGCTGTTCAGATAAGGCTCGTTGGGGTTGTTGATGACCTGCTGGTAGCCGTGGTTTTCCATCATGATCAGGAAGACGTGATCGAGATGGGGGATGCCGCGGGGATGGTCTTGCTGAGCGAATCCGACGGTCGCCAGAGACATGGCGAAGAAACACAGTGCTGCTTTCCTGAGCATGGATTCAGAACCTCTCCTGACTGGATTTTGGGGAATACCGGCCACAGGGGGGAGCGCAGCCCGGGCCAAAGTTACTGTGCGGCGCGCGCGTTGACAGGTGCATCAATGGGGGATGAAGAGACGGCGAATAGATGGAAAACGGCGCGGGCTGGTGAGTACGGAGGCGGGTTTCGCGTCGTTTTTTTTGACACGGCTGAAAGCTGGGCGCTGGGGCTCTTCCCGTTTTGGGAGGAGACGGTACTCGGGTACTAAGCCGAGGGTCAGGTTCCGTTGATTTGCGCGTCGTATGAGAGCTAGCTTCTTGCTGTGGGGTGAACCTGGCGGGGGGCGGTGTGGGGTTACGTTAGTTTGTGTGCCAGCGGACCTTCGCTCAGGAGGGCAGGCTCTTCGATTCCGCGCTGGATGCCGCTGTGAACGACACGCGGTTGGGCAAGGAATTTCTGTCGCTCATTGCGCCACCGGCGCAAAGTACGCAGGTGCAGTCGGTCCCATAGTCTGGGGGGCGCCAGCCTACTCGCGTCAGACCCGGTGGTTGCGGATTGAGGAAAGCGGAAAAGGCGGGGTTCGGTCGCGCGCGTGCCAGGGACTGGCACGCTAACGCGACCGAACCTATGGAAGGCGCTGCGCGCCGCCTATTTTTACGGCCCGACTAAAAGTCGGGCCCGGATACGGACCTCATCGCGGTGATCGCGAGCAGTCTTTCCAAGCACAAGCGAAACGCGCGGCAAGGGAAAAGCATCCCGCAGGGGCTAAGGCTCATTCGTTCTGTAGGCTTCTGCGGCCCGACTCAAGTCAGGCCTTGATACGAGGCGATAGTTTGCCGTCGTAGAATAACCGCAAATACTGCGGCCCAGGTCGGAGTTCGGATATGTCTCGTTTCCCGGAATCAGCCGGATTCTGGATTGTGATTGGCTGTGTCAACATCACGATTCCTCTCGTCATCTTTTGGAATGTGCACACGGGAGAGATCAATCGTTCGGTGGCCCTCTACACCTCCTGGATTTGCTTCGTCGGATTCAACGTCATGTGTTTGTTTGGCGCATGGTCCCGCGATCGTCGGAGGGGACGACCACCTTCACGAAAGCTGATCGTTCAGGTGGCTGGAGTTGCGTTGCCATTAGCTCTTCTCACAACGATTTATGTTGACCTTCGCGCACCCGAAAACAGCTACGCCGCGCTCGCGATGTCGGACACACCGCTCGATTCGATACAACCCGAGTGGAAGAGGCTGGTGGTTCAGCTGATACGCGAGCGCGCCGCGAATAGCAAGGAATACGAATCCGAAGCGGCCCATATGCAGCCGATCTCTCCGCCTTTATATTCTCCGGAGTCTTTTGCCAGCGTCGAGGTCATGACCCGGACGGCCCAGGAACTGCAGCATGCATTCGAGCTGGATGATGCCTATGCGGCGCGCCTCAGGGAGAGCATGGCTAATTTCCGTGAAAAGATGCGTGCCGTCGATCCGGCTTACCTGCAGGCGTGGGAATCCGCGCGAACCAACGAGGAAGACGCAGAAGCGAATATCTTTGCCCTTGAAGGGAAATGGGTTCAAAGCGTGCGGGTGCTGTATGAATATGCTGCTGCTCATCAAGGAAGCATCAGGGTTCGAAATGGGAGCCTGGATTTCTCGTCGCCCCCGATCAAGGCGGAATTTGAAAGCGATGAGCGCGCGAGCGAAGAACTTCAGCGGGAACTGCAAATGGCCAGGGAGGCTCTCGTGCAGAATCAGCAACGAGCACGATCCGCGATCCT
>PLDF01000417.1 GCA_003135055.1 Bryobacterales bacterium | reverse complement strand
TGATGGTCTTCGAAATCGCGCCCGAAATGAACGGCTGCACCGCCGCCATCATGCGCACATGGCCCATGTAGTGGATGGACCGCGCGCCGTTCTGCGGCCGGAAGCTGCAATCGAAAACCGCCAGATGCTCGTTCTTCAGGTGCGGCGCGCCCTCAATGGTTCCGGTGGAATCGATATGCGTTACGATGGCTTCCACCTGCTCCGGCGTGTAGCCCAGCTTGATGAGCGCCTGCGGCACGGTGTTGTTGACAATCTTGATTACGCCGCCGCCCACCAGTTTCTTGTATTTGATCAGCGCCAGGTCCGGCTCAATGCCCGTCGTGTCGCAGTCCATCATGAAGCCGATGGTGCCCGTCGGCGCAATCACCGTCACCTGCCCGTTGCGGTAGCCGTTGCGCCGGCCCGCTTCGTAGGCGTCGTCCCAGCACTGCTGCGCGCCGTCGGCCAGCGCCGTCGATATGCTGCGCCGGTTGATGCGGCCCACCGAATCGCGGTGCATGCGGATCACTTCGAGGAACGGCTGCTGGTTCTCCGCATAACCCGGGAACGGTCCGGTGGTCTCGGCAATCCGCGCGCTGGTCAGATACGCCTGCCCGCACATCACCGCCGTGATCGCGGCCGCCATGTCGCGGCCCTGGTCGCTGTCGTACGGCACGCCCATCGACATCAGCAGCGCGCCCAAATTCGCGAAGCCCAGCCCCAGCGGCCGGAAGTTGTGCGAGTTCTCGCCGATCCTTTGCGTGGGATAGCTGGCGTTGTCGACAATGATCTCCTGCGCCAGAATCATGGTGTCCACCGCGTGCCGGAACGCTTCCACGTCGAACTGTCCGTCCGGTCCCATGTACTTCATCAGATTCAGCGACGAAAGATTGCACGCCGAATCGTCCAGGAACATATATTCCGAGCACGGGTTCGATGCGTTGATGCGCGCCGTATTCTTGCACGGATGCCACTTGTTCACCGTGCTGTCGAACTGCATGCCGGGGTCGCCGCACTGGTGGGTCGCATCGGCGATCTGCCGCATCATATCGCGCGCCTTATACCGGTTCAAGGGCTGTCCGCTCTCCACCGATTTGGTCCACCACTCGCCGTCGCGCATCACCGCTTCCATGAAGTCGTCCGTCGCGCGCACCGAGTTATTGGCGTTCTGGAAGAAGATCGAGCTGTACGCCTCACCGTCCAGCGACGAATCGTAGCCGGCCTCCACCAGCGTATAGGCCTTCTTCTCTTCCTTGGCCTTGCACCAGATGAATTTCTCCACGTCCGGATGGTCGGCATTCAAAATAACCATCTTCGCCGCGCGCCGCGTTTTGCCGCCCGATTTGATCACGCCCGCGAACGCATCAAAGCCCTTCATGAAAGACAGCGGCCCCGAAGCCCGTCCGCCGCTCGAGAGCACCGCGTCCTCTTCGCGGATCGCCGAAAGGTTGGTGCCCGTTCCCGAGCCCCACTTGAACAGCATGCCCTCGGTCTTCGCCAGATCGAGAATCGATTCCAGCGAATCTTTCACCGAGACGATGAAGCACGCCGAGCATTGAGGCCGCATTACGCCCGATTCCAGCTTCGCGACGCGGTCGAGGCCCTTCTCATAGATCCACCCGTAGCCGCGCGTTTCCTTCACGCCCACGTTGAACCACACCGGCGAATTGAAGCACGCCTTCTGCGTGAGCATCAAGTGCGCCAGCTCGCTGCGGAAGTTTTCGCCGTCTTCGTCCGACTTGAAATAGCCGTCTTTCTTGCCCCAATCGGCGATGGTGTTCACAACGCGCTCCACCAGCTGCGCCACGCTCGTTTCGCGGTCGGGAGACCCCGGTTTGCCGTAAAAATATTTGCTGGCGACGATATTCGTGGCGGTCTGCGACCAATCCGGCGGAACTTCCACGTCGCGCTGCTCGAAAATCACAGAGCCCTTATCGTTTCCGATCGAGGCCGTCCGCAATTCCCACGGAATTTCGTCGTACGGAGTTTTGCCCGGCTCAAGTTTGGCCGTAAAATACCGCGGAAATGCGATTCCGGTCTTCGTTTTAGCTGTAGTCTTAGGCTCCAATGTTTCCATTTTCGCAATACCCACGGCCAATTGTCCCATCTGATTTTCCTCCTCGTCCCTCTTCACAAATTGGAACGACTCCGTAATGTTGCCCCAACATATAGTGTCGCGTCAAGGAATATATCTATATGCTGTACCTTGCAGTTACAGAAACGTGGGGCTCAAACGCACAAAAAACCCGGTGGAAAACCACCGGGTTTCTGTGGAAAAATCGGACTCTCCAATTCTCTTATGCCATATTTGCCGCAACTCGTAGCGGCTGATAATCGAAGTGCCGGTGCGCCGAGGCGATCACCCGCTCCACTTCGTATCGTTCAAACGGTTGCGCCATCACATCGAATCCCCCGACATTCAAAACCTCGGCCCATAGTGATTCGTCCGCGGTTCGCGACGTCACAATCAATTGCGGCGGCTTCGTCAAGCCCCGCAAATCATTCAAAACACGCCGCCAACTCCAGTTCGGCACATCGGTTTTCGCAATCACGACCCTCACCGGATTGCGTTCCAGACATTGCATTGCGCGTTTTCGATCCCGGGCCTCGAACAGTCTCCAACCGTGCTTTTTGAAGACCTCGTGGACTAAAAACCGGTCGGCTTCATACTCCCCCACGAGCAGGGCGCACACGTCGCTTTCGCGATCTTTTGCATCCATTTGAATCCCGCTTTCTAATTCTAAGAGTACCGGGACGAGGCGCCTGGCGTCGGTATCGCGCCGTACATCTCGCCCCCGATTGGTACGTTCCATAACCGGGCGCTCCGTCCCGGCAGCGGACACCAGGTGGGAGCGGCCTCCTGGACGGTCGATGCACGCCGGAGCGTGCCTTCTTGGGGTGACCGGCCACGAGACGCCAGGGTGACCGGCCCGGATGCGGGCGATTGACCGGCTTGGCTGGCGCGTCAACCGGCACAGGATGGGGGCGATTGGCCGGTCGACGTGGCGGACGCGCGCTCCGCCTGTGCTAACCGGCGAGGAGACGGGAGAGTGACCTGCCAGGATTCGGACGCCTGACCGGCTAGGCCAGCGCGTCAACCGGCTAGGATGGGGGCGATTGGCCGGTCGACGTGGCGGACGCGCGCTCCGCCTGTGCTAACCGGCGAGGAGAGGGGAGAGTGACCTGCCAGGATTCGGACGCCTGACCGGCTCGGCCAGCGCGTCAACCGGCCAGGATGGGGGCGATTGGCCGGTCGACGTGGTGGCCGCGCGCTCCGCCCGTGCTATCCGGCCACGAGACGGGCGCGGGACCGGCCCCGACCGGCCAGGATGCGGGTCCCACGGAAGGCGCCACGCGTGCATATATAGATGCCCCTCGCCGCCGACGCCCGCTATGCCGTTCGCCAGCTCCGCAGGAATCCCGGCTTCACCGTCGTAGTGCTGGCCACGCTCTGCCTCTGTATCGGCACCAATACCGCCATCTATAGCGTGCTCGATGCCGTAGTTCTGCGTCCGCTTCCGTACCCGGAGCCGCAACGGCTCGCCATGGTGGTCACCGCCAATCTTCAGCAGGGCCGCGAGGATACCAATTTCAGCCAGACCGGCGCCCTTTTCGAAGCCGTGCGCGATGGCGCTCCGGGTCTCGATTCAGCCGCTTACGCCAGCCAGACCGGCGTTAATTTCATCGGCCCTGGTCTCTCTGGCCGCCGCCCCGCCTACGTGCAGCAGCAGCGTGTTTCCGCCGGTTTCTTCCGCGTATTGGGGGTGTCTCCCCTCATCGGCCGTGAGTTCTCCCGGAACGAAGATGTGCCGGACGGCCCGCCGCTCGCCGTGCTCAGCTACGAATTCTGGCAACGGGCTTTGCGCGGCGACCGCGGTATCGCCGGCAATACCATCAAGCTGCGCGGCGGCCTCTATACCGTGATTGGCATCCTGCCGCGCGGCTTTCGCAGTCCATCCGAACCGTCGCTGTCCGACCCCACCCGCCTTCCCGTCGATCTGTGGACGCCGCTGCAACCCTCGCCAACTGGTGAAGGCAGCGGATCGAACTACGGCGTGATCGCGCGTCTCAAGCCCGGCGTCTCCTGGCCGGAAGCCACTGGGCAATTGCAGGCGCTGAGCCATGGCCTGATGCAAATGCCCGGCTTCCCTCACGATTCCGATTCCACCGAATTCGAAGAACGCATTGTCCCCTTGCAGAGCGCGCTCACGCGCGATGTGCGCGGCGGGTTGTACGTCACCTGGGCCGCGGTTCTGGCGGTACTGCTGATCGGCTGCGTCAACGTTGCGGGCCTGCTGCTGGCGCGGGCCCCGGCCCGCTCGCGGGAAATCGCCACACGCCTCGCGCTGGGCGGCAGCCGCGCCGCCATCGTGCGGCAACTGCTTATCGAAAGCCTGGTGCTAGCCCTCGGCGGGTGCGGCGCCGGTCTCCTTCTAGGAGCCTTCGCCGTGGATTGGTTGAAGGGCCTTGGCGCGGTGAATTTCGAAATCGTTCAGCCCATCGAGCTCGATTGGCGCGTGATGGCCGCCATGATCGGCATCGCCCTGCTCACCAGCTTCGTGTTCGGACTCTTCCCCGCCATTCAAACCAGCCGCCTGGATATCCGCTCCGTCCTGATGGAAGCCGGTCGCGGGGTAGCTGGCGGCCGCCGCAATTGGCCGCGCTATGTGCTGGTGGCGGGCGAGGTCGCGCTGAGCCTGGTGTTACTCATCGGCGCGGGCCTTCTGGTGCGCACGCTGGCTTACTTTTACGGGCTCAGTCCCGGCTTCGAAACGCGCAACCTGATCGTCGCCGAATCGTCGCTGCTCGATGCGCGCTACGAAAAGCGGGACGACATCGTGGGTCTCTTCCACCGCGGGTTGGAACGTATCCGCGCCATTCCCGGCGTCAAATCGGCCGCCGCCGCGCTCACCCTGCCGTATGAACGTCCGCTCAACGACGGCTATAAACAACTGGATGGATTCACCGGCGAACCGACCCGCAACCGCATGAGTGAGATGGTCTACGTGACGCCCGGTTATTTCGAGACATTGTTAATGCCGCTGATGCAAGGCCGCACGTTCCGCGAATCGGATACGGCGCAAAGCAACAAAGTAACCGTGGTCAGCCAGTCCTTCGCGCGCACTGTGTTTGGCAGCGCCGGCGCGGCCCTTGGACATCGGCTGCGGATTGAAAACAGCGACTGCGAAATCGTGGGCGTGGTTGGCGATGTGGAACAGCACAGCGGTCTTGGAGGTAATCAGGGGCCCATTTCCGTCGATCCCACGGTTTACCTGCCTATGGCGCAGAGTCCCAATGGATTCCTCTACGTCGTCCACCGCTGGTTCTCGCCCAAATGGGTCGTCCGCTCCAGCGCCTCGCCCGCGCGCATCGAGCCCAAGATTCAGGAGGCCATCGCCACCGTGGATCCCGAACTTCCCATTTCCCGTTTCAAAACTATAGATGAGCTTGCGGGCGTCTTCCTCCAAGAGCAGCGCTATATGGCGGCGCTGTTTTCCATGATGGCCGCACTGGCGCTCGCTCTGGCCGCGATCGGTCTCTATGGCTTGATTTCGAGCACCATCGCGCAGCGCACGTATGAGCTAGGCATCCGCATCGCGCTCGGCGCCACGGCCCGGCAGACTATCGCCGACGCGATGAAGCCGGGCATCGTCTTGGCGCTGATCGGAATCGCCGCCGGCGCGGTTCTGGCGCGCGCTACCGTGCGCCTGCTCGAATCGATGATCTGGGGAATCCAGCCCACGGACCCGTTCACGTTCTGCGCCACCGCGGGGGTTCTGCTGGCGGTAGCGGGGGTGGCGAGCCTTGTGCCCGCGCTACGCATATTATGGCTTGATCCGGCCAGAACGCTGCGTAACCAATAACCGTGCTATGCGTCATTTCTTTTCTGCTTCCGGCTGCGGCCGAGCGCAGAAGAAGCGCGCAGCGATGATGAATTTCGACGATGCCGCGGTGACCGCCAGCTCGGCCCAGTTGGAGCAAACCGCGCCTACCCCATCGAAGTGCGTGACGGCGGCGGCATCGCATCCGGCGCTGGTATTACCGCTATTGCAGACACCACCGGCGCGGCAGCGGCTCTTTGCGCAACAACCGGTGCAAGAGCCACCCGGCCACACCGCACAAACCGGCGCGCCGCGAAGGCTTGGCCGCGCGGAGATGCATGCCGCGCGCGAGCAGATGACGCAATGGGGCGTTCGTGTCAGCGGCATCCATGGCGACATGCGATCACCGCAACGCTCGCAAACCGCCGGCGGCCTCAATCTGAGAAGCAGGTTCCTGAGAAGCAGGTTCCTGAGACCCAGGTTCGCTGGGCCCGCCGGCCCGATGGAAGGCTTCATGAAAGGCGCATCCGACGCGCTGGAAGACGGCGGCCTCGACTCGGCCGGTTTTCGCGAAAGGGGCGAGTCGCAGGCCGGTATTCCGGAGAAGGTGCTCAACCGCTAGTGGGGGATCTCTCCCAAGCCCGAGAGTGGCTGGCGCAAGCCAGTTCCGTTGCCGCCCTGACGGGCGCAGGCATCTCCGCCGAGAGCGGCGTACCCACATTTCGCGGCGCTGGCGGCCTCTGGAAAAACTACAAACCCGAAGAACTGGCCACGCCCGACGCCTTCGCGCGCGACCCGCGCCTGGTTTGGGAATGGTATGACTCGCGCCGCCAGCTGATCGCCAAAGCGCAGCCCAACGCCGCGCACCGCGCACTGGTGGAGATGGAAAAGCGCAAGCCGCGCTTCACCCTGATCACGCAGAATGTGGACGGCCTGCACGACTTGGCCGGCAGCGGCAAGATTCTCAAGCTGCATGGCGATATCTGGCGCATGCTCTGCACGCAATGCGGCGCTAATTTTCCCAACCGCCGCGTACCGCTTCCCAAGATCCCGCCGCACTGCGCATGCGGGGGCATGGCGCGTCCCGGAGTGGTCTGGTTCGGCGAACCGCTGCCGGAAGGAATGATGAAAGAGGCGGAACACGCAGTTGCCGCGGCGCAGGTTTTCCTGGTAATCGGAACGTCGGCGGTGGTGTATCCAGCCGCCGGGCTGATTCCCTTTGCCAAGCAGGCGGGCGCCAAAGTGATCGAGATCAACCTGGAAGAAACCGCTTATACGGCCACTGCCGATTGCGCCTTACACGGCGCGGCCGGGGATTGGCTGCCGCAGTTGGTTTAGTTGCGGAGATCCGGGCCGAGGAGACCTCGGGCGACGCTGGCCGAGGAGATGTCGGGCGGCGTTGGTGAGCGGTTCCGCGCGAGAGAAGCTCGACCCGGCAATTCCGCCACAATTGTGTCGCGGCACGGCGAAGACGCCAATCGATTCCAGCGTATGGCTGCTCACAGTCCGGAGCGTTTTTGGGACTGCGCAATACATTGCTGAAGCGGGGTTGGGACGGGAACTACACTATTGCTGAAATCGTGTGCATAGCGTCACAGAACCATTACAGAAAAGGGGCATAGCGCGTTCAGTGCTCCTTTCCCACAGACTTTTCCACACAACCGTGGAAAAAATCCGTCCGATCTTGCTTCGCCACCCTCGCTATCTCATTTACTCCACGCCATTTCGCCCGTTCCTACCCTTGACACTGCCCTCCGCGCTTACTATAATCGCCCCGGGATGTCGCTGGGCCCTCTACGTCGGAGAACCATCTGAAAGCCGTCCTCATTTTCGGCAGCTTGTTGGTCCTTGCGCCCGCAATCTCTTACGCGCAGGCCGCTGCTGTTCCCGCGCAGGCCGCGCCCGCTGCGGCGCCCTTCGCAACGCCTGCGGCGCAGCGTGCCTTCCTCAATCAATACTGCGCCTACTGCCATAACGACCAAACCAAATCGGGCGGCATGACGCTGACCAAACTGGACCTTGCGCATATCCCGCGCAACGCCGATCTCGCTGAAAAAATGATCCGTAAGCTGCGAGTCGGCCTCATGCCTCCTGCCGGGATGCCGCGGCCTAAACCAGCGGTCCTCAAATCCTTCGCCGCATCGCTTGAAAGCGCCGTCGATCAAGCCGCCGCACTGCATCCCAACCCCGGCCGGCCCGCGCTTCACCGCCTCAATCGCACCGAATACGCCAACGCCATTCACGATCTGCTGGATGTCGATGTCGACGTCTCGGGGCTCCTGCCCACCGACGATATGAGCCACGGCTTTGACAACATGGCCGACGCGCTCACCATCTCGCCGGCGCTGATGGAAGGCTACATTCGTGCAGCCGGCCGCATCACGCGCGAAGCCGTGGGAGATGCCGCGGCCCTGGCGCTGACCTCCACTTACTCCATCCCACGCATAACCGCGCAAACCCGCCACGCGGAGGGGACGCCCATCGGCACGCGCGGCGGGATGTCCATCGTTCACGATTTCCCAGCGGACGGCGAATACATCTTCAAAATCGGCTTCTACTACGAGGCCACCGGCGCGCTCTTCGGCCAAAATCAGGGGAAAGGCCAGCAAGTCGAAATCGCCGTGAATGGCGTAAAAGTCGCGATGCTGGACGTGAACCCATCCATGACGCTGGCGAAGGATGGCATGAAGACGCCGCCCATCCAAGTGAAAGCCGGCCCGCAAAGGATTTCCGCGTCTTTCATTCAGCTCGCCGACGGCCCGATCGAAGACGAGTACCGCATGGTTGAGCAGAGCCTGGTGGAGGTCCAAATCGGCTCGTTGCCGGGTATGACGACGCTGCCCCACTTACACGAATTGAGCATCACGGGCCCGGTGAAGGTGGAAGGCGTTTCGGATACGCCCAGCCGCCACAAAATCTTCACCTGCCGTCCCGCACCCGGCGCCGACGAAATCCCGTGCGCCAAGCAGATTATCGCGACGCTGGCGCGCCAGGCGTACCGCCGTCCGGCCACCGGCAACGACCTCGAAGAGCTGCTGAATTTCTACCAATCGGGCCGCAACGATGGCGATTTTGAAACGGGAATCCGCACCGCGGTTCAAGCGATGATTTCGAATCCTGAATTCGTCTTCCGCTTTGAGCACGTTCCCGCCAACACCCTGCCCGGCCGGAATTTCCGCATCGGCGATCTGGAACTGGCATCGCGCCTCTCATTCTTCCTGTGGAGCCGCCCGCCTGACGATCAGCTCCTCACCGTAGCCAGCCAGGGCAGACTCCGCGATCCGCTGGTGCTGGAAAAGCAGGTGAAGCGCATGCTGGCCGACCCGCGATCGGAAGCGCTCAGCACCAATTTCGCCGGCGAGTGGCTGCACCTGCAGAACCTGAAGGGCGTTACCCCCGATCTGTTACTGTTCCCGGATTTCGACGCCACGCTCACCGACTCCTTCCGGCGTGAAACCGAGATGCTGTTCGAGAGCGTGATGCGCGAAGACCGCAATGTGGTGGATCTGCTGACGGCCAACTATACCTTCGTCGACGAGCGCCTGGCCAAGCACTACGGCATCCCCAACATCCTTGGCAATCGCTTCCGCCGCGTCACGCTCACCGATCCGAACCGCTTCGGGCTGCTGGGCCATGGCAGCATTCTGACGCTGACCTCCACCGCCATTCGCACCTCCCCCGTGCAACGAGGCAAGTATGTAATGGAAGTGCTGCTGGGCACGCCGCCGCCGCCGGCGCCGCCCAATGTGCCCGCGCTGCCCGAGAACGCCGATAGCCGCACTGGCCACGCCGCCAAGCTTCTATCGGTGCGCGAGCGCATGCAGGAACATCGCGCGAACGCGGCGTGCGCGGGCTGCCACAAGATGATGGACCCCATCGGCTTCGCGCTCGAAAACTTCGACGCCGTTGGCGTGTGGCGGACCAACGACAGTGGTTTCCGCATCGATCCGACGGGCGAGATGTTCGACGGCGCCAAGCTCGATGGGCCGACCGGTCTTCGCCAGGCGTTGGTGGGCCATTCCGATGCGTTCCTTGGAACGTTCACCGAAAATCTGCTGGCCTACGCTCTGGGCCGCGTGCTGGAAAGTCCCGACATGCCCGCCGTGCGCGGCATCGACCGTGCGGCTGCGCGCAGCAACAACCATTTCTCGTCGTTTATCATGGGTATCGTGAAGAGCTCGCCGTTCCAGATGCGCAAGGCGGAAGAGACCGCGCCTGCGACCACCAATTTGGCCGCGGCGAGGAGGGTGGAAAATGCCGTTCATAACTAAGAAGCACATTTCCCGGCGCGAAGTCTTGCGCGGCATGGGGGTAGCGTTGTCGCTCCCCTTGCTCGATTCCATGGTTCCCGCGCAGACGCCTATCGGCAGGACCGCCGCGTCGCCGCAGACCCGCCTCGCCTGCATCGAAATGGTGCATGGGGCCGCCGGCAGCACAGGGGAAGGCACCACCAAGCACTATTGGTCGCCGGAAAAGGAGGGCGCCGATTTCGAATTCAGCCAGACGCTGGAGCCGCTCGCGCCCTATCGCGATTACATCACCATCGTCAGCAATACCGATTTGCACCCCGCGACCGCATGGGCCGCCGCCGAAGAAGGCGCCGACCATTTCCGATCGAGCGCCGTTTACCTCACCGCCGCGCACCCCAAGATGACCGAGGGTTCCGACTATTACGTGGGCGCGTCCATCGACCAGATCTACGCGCAACAGTTAGGTCAGGATACGCCTCTGCCTTCGATCCAGCTTTGCATCGAGATGGTGGATGCCTCCGGCGCCTGCGATTACGGCTATGCCTGCGTCTACGCCGACACGATCAGTTGGGCGTCTCCCACCGCCCCGCTGCCAATGACGCTCGATCCGCGCATGGCCTTCGAAAACCTCTTCGGCGAAGGCGGCACGCCGCAGGAACGGCTGGCGCGGCAGAAGGTGAACCGCAGCATTCTCGATTGGATCTCGCACGATGTGTCGCGCTTGCAGAAGGGCCTTGGCCAGAGCGACCGCAACCGCCTGAACGCGTATCTGGACGACGTGCGCGAGATTGAGCGCCGAATCGAGCGAATCGAAAAGTATAATGCCAGCGGCGAAGCCCGCGCGCTGCCCGCCGCGCCGCTGGGCGTGCCCGATTCCTACGAAGAGCACGTCAAGCTGATGTTCGATCTGCAAGCGCTGGCGTTCATGACTGAGACCACGCGCGTTTCCGCTTTCAAGATGAGCCGCGACGTGAGCGGACGCGTGTGGCCAGAGAGCGGCGTCAAGACGCCCTTCCACCCGTGCTCGCACCATGGCGAGACTCCCGCGAGAGTCGCCGAGTTCGCCAAGCTGAACCGCTACCACGTGAGCTTGATTCCTTACTTCCTGGAGAAGTTGAAGAACACGCCCGACGGCGACGGCAGCCTGCTGGACCATTCGCTGGTGCTCTACGGCAGCCCCATGGGCGATTCCAATGTCCACAACCATAAGCGCGTGCCGCTGTTTATTGCGGGGCACGCCAGCGGTAAGGTGAAGGGCAATCTGCATGTCAATACGAAGGACGAGACGCCGATGGCGAATGTGCTGCTGACGATGTTGCAGAAGGTGGGCGTGAAGGCGGAGAGCTTTGGGGATAGCACCGGGACTGTTGCGATTTAAATTGCGATGCTTCCTAGTTTCGATACGGGAGCGAGGACGAAGCGCGTTCAGACAGAGAGCCGGCTGAAAGCCGGCTGCAGCCAGGATTGGCTGCCCCACAAAGCAGGCAACAATCGGTGGAGTCGGCAGGCCGATTAACAATCGGCCGCAGGTTGGCAACCTGCCCCACAGCGCGCGTGGAGAAGCGAATTGGATAGTAGTACAAAGAGGTGTCATGGGTAGACATTTAGCGGGTGCGCTATTGGTTGCACTGTTAGTTTCTGCGGCGGGCAGCGATACGCGGTTGGCCGACGCCGCCATGACAGGCGACCGGGCGGCGGTGAAGTCGCTCTTGCAGCAGAAAATGGAGGTCAACTCGCCGCAAGGCGATGGGGCCACTGCGCTGCATTGGGCGGCGTCCAATGAAGACCTGGAAATGGTGAAGCTGCTGCTGGCGGCCGGCGCCAATGTGAACGCCACCACGCGCGATGGCGGCGTGACGCCGCTCTTTATGGCATGCACCAGCGGCAATGCGGCCATTATCGAGACTCTGTTGAACGCCGGCGCGAGCGCCAAATCCGCCAAGCCGAATGGCACAACCGCACTCATGACCGCGGCCGCATCGGGCAGTGTGAGTGCCCTCAAGGCGCTGCTGGATCATGGCGCCGAAATCAACGCCAAGGAATCCGTTCACGGGCAGACGGCCCTGATGTTCGCCGCCGCGCTCAATCGCGTGGAAGCGGTCAAGTTCCTGGCGCAACGCGGCGCCGATGTGAATATCGCCAGCAATATCGCCAAGCTGGAGCGAGTCCGATTCGATCAGGACGGCAACGTAGTGGAAACTCCGGCTGGCGGAGCTGCCGCTGGTGGTAGAGGTGGACGGGGCGGCAGAGGCAGAGGCGCCGCTGCGCCTGTAGCCGCGCCCGCGCCCGCTAAAAACGCCGACGAGGAAGATGCCGCGGCCGATGCCGACACCGCTGCGGCCGCCGCGAAAACTGCAAAGGCCGCAGCCGAATCGGAACTGGATCTGCTGGCGCGCTCTTTCGGCCTCAAGTCCGCTGAAGCCCGTTTTGCGGCTCCCAAGGCCAAGGCCGGCGACATTGCCGCACGCGCTCCCCGCCGCGTTGGGGCCGAGGTGATGGGCGGCATGACCGCGCTGCTCTATGCGGCTCGCGAAGGCCATGCGGATACGGCGCGCGCGCTGGTGGAAGCCGGCGCCAACGTGAACGCGGTGAGCGGCGATAAGTACAGCGCGCTGGTGATGGCCATTACCAACGGCCACCTGGATATGGCCAAGTATTTTCTGGATCACGGCGCCGACCCGAATCTCGCTACCAATGCCGATCTTCCGGCGCTCTACGCCACCATCGACGTGCAATGGGCCCCGCACACCTGGTTCCCGCAGCCCAGCACGGAACAGGAAAAGGCGACCTACCTGGACCTGATGAAGGCTGAAATCGAACACGGCGCCAAGGTGAATGCGCAGGTGGGCGAGAAGCTGTGGTTCCGCTCGTTCACCAACGACTACACGTGGATCGACCCTGCCGGCGCAACCGCTTTCTGGCGCGCCGCGCAATCGAGCGACGTAGCCGCGATGCGCCTTCTGGTGGAGCATGGCGCCGACCCGAAGATACCCACCACATCGCTCGACACGCCGCTTCATGCGGCCGCCGGCATCGGCTGGGCGGCGAACTGGAGCGTGAACGCGCCGGTCCCGCTGGTGGACGCCGTCAAGTATTGCGTGGAGCTGGGCAACGACGTGAACGCGCTCGATAACCGCGGCTTCACCGCGATGCACGGCGCAGGCTATCTGGGCAATAACGAGATGGTGAACTATCTGGTTTCCAAGGGCGGCAAAGTGGATGTGAAGAGCAAGGCCGGGGACTTCGCCGCGGACATGGCGAACGGCCCCACGCGCTTCGGCCAGCCGCATTTGGAGACCGTCGCGCTGCTGGAAAAGCTGGGGTCGCCTAACTCGCATAACTGCCGTTCCGACCAGTGCGTGGTGCAGGCCAAGGCTAGTATTTATAACCGGGTTTTGAGCCCGGCCGAGCAAGCCGACAAGGATCGCCTGGATAAGTTGGCGGTGGCGATGGGGTTTAAGGAAGCTGAGTATCTGCCGGACGTGCCGGCTGCCGCCGGCCGAGGCCGCGGTGGGAAGTAGGACAGGCCTCCTGGCCTGTCTCTGTGTTGTAAGTGCGGTGGCTATATCGGAGGGACAGGCCGGGAGGCCTGTCCCACCTTACCCCGCCAATCTGCCTCTTGAGCATCCCGGCATCCAATACTTTCAGTCACCGCTTGATGACGTAGTTACTCGTCTGACTGGCACTAACGCTAACCCAGGGCCCGGTGATTTGCCTGACTTACTGGAACGCCTCGGGATCAACGCCGATTCGCAATTGCTGGTTTTTTCCAAGACCAGTTTTCAAGCCGACAAGATCTCTCCGCGCAGTCCGCGCGCTATCTACTTCAACGATGACGTGGCCGTCGCCTGGGTGCGCGGCAGCCCGTCGATGGAAGTCGCCGCGTTCGATCCCCGGCAGGGAGTGGTCTTCTACACTTTCAACGCCGAAAAGCCCGGCTTCACCCGCCAGCAGGCTTGCCTGAAGTGCCATCAGGGCCCCGCGACGCTGGGTGTCCCCGGCATTTTCGTGGGATCGGTGTATCCGAATTCCGCCGGGCAGCCCTCCGCCACCGCCGCCATTATTACCGATCACCGGACTCCGTTCGCCGACCGCTGGGGCGGATGGTACGTCAACGCCGCACACGGCGAGCAACCGGACCGCGCCAACGCCGTGGCGCCCGACCCGGCCGAGCCGGCCACGTTAGAGAAGCTCACGGTCAAGTTCAACGCCGCCGGTTACCTGACGCCGGTGAGCGACATTGTGGCGCTGATGACCTTCGAGCATCAGACGCAGATGACGAACCTGATCACGCGTCTCGGCTGGGAGTCGCGGATCGGAGGCGAGCCGGATATCGAGCCCATTGTCGCCTATATGCTGTTTGCCGACGAGGCGCGCTTGCACGAGCCCGTGGAAGGCGCCGGCGCCTTCACCAAGACGTTTCCGCTGCGCGGCCTCCGCGACCGCCGCGGACGCAGCCTGCGCGATTTCGACCTCAATACGCGACTGTTCCGCTACCCGCTGAGTTACATGATCTATAGCGCCGCTTTCGACGCGCTGCCTGACGCGGTGCGAGAGCGGGTTTACCGGCGGTTGTACGGCGTCCTTACCGGCCAGGACCGAAGCGCCAAGTTCGCGGGGCTTTCGGCGGAAGACAGGCGCGGCATTCTGGAGATCCTTGGGGAGACTAAGGCGAACCTGCCGAAGTGGTGGGGCGGGGCGGCGGCTGGCTTGCCGCCGGCGCCGTAAACTGTCCGTTTTTGGGACTAGGGTNNCTAGGGTCGTTTGGCATATCGAGGTTTCGCCGATGGCGGATGAGTGCGGCCGACTGGCCGGCGCTGAAGCTATTAAGGTTAGCCTGCGCCGGCCGATGTCGATTATTCAGTTGTCAAAGATCCGAGGCGCGGCGAACGGCAGATCGGAGATAAGCCGCGGGCGCGGGGTAGTGTCCGTTCATGGGACTGGGGTCGTTTGGTATATCGTCTTTGGTTTATCGAGAGCGCCCCGACCGGCTGATGGCCGCGAAGGGCGGATTCGGTGAAAAGACAACCCCTGACTCAAGTATACAGGATGGAAAAAAGCGCTTTGGTGGTTTGTCTATTGTTTTCATTAGGATACAGCCTGTGACCGGGTTTTCGGCGAGGGTTGGCAATTTCCGTTCCTGGTATTTTCGCATCCCTTAATACCGGCAACAACAGGAGTTATTCCGGGTAACTGAGCTTCGAAAAGTCTGAACGGGACATGCAGTAGCGGGCGTCATGAGACGCTTGGTGACGCTACGGGATGGACGCGATCGGTACTCCATTGCAAACAAGCAAGATAGAAGGTTAGAATCCAACTATGGCGCTCCGAGCAGAACACATGCAATACACAGGCGGCGACTGCCCGGCCGATCAGCCACCACTCACCATCGTCGACTTGTTCGCTGGTGCAGGTGGAATCTCTGAGGGATTCCGCCAAGCCGGCTTTCGAGTGCTTGGTGGCGTCGATCACGACCCCGACGCTGCGGCGACCTACCGGCTTAATTTCCCCGAGGCCCAGGCCATCGTAGGCGATGTCCGGCTGCCGGAGGTTCATGAATCGATCCTCGATCTTGCTCGTGCGGCCGACGTAGTGGTTGGAGGCCCGCCGTGCCAAGCGTTTTCCCAGGTTCGCAATCACAGCCGAATGATCGATGACCCCCGCAACTCCCTGTACACGGAATTTGTGGGCGTCCTTCGCGCAGTTCGTCCGAGAGCATTCCTCATGGAGAATGTCACGGGCGTGGACCAGATGGGGATCAGATCGCAGATAGCGGAAGATCTCGCACTCGGCGGTGAGTACATGGTAAGGCCACAAGTCTTAGATGCCGCCGACTTTGGCGTGCCGCAAACTCGGAAGCGCCTGTTCTTCCTGGGGCTGCACGTCTCGATCGGCGTGCCACCGGCGCTGGAAGGAACCGGTGCAACGGAAGCGATCACGTTGGTACGCTTCCCCGGGTCCCGAAACCGGCGCTATGAACTGGTCGCACGGCGTGACCTGTTTAACGGCGAACTTGCAAGTGCGCTGGAGGACCCCGCCGACACCAGCGTCGTATCAGCTTCCGACGCGATCTCGGATCTGGAATTGCTACCGGCAGGCCACCGGAATGATGAGATCGACTACGCGGAACTTCCGCCGCCAAATAGTGGGTATCAGCGCCTGATGCGGCAAGGCGCCGGTCCCGTGCTCTCGAACGTCCAGGTACCCCGCGTAAACGCGGACACGGCGATGCGGTTGCGGGGCATTCCGCAGGGCGGGAATCACCGGGACCTGCCAGAAGCGCTTCTTCATCGATATCTCACAGGTCAACGCTGGGGCCAGGACAACGGGACGGGCCAATTGTCGCGCCGCCACTTCTACGCGTACCGGCGGCTCCACCCTGGAATCTGGGCTTGGACTCTCAGCACAAAAGCGGATGCCGTGTATCACTTCGCCACTCCGCGTTCGCTCTCGGTGCGAGAATTCGCGCGATTGCAAAGTTTTCCGGACCGGTTTGTTTTCGCTACGGACCCGCGCAAGGGCGCCCTTCCGGGGAGAATCGAAGGTGGCCCCGGCCACTCCCGGTACCGGCAAGCCGGGAATGCCGTGCCCGTACTCCTCGCGCGTGCGGCTGCCGAGGCCATACGTGACCTGATCGCCGCTGCGGTGACGCGGCACAGGCGAACAGCATAGGGGGCAAGATCCTGGCAGAGAACGACACGCCTCCCGTCTCGCCTGCACTTTCGGCGGCTCTCATCGACAACGCCTTCGGCGCATCGAATCGGGCGCGCATCATCGGCACATACTTTGCCGGCCGCGGAAGCCCGACCGCAGCAGATGCTTGGCAAGCCGTATACCGCCTGCTGCTCTGGATCGACGCAACGACGGGCTTGGCTCATTGTTACGAGAGCGACAAGAGCCAGCCCGGAAGGACCTGGTATGCGCGTTCGTTGGCATTTCACGACTGGACTTCCTCTGAACTGGGCGTGACGACGATCAAGCTCGGCGACGAGATTGATTATCTCTTCCGGCGGGCAACGGAGGACCTGGCGGTGGTAGCGATCCGCCGACGCGACGCGGTCATGCGAATTGCGCAGCGTCAACGGGAGCCGTACGCCGGCCGGCAATTCCCCGAACCGGGCGAAGATCCAGAACTGCTCTCGTTGTTGTCGGAGGCCCTTCAACCTTACTTTGCCGAGCAACCGCCAACAGAAGTGTGGAGGGTGCTGATCCAACGGCTACGGCAGCACATGACTCACGAGAACAAGCGCAAGAATCTTGTGGGAGAAGGCTTCGAGGACGTCCTGGCGTCCGTAATCGGGCGGGTTTTGCAAAAGCAAGAGACGACCGTCTACGTCCGGCGCTCGCTCGATGAGGTGCCAGGCTTTCATCCCATGCCGCGGGGCGGCAAACGCAAGAAAGTGGATTTGGCTCTGGTGCAACGGAATCGTGCTCGCACGCTTATCACCGCGAAGTGGAGCATCCGCGCCGACCGGGAAGAGCAGTTCAAAACAGACTACGATGACTACATACGGGCAGAAGCGATCAACAGCCAGTTCGACTACGTTCTCGTGACAAACGAGTTCGATCCGGCCCGTCTGAAGAGGGCGTGCGAGCGACTGGAGCGGAATTCGCCGATGTTCACGCATGTCGTGCACATTAACACGGACGGCCTGCGAGCCGCTTATGGCGCCGCGCCGGAGCGATCGGCAGCCGGCGTGGTCGAGCACATTCAACGCGGGAGATTGATCAGCCTCTCGCAGTGGTTGGCCCTACTCGATTGAGCTTGAGAGCGTTTCGCTTTGCGCTTTTGATAGGCTGAACGGCAGGGGCAGAGTGAAACGGAGCCGGGCAATTACGGACAGTCTCCCACCAGAGCGGCGAAGCGAGAATATGCGGCGCATCCGAAGCAAAGATACGTCGCCTGAGATGACCGTGCGCAGGCTGGTGCATGGCATGGGCTACCGCTACTGGCTGCACGTCCGCACTCTCCCCGGTTGTCCGGATATGGTCTTTCCGCGCCTTCGGAAAATCATCCAGGTGTTCGGCTGCTACTGGCACCCACACGGACCGTGCCGGTTCTCTCACCGCCCTCAATCCAGGCTGGACTACTGGGTGCCCAAGCTCGACGGCAACCGCCAACGCGACAGGGCGAATCTGCGGCGGCTACGAAAGCTAGGGTGGACGGTTCTGGTCGTCAGGGAGTGTCAAATCGGCGATGTGGAGAGCCTGTCTGTGAGACTTGCGAGTTTTTTGAGATAGGAGGACCCGTTGTTCCTTGCGACGTTCCCGCCTTAGTTTAGCTTTCGCTGACACACAGAGTGGAACAGCCGGAGCGGGTTCTGGCCGTTCCGACTATTGCCTGGATCAATAGCGGCAGCGGCAGTGACCTCGCCACAGACCGGGCACGCCCCCTGGTTCAGGGAGATTACCAGGGTGAGCAGAAGGCCGATTGACAAGCGGCCGCAGGTTGGCCACCTGGTTGGCCGCCTGCTCCACAAAATCGTCGCGGCTCTGGCAGAGTGGCTGGCCCTCGGCTTGAGCGCATCCGGACGCGCCGCGTCAATGAAGTTATGCTGGAAGTTATGCTGGAATAGTCCGCTTTTGAAAAACCATGGTGGAATCCTCCGAACGAACCGACCCGATGTTTCCGCTGCTTGACGATGCGCAGATTGCGCGGCTGGCGCCGTTCGGCGAGCAGCGGCAAGTCGAGGCGGGCGCCGTCCTTTTCGACCAGGGGGACGTGCAGCATGGCGTCTTTATCGTGCTTGGCGGCAGCATCGAGCTGGTCGGCATTTCGACCGGCGGCGAGGCTGCGCTCATGACACTCGGGCGCGGCGCTTTCACCGGCGAAGTCAACCATTTGTCGGGACGGCGCACTCTGGTCAAGTGCCGGGCGCGGGAAGCTAGCTCGCTGATTGAAATCGGCAGGGCGAATCTGCAGCGCATGATGCAGACGGATGCCGCGCTGGGCGAGATATTCCTGACTGCATTCCTGCTTCGCCGCGCATACCTGATCACACACTCCGTCGGCGATGCGGTACTTGTCGGATCGAGCCATTCGGGCGACACGCTGCGACTGCGGGAGTTTCTTACCCGCAACGGCCATCCGCACACGTATCTCGATGTGGAGCGCGATCCCGACGTCCAAACCGTTCTCGACCAGTTCGAAATCCGCGCGACGGAGATCCCGGTGCTGATCTGCCGCGGCCAACTGGCACTGAGAAATCCGAGTAACGCCGAAGCGGCCGAATGTTTCGGACTCAATGCGGGAATCGACGAAAACGGCTTATACGACCTGATTGTGGTGGGCGCGGGGCCGAGCGGGCTGGCGGCGGCGGTGTACGGCGCCTCAGAGGGGCTGAATGTGCTGGTGGTGGAGAGCGACGCGCCGGGCGGGCAAGCCGGATCGAGCTCGAAGATCGAAAACTATCTGGGCTTTCCGACTGGAATTTCCGGGCAGAATCTCACGAGCCGCGCCTTCGTTCAGGCGGAAAAATTCGGGGCTCACATCGCGGTGGCGCGATCGGCCCGAGCGCTCAAATGCCTCCGCTCTCCCTATAGGATCGAACTGGACGACGGAGGCTCAGCTCAGGGCCGCAGCGTAATCGTGGCGGCGGGCGCGCAATATCGAAAACTGGCTTTGCCAAACCTGGCTCAGTTCGAAGGCGTGGGAGTTTACTATGGCGCGACCGCGATAGAAGCTCAGGTCTGCCGCAGCGAGGAGGTGGCGATCGTGGGGGGAGGGAACTCCGCGGGGCAGGCTGCGGTGTTCCTTGCGGCGTATGCGAAGCACGTCCATATACTGGTTCGGGGCGCCGGTCTGGCCGAGACGATGTCGCGATACTTGATTTCGAGGATTGAAGCCAGCCGGCAGATCACGGTCAGGCCGCGGACTGAGGTTGAAGCGCTGGAGGGCGATGGACGCCTGGAGCGGATTCGGTGGCGGGAGACCATGGCGGGGACCAGCGACATCCACGAGATTCGGCATCTGTTTGTGATGACCGGCGCCGAACCGAACACGGCGTGGCTAGGAGGATGCCTGGAGCTGGATGCCAAGCAATTCGTCCGGACCGGAGCGGATCTGGGAGCCGACTGGCCGTTGCGCCGCTCCCCTTATATGCTCGAAACGAGCCTACCGGGCGTCTTTGCGGTGGGGGATATACGCGCGGGAAGCGTGAAGCGCGTGGCCTCGGCGGTGGGCGAAGGGTCGATGGCGGTCCAGTTTGTGCATAGAGTGCTTGCGGAGTAGTTCGTGAGGCTGGGATGTTGGCCTTGTGGCCGGCCGCCTAGCGGGACAGGCCATCGCCTTTCGTGGTCAGTTATGTTTCGCCAAAGTACGGCCGCCTGACAGACGACAAAAAACGATCGTCTGTCCCACCTCACACGACGTCACGCCACCTCACCTCCCGGCAAAGTAAGTGACATTGGGATGACAACCTGCCCCGCATCGGCTCTCGCGTCATATATGATATGGCCATGCGCCATGTCGCGGTTTCTTTGTTGCTCGTCTTGCTTCCGGTATGCGCCCAGCAGAAAAAGGAGGACGCCAAGCAGGCGGCGCCAGCGCCGAATCCCACCAATCTGAAGGTGCTGAAGGCGTCCACCGGGGCGGAGGTCAGACAGATTATGCAGACCTTTACCGCGGCGCTTGGGGTGCAGTGCACCAATTGCCACGTACAGGGGAACTACGCCAGCGACGAGAATCCGAAGAAGGACGTGGCGCGCAAGATGATACGCATGACGCAGCAGATCAATGGGCAATTTCCGGATGGCAAGATGCTGGTCTCATGCTACACTTGCCACCGCGGCGAGGCGCAGCCTAAGAATGCGCCGGAGCCGAAGGCGGGCGAGTAGGACGGCTGCGATCAGTCTCCCGGATTCGGGCAAGACAGGCCGGGAGGCCTGTCTCACTAGGGCTTCATGTTTCGGCCGCTGATCTGCAGGTTGAAGCCGTCGGGATCTTTCACGTGGAAGCTGTCGGGCGTGTCGGGGGTCGGCGTGAGGCCGCGGCGCTTTAACTCGGCTTCTACGGCGTCCTTGTCCCAAGTGTCGATGGTGTACGCGATGTGATCCACATAGGGCGGCGGCGTCTTACTGTTTGGACGCCCGTTGCGCGGCAGCAGGAACGTGTCGCCGAATGAGAGATAACACTGCCGGCCGGTATCCTGAGTGACTTTCATGCCGAACATGCCGACGTAGAAATCGCGTGTTTTTGTATAGTCGGCCACCTGATAGGAAATGTGGTTGACCGCAACGGCCTTAAATGCCGGTTCATCGGGCGAGGCGGCGACGGCGGGCGCAACCGCGGCGGCTGCGGACGCAGTGACGGCGAGGCTCCGGATCAACTGGCGGCGCGACATTTTGCCTTGTTCGAAATCCTGCAGCAGCTTTGCGATAATGGCTTCCATTTTCGTCTCCTTGCGTTCTCTATTGTTGTCCGGCCGCGGGCGCGGCGCCGCTTTGTAACTGGTGGATCTGCTTCACGGCGGCATCCACCTTCATATCGAAGATCATCTTGCCCAGCGCCACCGTCGATGGCCGCGCGTCGCCGCTGATTCCGTTGTTGACGCGCTTCGCGTTGGGGTCGCGCTTCTCGCCCGGCTTGGGCCGCACGTCGCCCAGGGCGTTGGGAATCTCCGCCGGGCGCGTCCAGCCCTTATCCGTGCCCAGGTACATCATTTCCGAAGTGTCCGGAATTCCGGCGTGCGAGCTGATCGGGAGGCCGTGGTCGGCGAGGTATTTGTCGAAATCGCCGTTGGCCTTGGCGTAGACATCGCCGCAGAAGTAGACGTGGATGCCTTGCGCCGCGTACTTATCGTCGAGTTTCCTGGCCGAATCGCCCAACTCCTTTTGGCCGCCGCCATGGTCGCCCATCAGCACTACGGTCTTGAAGCCGTTCTTGATCAGCTGCTCCGCCACCTGCTCGTTGATCGCGGCGAACACAGGCGCCGTGAGCCCGATAGTGCCGGGCAAATTGGCGTTCGCGCTGTTTGGGGAAAACGGCAGCACCGGCGCGGCAATGGCGTTGCCCAGTTTTTCGGCGATGGCGACCACGGTGGCGTGCGCCATCAGCGTGTGGCCGCCGTTGACGTTCTGCGGCCCGCGAGTTTCGGTACCGCCGTTGTAGACCAGCGCCGTGGTCTTGCCCTGGTCGATCGCCGCCTTGAGCTCGGGCCAGGTCATCATCTCGAGGTCCACCAGAGGCGGCTTGGTCTGGGCGTAGGCGGTGGCGGCCAACAGTGCCAGGATGCAGAGACTCGATTTCCGGATATGCATTGCTTCCCTCCGGCGCTTAGCGAACTTGGGTAAACAGGGCGCCTCGTGGAAGAATATCACGGTCAGGCGCTGAAGTGTTTTTGCAGGACCAGGGCCACGGTTCCGCGCAAGCGGGCCATGCCGTCCTCATGAGCGGGAACCACGCGCGGCGCGCATGCGCCTGGCAGCGTCTGGTCTTGCACCTCGGCTTCAATGACGGGGCCGAAGCGATGCCAGGAACGGGTGAGATCGCCCACTACTACGATACGCTCGGGCGCGATTCCCGCGACAATCATGCGCATGCCGCGGCCCAGATAGTGCGCCATGGTTTCGAGAGCCTTGGCGGCGCGGCTATCGCCCTGATCGGCGCGGCTGAGCAGGTCCAAAAAACTGAGCTCGCTGGAATGCGAGCCGGATTCGAAGTAGTAGCGCTGGGCGGCGCGGTTAGAGGCGTAAACCTCCCAACAGCCGCGGCTGCCGCAGCCGCAGGGCGGGCCTTTGGGGTCCAGCGCCAGGTGGCCGAATTCGCCGGCCATTCCGTCGAACCCGCGCACCAGTTGGCCGTTGGCCAGGATTCCAGTGCCGAGGCCCTCGGAAACCGTCACCACCACCAGGTTGCGGTAAGTCTCGGTTCGATCGAACCAGACCGTGGCGAGGACGCAGGCGTTGGCCGCGTTTTCCAACTCCACTTCGAGACCGGTAGCCTTCATGATGGGGCCACGCAGGTCGACATCCCGCCACTTGAGATTCGGGGCGAAAACCAGACGGTCGGTAGTGAAGTTGTAACGCCCGGGCAGACTGACGCCCACGCCTTCGATCATCTTGCCGCGGCAGGAGCTCGCGATGCGCTTGATGGATTCGACGAGCATGGGCACGGCGATCTTGGGATCGGCGGGCGTAACCATCACTTCCTGGGAGCTGAACTTGCCGTTGGCGTCGGCGAGGGCCACGGTGGTCTGGGTGGGCCGTAGATCTACGCCGATGATGACGCGCTCGTCGTTCAGCCGCAGGAATGTGGGACGGCGGCCCCGCGGCAGACGCCCGGTGGCGCCTTCGCGGACCCATTGCGAATCGATCAACTGCTCGACGATGAGGGAAATGGTGCTGCGCTGCAGGCCGGAGACGCGCGCGAGGTCGGCGCGGGAGATGGGTTGGCGCGTCCGGACGAGGTTCAAAACGATGCGGCGGTTGATGTCGCGAACTACTTCGCTGGACGCGCCCTGCGTCGGTTTCTTAGCCGCGCCCCGCGCCGGTTCTTTAGCCGCGCCGTGCGCCGGTTCTTTATCGGCTACCGTCAATGCAACTCCTTCGCCGCGCCGCCGATGGTGACCGTAGCGGAAGCCGCAGCGGTCTGCCCGCCGCCCACGGAGATGTGGTAACCGCCGCCTTCGGCGATGCGGCGGCCGTCGGCGGAGACCGTGGAGAATTGGCGTGGAGTGAGGGTGAACTGTACCGTCTTGCGTTCCCCCGGCCGCAAGGCGACGCGTTCGAAACCGGCAAGGGAACGGATGGGCGCAGCATGAGAGGATGCCGAGGGTACCGGCGGCAAGACCGCCGGCGTTACGTATAGTTGGACTACTTCTTCGCCAGCCACTTTTCCAGTGTTCTCCACTTCCACCGTTGCCTTCACCTCGTCGCCGGCGTTGGCTCCGGTGGGGAGATGGAGGTTATGGTACGCAAAAGTAGTGTAGCTCAGGCCGAATCCAAACGGGAACAGCGGCTCGCCGGGGAAGTAACGGTACGTTCGACCCTTCATATTGTAATCCGTGAACGGCGGCAGTTGATCGGCGGATTTGTAGAACGTGACGGGAAGCCGGCCGGCTGGGTTGTAATCGCCGAAGAGAACATCGGCGAGGGCAGATCCGCCGGCTTGACCCGGATACCAGGCTTCGACGATGGCGGGCACATGCTCGCGCGCCCAATTGACGGAGACGGCGCTGCCGTTCATGAGCACCAAGACGGTAGGCTTGCCTAACGCGGTCACGCGTTCGAGAAGCTGCTGCTGCACGCGCGGAATATCGAGCGAGACGCGGTCGCCGCCCTGGAAGCCTTCGACAGGAACCTTCATTTCCTCGCCTTCGAGGCGCGGTGAAAGGCCCAACACGAGGACTACAGCATCGGCAGTTCTTGCCGCATCCAGGGCTTCCTTTGCGAGCTTCGCGGCGTCGGCCGGAGGCGACCAGACAAGCTGGATATCGGCGTCGTTGAGGAACTCATGGTAGTCCAGACGGATCGGGTAGCGCTTGCCGGCTTCGAGCTGCACCTGCTCATAGCGATACGAGCGTTCGTGGATGTTGTTGAAATTCACGATGAGTTTGCCGTCGAGGTAGATCTCAAAAGCGTTCATGCCGATGGCGCCAAGCTGATATGTCCCGGTGACGGGCGCGGAAAGATAACCGCTCCAGCGCACGCCGAAATCGTCGTCGTGCATGTCTGCGCGCGGAGCGCCGTCCCACCAGTGGAAGTCGATTTTAGGATCGACGCGGGTGAAGAGCGGCTCGGCGGCCAGAGGAACCTCGCCAACCATTTTGCCGGAATTGGGATAGGTCAATTCGCGCGGGCGGTGCGGTTTGCCGTCGAAGTTGCCGGTGTTGAAATACTCGCCGGTCAGGCCGGCGCGGCGATTAGCGCCGTTGGACGTGGACAGCGCCGAAGCGGGGACCACTTCGAAATTGGGCATGTTCGCCGCCAGATCGCTGCCGCGCGCGTAGATCACGCGGGTGGATGGAAGCTTGGCTTTGATTCCGGCGAGGGCAGTGACGGGCGCGGTGGGGTCGCCGTTGTAATTGCCGGTGAGGGCGTCGAAATCGTTGGCGTTGGGGCCGATGACGGCGATAGTCTTGAGCGATTTGCCGAGAGGCAGCAGGTGGTTCTCATTCTTCAGCAACACGATCGCTTTGCGCGCGGTTTCGAGCGCAAGCTGGCGGTGCGCGAGACTATCGTTCACGCTGTAGGGGATCTGCGCGTACTTCACCACGGAGCGCGGATCGAACATGCCGAGATGGAAACGGGCGAGCAGCAGGCGGCGGAGCGATTGATCGATTTCCGACTCTTTGATGAGGCCCTGGCGCACGGCGGGGAGGACGGCTTCATACTCCACGCCGCAGTTGAGATCGGTACCGGCCTGGATGGCTTTGGCGACGCCGGCTTCGGCGGTGGGCGCGAACTTGTGATGCAGATAGATGTCGCCGATGGCGCCGCAATCGGAGACCACGTAGCCGCTGAAACCCCACTCTTTGCGCAGGATCTCTTCGAGCAGGCGGGGGTTGGAGCACGCGGGCGCGCCATCCACGCTGTTGTAAGCGCACATCACGGATTGGGCGCCGCCCTCTTTGATAGCGGCCTCGAATTGCGGCAGGTATGAGTCGCGGAGGTCGCGCTCATCGATGACGGCATCGAAGGTATGGCGCTCTGACTCGGGGCCGCTGTGGACGGCGTAGTGCTTGGCGGTGGCGATGGTCTTGAGGTACTTGGGGTCGTCGCCCTGCAGGCCCTTGATGAACTGGACGGCCATGCGGCCGGTGAGGAAAGGGTCTTCGCCGTAGGTCTCCATGCCGCGTCCCCAGCGCGGGTCGCGGAAGAGGTTGATATTGGGGGTCCAGAAGGTGAGCCCTTGATAGATGTTGCGCTTGCCGAGGCGGACGAATTCGTTGTTCTTGGCGCGGGCTTCATCGGAGATGGCGGTGGCGACGCGGAAGATGAGGTCGCGGTCCCAGGTGGCGGCGAGTCCGATGGTCTCGGGGAAAACGGTGGCGCGGCCGGCGCGGGCGACGCCGTGGAGACACTCGTTCCACCAATTGTAGGCGGGGATGTTGAGACGCGGGATGGCGGCCGAATCGTTCATGAGCTGGGAGACTTTCTCGGGAAGAGTCATGCGGCTCAGCAGGTCGTCCACGCGCTTTTCCATGGGCGCGGAAGGGTTCTGGTAGAGCGGCGGCTGCTGGGCGGGCGTCGCAAACAAGGCAGCTAGGGCTAGGAAGGAGATCTTGGAAGCGGGTGAAGGCATATTTGTTGTTCGGTCAAACTATATACAAGCCCTGGACGGAAAGCAAGCGGGAAGGGCTGTTCATTCCTGCCGCAACAGCCTTCGAAACGTGACTATATAGGTGACTGTACCCAAACAAAGGGGTGGTTCGAGATAGGGCTTGTCAGCTATATCCTGGTTGATCGGTGCTCACCGGTTTCTAACCCTCCATCAAAACTATCAAAACTTGGCCGACAGCGTGACAACTTGTTTGTTGTATAATTCGCCGCATGCAGTTGCGGATAAAATTCTACGTACCAATGTTATCCATTTTGGTTGTGATCGCGTGCGGAGCCGCATATTGGCACTGGACGCTCACATCCGACAAGAGCAAGACCATCGAATTCATCGTTGCGATGATCGGCGCCGGTACGGCGATCTACGCTCTACTGCTAAGTGTGCAAGGGACGCGCGCGTCGGCTGCCGCCGAGTTCAAAAAACGATGGAACAGCCCGGATTTTGAGAAGTATCGAGTTGTCGTTGGAGAGGTGCTGGCGAGCAATTCAGTAACTGGCAAGGACCTAGAGGCGATTCGCGCGGTGCTCAGCTTTTTTGAGGAGCTATCAATCGCAACCTTGCGAAAAGATGCCGACGAGGCGCTATTAAAGGACTTCTTGCGGACAGTAGCCGTGAGGTTCTTTCTAGCTACCCAACCGTGGATCGAAACTCGCAGAGCTGAAAATCACCAGCCCACCCTCTTTGCCGAGTATGAAAAACTATACGCGCGCTGGAAGCCAAGGCCGTTAGTTAAGCAGAAGGGTTAATAGGAAACGGGTCGGTATCAAAAGGTTTCATCATTGTGTCTGCCTCCAGTCGCCACCTAACCTTTAAACATAAAGAAAACGCCCAGTGTCAAGATTCGTCTATCCAAGCGCTACCATCGTCCAGGACCGATTGTAGCATGTAGGGTCATGCCCGACGATTGTGCGTGGTTTACCACGCCGAGTCCGAGCCGCCAGCCCGTCAGAGCGAACTACGACACTGAGCGGAGATATCCCCAAGACCTGTTAAACGATATTCCTTCGGAGGGTGTGCTTTGCTACGGCCTTTTGTTCTCGCTGCGCCCGCCTTGCATCCCTCGTGCCCGCGATTGCTATTGCACCCGCTTCACCGCGGCTACCAAGAAGGGATATGGATCAACAGCCTTCCCCTTCCACCACAGCTTTTCCGGCCCCAACTCGGTGATCGCAAAATGCAAGTGCGGCGTGCGCACATCCGCATTTCCCGTCGATCCTACAAAACCGATGACGTCCCCACGCTCCACCCGCATGCCCTCGCGCAACCCTTCCGCATACCCGTCCAAGTGCGCGTAGTAGTAGCAATACTCTCCCGCTTCGTCGAACTGGTATATCGTGTTGCCGCCCGGTTTGCTGAGGAATAGTTTGCGGACGGTTCCGGATACCACGGCGCGCACGGGCGTGCCTCTTGGCTCCACAATGTCGATCGCCTCATGCGCATGCCCGTTGTGAACTTCTTCGAACATATCCCGCAGGTTCGCGAGGGCGAGTCCGCGGATGGGCGGGGCCATCTCGAGAAGGGAAGATTCCGCGCCAACGGCGAGAAACGCCGCCAACAGCCCGGCCGTGCAAATCCAGCGCCCCAATGCTATTCCTCCAGGACGACCGGCGTGCCGCGTCGAACCATGTGCGACAACTCATCCACATCCCAGTTGGTCATCCTGATGCACCCGGCCGATTCGCCGTGCCTGACCGACCCGGGATCCGGCGTTCCGTGGATACCATAATGTTCTTTCGACAGGCCGATCCACGCTGTTCCCGCGGGATTGTTCGGACCCGGCGGAAGTACCGCTTTCGCTTGTTTCGGGTCCGAATTCCAGAAGTGCTCAGGGTCATAGTTGTACCACGGATAGTGAACAACGCCCGTGATGGTCCAATGACCGATCGGCAGCGGATCGTGCGTATCGCCAATCGTGGCCGGATACCGCGCCAGTTCCTTGTCGCCGGCGCCATAGGCAATCACGGTGCGTTTTGACTTGGACACCACCACACGCAGCGCCATGCGCACAACTGCGCGCCGCACATTCGGCACGGTGATCCGCTCCCCCGCCGTGTCCAGCCTCTTGCCGGGATTCAGGCCGGCCAGGAGTTTCGGTGAGCTATGGAACCTCTCGCCAAGCCCTTCCTCGGGCGTTTCGAAGCCCAGCCACTTCATCTTCGCCTTTTCCTGAGTGTCCTGCGGTAGCGGCAGGAACGGGCCTCTCTCATCCGCTTGGGTAATCGCGTAGGTTAAAAGAAGTGGGCCGGCGTCGCTATCGAGCAGACGCCACATCCCGGCATCGATCGTGCCGGTCGGTTTTAGACCGCGACTTTCCTGATATCCCTTTACCGCAATCCCGAAATCGTCGCCGTAGACGCCGTCAATTTCTCCCGGCGAGAACCTGGCGCGGTCCAGAAGAATCTGCGCCCGCACTACCCTTGGCCCCGTGGCTCCCGGACCCACTGCGTCTGTCTTTGTCGAGTCCTCTATTTCGTTCGCGGCGAGACTCCGGGCGACCTGCGCGCCAGGACGCTTTTTCGCAGGTCCGGCCGTCCCCGCGCCGGCCCACGCCAGAATCGAAGCAGTCGCTGCTAGCAAATAAGTCGGGCGCACACCGAACAGTCAGCACTTTGCAGGCCGTTCCCTGACCATTGCCGCTTTCGCCCCCCGGGCGCGGTATGGACGCAAACCGGAAGTGGAGGAATACCCCACGACCTGCCCGCTGCTGTTGATGCAACAGGCAGCGCTGGCGACGTCGCCAGGGGCGTTCCCAGATCGATCATGGCCCCGCCGTCGAGGAATTTCCCAGCCCAGGTGGCGGAGTTGTAATCCCAGAGTCGCTGAAAGGTTTCCTTAAGAAGGTAGGCGCGGACGGTCCTCAGGTTGTAGCGGAGGATGTCGCGCAGCCGGAAGCGCTGTTCGGTCTTCAGATTCTCTTCGCGTTTGAGCAGCAGCCAGCGTGACTTCTTGAGGACCGGCGTCCGGCCTTCCATGGCCATGCGGCGCGATTACGCGTTGGTCAAGGTATGCTTGCCATCGCCCCAGGGCACTTCCTCGACGACGACGGCCTCACAACCGCGGCAATCGACGCGACGCATCGAATAAAGCAGAAAAACCAGAAAGCCCCAAAAAGGAATGAACTCGAAACGGCGCTCGGAGAGTTGATCGTATCCGGGGGCCGGCTGATGGCAGCGCGAACAAATCGCCGCCGAACCTTTGCGCGGACGCACGGCGATTTCGATGCTCTTGAGATCGGAACTGAAACGGGCTTGCTGATAAACGAATCCCGGAAAGTGGTGGCAACGGCTTAAGATCGTGATCAGTTCCATGGCGCGGAGGCGAGCGGCGGCGAAACCTCTACCATAAACCGCTCCGAGGCCCAGTTCGCGTTTCCGACCCGATGAGCCGTGCCCCTTCGGAGAGATCGTCAAGGATCTTAATGAGAGTTCCGGGAGCGCCACATTGAACTACAGCGGGGGCCGCGGGATGGGTAAGCACCGCGCGACCACGGAGAATCTACTACTTCTTACCACAATGCTGGTCGAGAAATCGGAAGACATCGTCGGCCCAGACGGCGGATCCAAAGTAACCGAACGCGTGGCCCTCTTGCCGGGAGTTCCCATAGCGGGGATAGATTTTCACCTTGTACGGTTTCCTCGCGTCCTTCATCGCTGCGGAGAGGACCTTGCTCGGCGACAGGTCAAAATCGTTCTTAGCCTGGAAAAAAATATCGGCGCGTGCGCATTTCGAACCGAAGCCTTCATCAACGATTGCACCGCCGGCGCGTCCGCCCAGCTTTGGGCTGCCCCCGCTGAATCGATGGCTGCACAATAAGATCCGCGTTCCGCGCCCAGCACGGCCTCGATGCCGCCGAACGAAGTTCCGGCTACGGCGATACGATTCGCTTCAACGGAACTCTGCTTTCGCAGCCACGCAAGCGCGGCGAGCTGATCGTTCAGGTGATCCGTCGCCAGCAACCGCACCATGGTTTCGGCGCCTGCCGCGATGCCACCATTCTTTTCGGCTGCCGCGATCTGGTCACCAATATATGGGCCGGCGGGCGCGCTCAAACCTTGGCCGCGCCGGTAGGGCCCAAAGAACACCCATCCATGGCTCGCGAACACTGGACCGAGCGCATCGAATCCGGTTTTGCTGATCATGCCCTCGGCACTCCCGTGGTTATAAACGACAGCGGGAAGCGGCCCTTTCCCTTCCGGCCTGTACACTACTCCGTGAAGGGTGATGTCGCCACTCGGAAACGTGACGTCGTCGGCCCCCGACAGAAATGGCTAAGGCAACAACCAGAAAAGGGCGAGGCAGGCAAGTTTGTTCATCTCTTTGTCGATTCTATCCGGTTCCATGATCGACATCCAATCGTGGAGAGAGGCCGTCCTGAAGTTCAGGAATGCGCGGGCCGCGGTTTCAAACAGCCGAGCGATACCTGGGATCGAGCGCCGGAAGCGTGGTCGCCGTGGGCAGCCGCGTCGAGCGATTTCGTCCCGGCGATGCCGTCTTTGGCGGCCTGTCGAGTTTCGGATTCGGAGGCGGAGTATGTCTGCGCTCCCGAATCGTCGTTGATGCCGAAGCCGGCGCGCATGGCTATCGAACAGGTGGCCGCGCTGCCTCAGGCGGGCGCACGACCGCGAATCACGAAGGGAAAGTGATCTTGACGATGGTTTAGCCGTCATCTGGCTTATCGCTTTGGCGGACGGTTCGCGACGATCGATGAATCGAGCGTCAGTGGTGAGCGGAACGTCTGCCATACCGGCTTCGGCGGCGCTCAAATGCAGCGCATCGAAAGCGCCATAACCAACGGCCTCGAGTTCCTCTGCACGCCGAACGATCTGGCTGTCAAGCGGGATAGTGTTCGTCGCCAGCAACAAGAGCACGTCGACTTCGCACTTACGCTTCGTGTCCGGGTTGTTGCTGATTTAAGCCTCCAATGAGATGCTGGACAACCACTCAATCGTCTTCATCCGACAAAAGGCGGAAGATGTGTTCGACAGCGTCCGCCTCTTCCGCGATGCGCGGCTGGGAAAACCACCGGCGGCAAGACCGCCGGCGCTACCTGCAACCGCGTTCCGAAGCTATTTCTTCACGTACTTCTTCACATCCTTTGAGCCCACTTCCGCGCCGTATATCGTGCCCTGGGCGTCGACGGCCACGCCTTCGGCCGCGCTGGTGCTGCCCGTTCCCGGCGAAGGGTCGGGAATGAAGGCTGTCACCGTGCCGTCCCTGGCGCTGCCGACGCGGATGCCGCGCTTCCAGCCGGGGTTGTGGCCGTAACCGTCGCGGTCGGTGGATTCGGAGTCGGCCACGTACATCACGTCGTTCTTGTCGATGTAGATTCCGCTGGGCCGGCTGAACTGCTTCCACTCTTCGAGGAATTTGCCGTCCTGATCGAAGATCTGAATGCGGTTGTTGCCGCGGTCGCCCACGAAGAGGCGTCCCTTGGAATCGAACGCCAGCGTATGCGGCATCTCAAACTGGCCGGGGCCCGACCCGTGGCCGCCCCATTGCTTGATGAACGTTCCATCCTTCGAGAATTTCACCACGCGCGCGTTGCCGCGGCCGACGTTGTGGCCGTCGGCGACGAAGATGTCGCCGTTGGGCGCGATGGCGACCGCATTCGGCTGGTTGAAGGTGTCCGGACCGTCGCCGGCGACGCCCGCCTTGCCGAGCGTCATCAAAACCTTGCCTTCGGGACTGAGCTTGAATACCTGTTGGCCCTTGCCATTCGCGCCCTGGCCGTCGGTGAGCCAAATGGTCCCGTCCTTTTCGATCCAGATGCCGTGCGGGAAAACGAACATGCCCGCGCCCCAACTTTTCAGCAGCTTGCCGGAGGGGTCGAATTCCAAGACCGGCGGCAGGTTCGAGCCGGCGCAGGAGTTGGCGCCGCATCGCTCGGCTACCCAGATGTGGCCGCTGGGCGCGACAAAGACCGCGCTGGTGGATCCCATCGTACGGCCGCCCGGCAACTGGAACCAGTTCTCCACGGTCCGATAGGGGTTGGGTTGGGCGTTGGGCTGGGCATCGGACTGGGCGCGCCCCGGCGGGACACCGAGGCATACGACGAGGCATGCGGCAAGGAATGCGGCGGCGCTTCGCATCGGCGCGAGGATAATCCGGCCTGAGTTTGGCATGACGGGCCGATTATACTCCAGCAGCCTGGACGACAATGGGGACGACAATGAGAGACAACAATGGTACCGGGCGATGGACTTATGACCAGCCCGATGCCGGCGGTTTTTTTCGGTCACGGCAACCCCATGAATGCGGTGCTTCACAACGGCTATACGGACGCTTGGGCGGCGCTGGGACGGCAAATTCCCCGGCCGAAAGCGATACTTTGCGTTTCGGCCCACTGGTTCGTGCCGGAGACGGGCGTCACCGTCGCCACCGCGCCGCGAACGGTTCACGATTTCGGCGGCTTTCCGGCGGAGCTTTACGCGGTAAAGTACCCGGCCCCCGGCGATCCGGAGCTGGCGCGGCGGGTTCAAAGCCTGCTGGCGCCGCTGCCTGTCAAGCTCGATCAGAGCTGGGGCCTCGACCATGGAACATGGTCGGTGCTGCGCCACGTCTATCCGGATGCCGACATCCCGGTGGTCCAGCTCAGTATCGACGAAAGGCAGCCAGGCAGCTTCCACTACGAAATTGGCGAGCGCCTGGCGCCGTTGCGCGAAGAAGGCGTGCTGATCGGCGGCAGCGGCAATCTGGTTCACAATCTGCGCGCGTACGCATGGGGGAGGCACATCGTGGAGCCGTACGAGTGGGCCGTTCGCTTCGAGCGGCAGACGCGGGAAATGATTGGCGCGCGCGAACACGGGCCGCTGGTCGATTATGAGCAACCCGGCAGAGACGCCCGGCTTTCGATTCCCACGCCGGACCACTATTTGCCGCTGCTCTACGTGATCGCGGCGCGACAGGAACGCGACGCCGTCAGCTTTCCCGCGGAAGGGGTGGATGGCGGGTCTATCTCCATGTTGAGCGTGATGATCGGTTAGTGCAGCGTATTGCCGAGCGCTGGGCGCGGCTCGGGACAGCGCAGGCCATGGGCCCGCGCCACTTCACTTCTATTGCTTCTTGGCGTGCCACTCGATGGTTTGTCCGCCGCCGCCGGCCGAGCTTTGGAATACGATTTCGGTGTCTTTGATCTTGCCGTTGTAGGTCAGCTTCATTTCGTTGTCGCCGATCTTGCCGGTGATGGTGAAGGTGATGGCGTCGCCATCGATCTTGCCATCGGTGATGGTGGATTTGCCCATCATCGAGCTGGTGGTTTCGCCGCTGACTTTGTTGCCATCGACTTTGAAGACGAAGGTGCGCTCCATGGACCCGTTGGGCCCTTCGGCGGTGGCTTTCCATGTGCCGTTGATGTCGGCAGCCATGGCGGCTGCTGCGACCACTGCGAGTAATGCGATCAGGCGTTTCATTGGATCTCCTCTTCGGGTGACCGGCCGTTCCGGGCCGCGTTCATCGCGCTGTATGGTCAAACTATATCGGCGGCGCGGGGGTGAAATCAAGGGCAAGCTGGGGTATGCCAAGCACCTGCTGCCGGGGGGTGTGCCTGGGCGGCCCTCGCCGGCCCGTGGCTGGCCCGGTTAATCCTAAAAACGGCAGTTGNNTCAACTGCCGTTTTTAGGTTAATTAAGCCGACAAGCTTCCATCGCGGATGGCCGCCTGAAGGCCGAGCGCTCGGCGCGGCTCGGGACATCGCAGGCCATGGGCCCGCGCCACCAAGCGTTACCAACGTCCGCGGCGTCCGAGGTAAGGCGCCAACGTGATCTTTTGATCGTCTTGCGAAACCAGGACGCCCATGTCCTTCAGCCTCTTGATCAGCGCCGGCCGCTGTTTGCCTGGATCTTTGTATCCCAGAATCGTTTCGTTCAGCGGCGTGGCAAAGCCTTTCGCCAGCCCCAGGACTTTGAGCGCCGTTTCGCGGTCGGGACAGCGGATCAAGATCGCGGATTCGAAAGTCACCCTCCGGCACTGCGCAAACCAACCCTGAATCTCGCGGCGGACATTGGCCGGCGCGGCCTGCGTGCAGACCCGATCCAAAGTCTCGAGGGCGTTGTCCGCCGTAAGACCGGCCGCGGCGGCGGCGAAGATGGATTTCCTGGTAATTTGAAACAGCGCGCCCATGCCGCGGCCGCGCCGCTCAGCGAAGCGCGCGATTTCGGCTTCGGCGGCGGCCGATTCGCCGAGGAAAGTCACGTCGAAATTGGGCTGCACGATCACTTGCGAAACCGTGCCGCCGGGACTTTCCCATTGCTGCGCTTGGCCCAGGAAGTAACGGCCCACCGGAGTTATAGCGATCGATATTCCCGCCTCGCCTTTGCCCAGCCGCACGGCGCCCAAAGGTATCAGCCGGACGCGAAGAAATTCGCTAACCACCTGGCCCCACGCTTTATGAAGACCGGCCGCATCGCCTTGAGACTGGCGAAGCGAACCGGCGTAAAAGTACGCGGATTTATCGCGCCGGAAGACTTCGAGCAGCGGGTTGGTTTCCGGACGGCAATAGGCGAGAATCTCATTGAGCGGATAGAAACTATCGCCTTCCAATTCGCGGAACGAGCGCATGGTCGCGGCGGCGAAATCGGGCAGGGGTTTCTTGGCAGTTTGAACGTACACTTGCGGCGCCACGGCGCCGACCTGCGCGCCTTTGAAATCCTTGAACAACTCAACGGACTGCGGGCGGTCGAGAATGCCGTCTGTCAGCACGCGCAGGCGGTCGCCCGCCGGCAAAGCCAGCCACTGCCGGCCGAGTCCGGTTACCGCCAGGCGGGCGGGATTCATACCCTGCTCGGCCGCCAATCCGAAGGTGCGGACGTAGGAACTGACAGTGCGCAGGCGGTTTTCGGCGTCGAACTCGAAGGCGCGACCGACCCAATCGGGCAGAGGCTGGATGCTGGCATCCAATTCCCGCACGGTTTTTGCGAAGAGCTCGTTATCGTTGCCTCTCAGGGCTAGAGGACTGGATGCGCACGCAATCAACAGGGCCGTCGCATCTTCCATGAGGAACATGGGTGAGAAGGTCTCGGCCGGCTCCGTCTTGCGAGGCGCCAGAGCGGCACAGGCTGCGATGTAGGCCGCCGTTGTGGGCCATGGCCCGATTACCGGGTCCATGGTTTCGGGATCGAGCGACACAAACAGCAGCGCGTAGCGAATGCACGCAGCCAAAGCCGCCGTCAACAATTCGAAATCCGGCTCCCAGGCGGGCAGATCGCGCATTGGCGCCGCGTGGCCGGCTTCGATCAATTTCCGGCATAAGCGTTGCGCAAGCCGCAGAATGTCCGGGTTTGCCAGTGCGAATGGCTCTTCAGGATCCCGATGGGCAGGCTTCCACTCCGTGCCTCTTGCGCTCAGAAAACGCTCCGGATAATCCGGGGCGGTGAGCTCGCAAAACAGAGCGGAGTCGAGACCCCACGAAGGCGGTTCACCCACGAAAAACGCTCTCTTCTCGGCTGGGGTCAGATGGTCTGCTATATATTGCGAAAGCGTTTGCTCGCTGGGCCATTGAAAGACCTGGTGAGCCTGCAAAACGCCCAGGAGCCCCACGAAGGTTTGCCGCTCGGGCGTCACGTTCCAACGATCCGGAGCGGCCGTGGGTTGGAGAAAGCCCGCATCGGCGAGCGCCTGGAAATAACTGTGGTAGTCGTACCTGGAGACGGTCTCGGATGGCTTGCGGATGGACGCCACCTCGCGGCGTAGCGGAACGGAAAGAGATTCGTAGACAGGCAGGAGCGCGAAGAACTCGCGAAGATTCTCCGCCATGAATTTCATGCCGCCGGAACTCCCCGTTCGTCCACGTCCGCGATGGAATACGAGTACCCCTGCTCACACAGGAATAGTTGCCTTTGCAGCGCAAATTCCTGCTCCACGGTATCGGCTGTGACCACCGAATAGAAATGCGCCTGATTGCCGTTACGCTTCGGACGGAGAATCCTGCCGAGGCGCTGGGCCTCTTCCTGGCGCGAGCCGAACGTGCCCGAGATCTGAATGGCCACGGACGCTTCCGGCAAATCCACCGCGAAATTCGCGACCTTGGAAACAGCCAGCACGCGGATCCGGCCCGCCTTGAAATCGGCGAACAACTGGTCGCGCTGGCGCTGCGGCGTGGCTCCGGTCAGCACCGGAAGTCCCAGCGGGGCGGCGATCTCCCGCAGTTGGTCCAGGTACATTCCGATGACCAGCGCGGGTTCGCCGGAGTGCAGCTCCAGCAGCCGGCGCACTACCGCGAGTTTGCCCGGATTCTCGGATGCGATGCGGAACTGTTCGCGTTTTTCGGCCACGGCGTAGCCCATCCGCAGCTCTTCGGGCATGGGCAGACGGATCTCGGTGCAGAGAGCCGTGGCGATCCAATTCTGGCTTTCCAACACTTTCCACGGGACGTCGGCTTTTTTGGGGCCGATCAGCGCGAATACGTCGTCTTCGCGGCCATCCTCTCGGACCAGAGTGGCGGTGAGGCCGAGGCGCCGCCGCGCCTGCAAACTGGCGGTCACACGGAACACGGGCGCCGGCAGCAGATGCACCTCATCGTAGACGATGAGGCCCCATTCGCGGCTATCGAACAGCGTGAGGTGCGGATAATCGGAATCCTTGTTGGGGCGCCAGGTCATGATCTGGTAAGTGGCGATGGTGACTGGCCTCACCTGCTTCAAATCGCCGCTGTATTCGGCGATCTGATCTTCGAGCAGCGAAGTTTTGTCGAGAAGCTCGGCCTTCCACTGGCGCGCGGCGGTGACGCTGGTAGTGAGAATCAGAGTGGATGTCTGCAAGCGCGCCATGCAGGCCATGGCCACGATGGTTTTGCCGGCGCCGCAAGGCAGGGTGATCACGCCGGAGCCTCCGCGCGCAGTGCCCGCGGCGTGGAAAGCGTCGGCGGCTTCGCATTGGTAGGGACGCAACGAAAACGGCTGGCCGGAGCGCGCGGTCTGGCGCAAGCTGAAAGAGAGAGCCTCGCCTTGAGAGTACCCGGCAAGGTCTTCGGCGGGAAAGCCGGCCTTGATGAGCGCCTGCTTGATTTCGCCGCGGGCCGCCGGCGCAATGGCGAATTCGAGCGGCGAAAAGCGGACGCCGAGCCATGGGGCGACGTGCTTGTTGCGGGAGATCTGCTCGGCCAGAAACTCGTCGTTGGCCACTAATACGAGTCCACGCGGATCGCGCACGAGCTTCAATCTTCCGTAACGCGATGCGTAGTCGCGGATCTCGATGAGCACATGCTCCGGGACCGGATACTTGGAGAATTGAATCAGCGTTTCCGCGATCTCCGCGGCGGCGACCCCGGCCGCGCAGGCATTCCAAATGGAGAGGGGCGTGAGCCGGTAGGTGTGAACGTGCTCGGGCGCCTTGACGAGCTCGGCGAATCGGGCGAGCGCATCGCGCGCCTGAGTATAGAGCGGGCTCGCCACTTCCGCCAGGATGGTGTGATCGCCCTGCACGATGAGCGGGTTTCCGGGCTGGTAGCTCATGGGGTTCGCGATGAACTTTCCAGGGTAGCGCATTGGCGGATGCGCCGGCGGGCGGGGGGATTTTCGACGCAGAGACGCGGAGACTGGCGCGGAGTCGGGAGAGATTGCGCCTGCCATTCCATGTAACTCTGTTGTGCAAAGTACTCTCCACTCGGCGATCAGCCGGTTAAGTGCTTAACAGTTTTGGGGATTATCGCCACTCAGCGCCGTAATTCGCTCGCTGACGGTCGCGGCTCCGTTTCGGACTCGCGTGTTTGCAGATGCTTACAGAGCCGCGACCGTGAGGGAGCGTTCGCTGAGAGCCAGTCTCAGATCGGTTAAGCGCTCCGGCGCTGCCCGAGAGCTTGATTGGCTTTAAGCGGCTATGAAGATTATGATAGCTGCCGCGCCTAATCCAGGCGGCGATCGATTATGCTCGGTATGTTCCGGGCGCCATGCACGACCGCTACAATTTCGATCGGCTGTTTGCCGGCATGTAGACGACGAGGTAGAGCCCAACGGGCCAGAATCGGAGCGCAGGCATGAGAAGGTCTTCGCGCACGTGTCCGAGCTGTGGGCGCCTGGCAAGTAAACGAAACGCTGCCAAGAAGCGAACCATTAACCGCCGTGCCGATTCCGGACTATCCTTGCCGATGTGGTCGCGGATCTCGCGTAGATCTCCTTCAACGCCGCGGCCGAAGAGGAACCGGCTCATCGTGTGCCGGATAGCGGTCCCGGCTCATCCATTTCGGCAATGAGTCGAGCCATGACTTCCTCGCCGTCGACACTCTCCCCGGCATTCAACGAGCCGACACGCTCATTGATCGTCTGCCGAAACGCTGTAAGCTGGATGCGGCGCGATTCCGCTTCAAACATCAGCCGCTCGACATAGACGCTGATGGATACCCCTTCAGCCTGCGCTCTTGTTTTCAGTTGGGCTCCGGTCTCGGGAGCGACGTCGATGGTCATGCCACACTCCTGCTGTCAGGCTAACAGATCCATTGTCCCTCGGAGCAGAGTGCGTCCATCGCCGGCTACTCACCGCCTGCGATTGAATCCATGCAACGCCCGGCGCGGCGATCTCTTCAACACGAAGGCCGCATCGAGCCGGCATTTCGCGCCGCCAAGATCTGTGACCTTACGGCGCTACTGTCGAGATCCGGGGCGCCCATTTTCCGTTGAGCGCGAATCTCAGCTGGGCTGCCCCGATGCCCACCCAATCTAGCTAAGCTAGGCCGCCGCTCGCTCCAATTCGGACGTGCCCCAGCCGCTCTGCACTTCGCGGAATCTCACGCGCCAATCGCCAGGTCGCAGTCTGTGAGCACCGGTGAATCTCCCCACCAGGCTTCCATGCCACCTTGCGGCCCGATTCTACCAGTCTATTTGCGGCGGGAAAAATTCGGCCACCAGATCTTCGTAATAAGGCCGCAGATCCTTGAAGCAGGGCCGGTCGGCGCTCTTGGAATAGAGGTCATAGGGGTTGAACTTCCGCACCCACGAGAACATCTCTTCGTCGTGCGGGCTCATCAGGTGACGGTAAGCGCCGTGCCGGTGCGCAGCGTAGAAGGAGTGATAGCGCAACATGTACTGGGCCGGCTCTGGCAGGTACTTGCGGGTGACTTGGTAGATATACTCGTCGTGACCCCAGGAGAGCATAACGTTATCCAAACCGCAATGCGGATCGTAGATCCCACACTCCGTCCGGAATTCCGGAACGCGGCTGTCGGGGTTAGCGGCGAAATACTCGGGGTAGACCACCTGGCCGGAATATGCGCAGCCCACCGGAAAAGTGTCGCCAACCACGGCCCATTGCGGATCGCCGTAGAGACACAGCACCTTGCCGAGGTCGTGAATGAAGCCGGCGAGCACAAACCAGCGCGGCTGGCCATCGCGGCGGATGGCTTCGGAAGTCTGCAGCAGGTGCTCTATTTGCGACAGGTCGGTATCGGGATCGCTATCGTCCACCAGCGTGTTCAGGTAATCGGCAGCCTCCCAGACGCTCTTTTTCCCGCGATTGAAGGCGAGATACTCCGCGCGTTTGGCGCGCACGAAATCGACGGTTTGCCAGGCGTGGTTCTGGCGGTAGAATTCGGCGACGCCGGGGTTGGCTTCCACCGAGTAATTGCGGAATTCCTCTTCGCTTTTGCCTTCGCGGTAGCGCGAAGCCACGAAATCGTCCCAATCGTCGAGACGCTGCAGGGGCTGCTCAGTCATATCCTTCTCCTCCGGATGTCTACTTCTTATTTTGACACACTGCTGTCCAAAACACGCA
>PLDF01000109.1 GCA_003135055.1 Bryobacterales bacterium | reverse complement strand
GTTCCGGCCAATGCTCCGAACAAACAGCACTCCGCCACCCAGACCATTTACGTCGGCGTCTCGCTGATGAATCGCCCGAATCTCTTCGTCTCCACCGACGCTGGCGCTGGCTGGAAACCAGTCCCCGGCCAGCCCACGCAATACCGCCCCACACGCGCCGCGCTCGCGTCCAACGGGTCCCTCTACATCGCCTACGGCACAGCGCCTGGCCCCTCGCGCATGACCAGCGGCGGGGTTTGGCAGCTCGACACCGTCACGGGAGCGTGGGCCGAGGTCACTCCCGAGCAACCCGTACCCGGCAGCAAGGAATTCGGCTACGCAGCCGTTGCCGTCGATGCGCACCACCCGCAAACCGTCATCGCCAGCACCTTCGGCCATCCCTGGTCGGAAGGCGGAGAAAACATCTTCCGCTCCACCGATGGCGGTGCAACCTGGAAACCCGTCTTTGGCGGCGCGCAGGGCGGCGTCTACGACTACTCCCTCGCGCCCTACGTGAAGCCCACGCCCATCCACTGGCTCTTCGACATCGAGATCGATCCCGCCAATCCCGATCACGCCGTGTTCACCACCGGCTATGGTGGCTGGGAAACCTTCGACCTCACCGCTGTCGATCGCAGCCAGCCCACGCACTGGAGCATCCTCGCCAATGGCATCGAGGAAACCGTCGCCCTCCAGCTCGACTCGCCCAGCGACGGCGCGCATCTCATCACCGCCGTCGGTGATTACGGCGGCTTCGTGCACTGGGATCTCAATCATTCGCCGCCCGACGGCTCCTCAGCGCCGCCGCGCTTCGGCAACACCACTGGCGTCGTCTCCGCCGCTCTCCGTCCCGACACGATCGTCCGCGTCGGCGTCAGCGCGGAGCACAAGGCCGGCGAAAGCATTAGCTACNNCCCCGACCGTGAAGCTCCCGCCGTCACCCGCGACCTCGGCGCTACATGGAAACCCGCGCAGGGACTCGCCGCCAACACACGCGTCATCGCCGATCCCCAGGATCCACACATCTTCTACGCCATTTCCCTCCAGGGTCGCACACTGGATCACAGTACGGACGCAGCCGCCACCTTCACCTCGCAGCACTTCACCCTGCAAAATGCGCCGCCCGCTTCGACCGCTCCGCGCGGCGATCCCCGCGGCGGAGAGGATCGCCTCTACGCCACACCCGGCTACACCGGCGATCTTTGGCTCGCCGCCTTCGACGGCCTCTATCACGCTCCATCCCTCACCTTCAGCAATCCCACAGGCACGGCCTTTTTCGCGCGCCTGCCTGGCGTCACAGAAATCCACGCCTTTGGCTTTGGCAAAGCCGCTCCTGGACATTCTTACCCCGCCCTCTACCTCGCCGGAACCGTCCGCGGCCAGCCTGGCATCTTCCGCTCCCTCGACGAAGCCCGTTCGTGGGTCCGCATCAACGACGACCGGCACCAGTGGGGACTCATCCTGCAAATCGCCGGCGACCCCCGCATCTACGGACGCGTCTATGTCGGAACTCACGGTCGCGGTGTACTCTATGGCGAACNNCACAATTCGAGGCAACCATGAGTCAGGAAATTTTCCAGCTTGCCGGTCAGCACATTCGACTCGAACCCCTCGACACGCACCATATCGAGCCCCTGGCAGCGGCTTCTTCGGGTGATCCGGAGCTCTATCGCTGGAGCTTTGTCCCCCGTGGAGTCGACGAGACGACGCAGTATGTGAACACGGCGATCAGTTGGCGCGATGCGGGCACCGCCGTCCCCTTTGCCACGGTGCGCCAGTCTGACGGCGTCGTGATCGGCTCTACTCGGTTCTTTGACATCGAGCGCTTCCCCTGGCCTGATGGGCACGACCGCGACGGGCGCCTTCGTCCCGACGTATGCGAGATTGGCTATACCTGGCTGGCCGACTCTTCCATTCGCACAGGCGCCAATACTGAAGCCAAGCTGCTCATGCTGAGTCACGCGTTCGAGGTGTGGCAGGTGCTCCGTATCTGTCTCCATACGGATGAGCGTAACGAGCGCTCTCGCGCCGCCATTGAACGGATCGGCGGCAAATTCGAAGGCATTCTCCGCGCACATCGCCTGGCGTCGGACGTAACGGCCCGCAACTCCGCGCGTTTTTCCATCGTCGCCTCAGAGTGGCCTTAGGTGAAACAGCGGCTCCTGGCCCTTCTCATCTACCAATAACACCTCGCCGGGTAAGGGGGCGCCGTTCTTATAACCCACTGATTGTCAAATCTTGACAGTCAAATGGAAGACTTGCTAACGTCTTCTTCCATGAGCAATCCCAACACTGACGTCATTCAGGGCACACTCGACATGCTGATCCTGAAGACCCTCAGCCTCGAGCCGTTGCACGGCTTCGGCATCGCCCGCCGCGTCGAGCAAATTTCCCGTGGCGTCTTCAAAGTGAACCCAGGCNNCAAAGTTCTACCGGCTCACGCGAGCCGGGAAAAAGCAGCTGGACCTCGAAACTGCGGATTGGTCGCGCCGCGCCTCCGCCATTGCGCGCCTGCTCCGTCAGGAGGGCTGATCGGATGTCCGTCTGGCGCCAGCTCACCTACGGCTTTCGCAGCCTTCTGCATCGCAGCAAGGCCGACAACGACGCGGCCGACGAAGTCCGCCAGTACTTCGAAGAGACCGTGGCAGCCTGGCAGGAACGCGGCCTCACCGAGGAAGACGCAAAGCGCGCGGCTCGCCTCGAACTCGGCAACATGCCCGTCGTCCGCGAGCAGGTGCGCTCGTTTGGATGGGAAAACGCGTTCCGCACCCTCGCTTCCGACCTCGGCNNCTCGCCCTCGGCATCGGGGCCAGCACCGCGATCTTCAGTGCTGTCGATCCCATCCTGTTCGAGCCGCTGCCCTACCCCCACGCAAGCCGCATCCTGACAATCTGGAATACCTACCAGGGCGCTCGCTCCGAATTATCCTTCGGCACATATCGCGAGCTCGCCCAGCGCAGCCGCTCCTTTGAATCAATGACCATTTTTGAGCCGTGGCAGCCCGCACTGACCGGCGGCGAACAGCCGGAATGGCTCGAAGGCCAGGGCGTGAGCGCCAGCTTCTTCCACATGCTCGGCGTCGCTCCC
>PLDF01000408.1 GCA_003135055.1 Bryobacterales bacterium | reverse complement strand
ATACGTCACGTACGCCGGTCTCGCGGGCGCCTGCACCGGAATTTCCGGCACCGACGTGCCGTTCAGGAAAGTTGTGGTGCGGCGCTGGCCGCCGCCACGGCCGATTTGGCCGCGGCCGCCCATCGCGCCAAGACACGCGCCAGTCTGGCGATTCAACAATGCGCTCGCCCAGCAGTGGGCGCGCCACGCCGGAGGTCCGGCTCTTCGTCCGGAACTTCGTCCCGCGTTCCGTCCGTAAATATCGCTTTGAAACTTGGACCAATTGTACCTTTCCGCCAAACGCAGTCATTTACATTTCTAGGCTTCGCCTCCAGGTCGCGAATGGATCGAGACATCAATGCTTTCCGGGGCACGGACAAACTCTCCTTTTCGCGTTCGCTGTAAGCGCTCAAGTTGGTTGATCGCTCAATACAGCTTATTCTCGATTGCAGTTTCGTAGCGCTGAANNAACTCACGTTCGGGCCGAGTTCGAAGATGGACGCGACCGATTGCCCCAAGCGTATTCATCGCATGGGCTGTTAAGGATGCGCCAGCGTCGAGTCCAGGGCAAGATCTTGGCTCACCTTGTACCGAAGGTGGCCGAAAGCGGTCAGTCCGGCAACACACGTCCTTAGTCGCGTGGTCCTAATGGAGCTCTTCCTCTAAAAATCCTTCAGAACCTCCAGATCCTTCACAACCNNGATCCTGCTGAACCTCGTATTCCACCGCCAACTTGTGGATCATGGCGCAGACTTCACCCAGGAGCCAGAGTCCGTTTCCGCTGCTGCCAACCGGCTCAGTACGAAATCTAAGCGATTTCAATCTGCGACCAACCGTCTCGGGGGAGACCCGCGGGATCTCGCCTCGTCTAGCTAAGATCGAGTTGGTGATCTCGGCCAGCTCGGCTACCCGAACAGTAGATCGATTTCTATCATGGCAACAACACAGGAGAGCCTCCAGAATGACGGACTCCAATCCCCCCACGCGCTCGACTTGAAATTCCCGGTCCTGCTGACGCAGGAGCGGTACCAGCTCCGCCTGAAGTTTGTCGTCATCAACAATACACGCCGCAAGACTACGCGCCAGACACTGCGTCGGAGCCGTCAGCCCGGCGACGTCAAAGTCGGGCGGCCGAACACGGGAATATTTCTTGGTTCGATACATCAACAACTTCGCCTGAAACTCCTCCGCGATCCGGTGGCTTGCTTCCTCACTCAAAGCAGGAAGTCCCCGGCGCGTCGGAGCGAGGGAGATCTGCAGAGCCGAGCTCGCTAGGCGAGCGTCGCGCAGAGGCTCCGGCGAGCAAACGGCCTTGGCGCAGTACAAATCCAATGCATGGCCGTTTCTCGGGAAATGGATACCCTGGCTACTGGAAGCACGGAGAAATTTCTGAACAGGGACACCGAGTTCCGCAGCCTCCAGCAGCAATGTTGGTCTCAAATGCATCGGCAACGTCCAAAGGCCGGCGGGATTCTCCGCCGTCAACAAGAGTGACCGCCTGCAGAGCAGCGCCAGCAGTTGCAAGAGTACTCCGCGAAGGGCGGTTGACGGCGCAAGAATTGAAAGAAAAGGCGCCGTCGGCACGCGGTCAACGAGCCAAGTTCCGAAGATGAAATATGCAATTTGCGAGACAAATCGTTCGGGTAAGTCGTTGTAGAGAGCTCACAACTTGCTGATTTCGTTGAACAATTCCCGAGTCGACGTATAGGACGCGGCGCGTGTGGGGAGGCGTAACGCGCTTAAGATCGTGGGATCCGCCGCGGCGGGAACGTATGTTTTGCCTTCATATTCGAAACGGCTTACGATCCGATAGCGATCTCCGTCCTGGGTTAGGAATCCGACTTCACCATTCCCTTCCTCGCGGACCAAGTCAAGAATCATCCCGTTGGGCAGGACTTCGCAGGCGGTCGGAATTAGGTCTGCCGTGGTGCTACGGTTGTTAGTTGCCATGCAACGACCTCTCTTGAAACACTGANNCGCGAGTCGTCGAGTCTTGCTGGCCGCTTCACCGAACCGCAAGACTCGCTTCCCCCGGCGCACGTCGCCTTTCAGAGAATAGAAGCATTGGGACATGGTAAGGAATCCCTCTTTTTGACCTGTAACGAAGATGACAAGTGCTCGTGACAAACCTCGAAAACTCGGTCGCGATGCCGAGCGAGATTTCCTGTGGCTGCTGTCGTCTTCAACTTCGATCCAGCGACTCGCTTCTCTTCTCGCTTGATGTTGGCGACCACGCCGCATCTGCGTCCGTCAGTGTTTGCCCGCAGGTAGCCACTAGAATTCCAACTTCCAATCGCTTCATGATCTTCTCCCAGGCTCGCAGTGCGCCCGAGGTGTTTGAGAACCCTTCAGCTACTCGCACGTAGCAAAGCTGCCGAGGGAGGCGGCTCGTCGAAGGTCACTAGTTTTGAACACACCCTTCGACTTTCTGTCCTCTTAGGAGACGCCGGATGTCACCATNNACACCATAAAGGATGACCAGCTTCCATCGGTCGTGCGGGGGTGAAAAATGAGTGGGATCGAGAACAGCGGGAAAGGGGACCCGAAATGCAATCAAGAAGGCACCTTCCCGGTCGTCATCGATGAGCAGACCGCCCGCGTCCCCGACCATGGTGTGGGATCGCATGGGATCCAGAAACAAACTCCGCATCGCCAATCAAAGCGGCAGCAAATTCTCGACAATATCAAAGTACCACGCCTCTCAGCCGCCGAAGTATCTCGCCTCATCGCAATCGAGATAGTCCTGATTATCCAGGAGATGCGAACCTGCGAGGGTGATGACGACGCTGCGGCGCTTAAGCTAAAGAACTTCATAGGGCAGATTAGGGCCCTGCGCGCGGTAGCCGAGGTTGCTAAGGTGGCTGACGTTTGGTCAAAACGCGACGTGGTGCTTTTTGATGGACCAGGGTTTAATTTCGTATTAGGCGAAATTGCGAGCTACTGCGAGGAGGCCGCTTCCACAGCGCTTAGGGGCGATAACACTGCAGTGAATAGCATCATGAGGGAATTACACGACATCATAGGCGTGCGCCGCACAGAACTGCGTTCGTACTGTACGGGTGAGGACCGC
>PLDF01000336.1 GCA_003135055.1 Bryobacterales bacterium | reverse complement strand
AAGCTCATGCCCTGGAGGGGACCTCACTCCTCTCCAGGGCGCAGCAGGTTCCGGTTCAGCTCAGACTCAAGAGTTTATCGCAGAGCCAGGGGCCGCCGCCCCGTGCTTCTCATTTTTCTCTCGCCCTGCCGAGCGCGGTTAGTAGGTCCGCATGGCCGTCAAAGGCTGCGGGCGCCTTCGCTGACATCGAGCCCTGGCGCCTTGGCCCCATATGGCGCTGCCATAATGGCCCCTTCGCTCGGCGCCACTGACAGCTCTCGCTCAAAATCTTGGCGCTGCGCCGCAGGTCAACGTTGCGGTCCAGGGTCAAACCGGGGCGCAGCCGGAAGGCGCGTTCCTGAACTTCGTTAACTGGGTTGGCAATGTCATCGCTCCAGTGGGGGCCGGCGTCGCCGTGGTCGGCGGAATCGTCTCGTATGCCAGCGGTCGAGGTTACCTCCGCTGGATTGGGACAGCTCTGGGACTCCTGGCCGTGTCCGGTCTGACCAGATTGCTGGAGTTTTGGATCGCGCAGGGCGGCGCCGGTATTCCCTGAGGCGCAAATCACGATGGTCGGGCGAATGGGCAGCGGTCCCTCCATTCGTCCGTCATCTTTCGAGGTCCTTCGCAATGAACTTGATCAACGACGGAATCGGCTTATTGCTCGGCTTGGCGCCGGTCGCGGCGCTGGTGGCACTTGTACTCGCGGGCCTGGCGCTTCGAAATCAAAGTTCGATGCTTCAGAACGGAAGATTCGGCCTGTGGATGTTCTGGGCGGCCGTGATGCTCACCTTGCCGCAGATCCTGAGCTGGTTCTCCGGCTTCGGCATGAATGTGCCCATCTCCGGAGGCGGGGGAACGGCGCTCCTGAATGTATTCCAGGTGGACGTCACCAATTTCGTCAATCAGTTTTTGGTCGGCTATCTCGCTCCCGTGCTGGCCGCGTGGCTGGTGCTTCGCGGAGTAGTTGACATTTCCGAGGGACGGTCCCCACTCTACTCGATTCTTGGCGGAATGTTTCTTCTGTCTATCGCAAGCACGCAGGCTTTGCTGCAAGGGTGGAATTCAGGAACGAAGTTTGCCCTCGCGGACGTGCTGGCAGGCATGTGGACGTACACGGCGAGCCGCATTCTTCCGGTCGCAGCCGGGCTGGCGATTATTGGGGCCATCTTGAACTTTGCATTCGGCAAGCCTGCCATGCGGCTGATCTGCTGCGCGGCGGGATTCCTGACAGTGTCCGCTCTGTGGCGGCTGGTTGTCTCGATGATGTGACGTTGTGAGCCTATGAACTTTCTGAATGGAATCACGAATCTGACGAATTGGATGGGCAACGTCATCATGCCCACCGTGGCCGGATTGTTTCTCGCGCTCGCCGTGGTTCGGTACGCGCGCGGTTATCCCCATCAGTACATTGCTTGGGCGGGGCTAATGTGCCTGATGGTTTCCGGCCTGTTGCGCGGCCTCGAAACATTCGCATCGCAGTCGGCCTGGAACAGCCCGGACAGCATTTGGATTACGCTGCGCGGTCTTGTGAACTGGACTTGCAACGTGTTCATGCCCGTGTACGCCGTCCTGCAGATCGTACAAGGAGTGCTCGCCTACGGCGGAATCGGCCACCGCCTTTACAGCGGGATGCCCTGGATCAGACACTTTGCGGCGGCTGGAATGGCGCTGGCTCTTTCGGGACTGCTACGACTGGCGGAGTTCTTTGTCCGGAGAGGGCTCGGAGGAATCAGCTGAGGAAACATGAGCTCAAGTAATCGGAGGTATCAATGAACGCCCTGAATATTACGCACGTCCATCGAAATCTGCACACGCGTGTCACGTTCCTTTACCTCGAATTCGAGGACGCGTTCGTCATCTTGGGATTAGCGGTGTTTACCAACGTCTGCGGACGGTTCCTGCACAGAGAGGTTGCGGGTGTTCCACTGAACGTGCTCCTGCAATACATCGTTCCCATCCTGGCGATTCCGCTGCTGATCGCATTCAAGTACGGAAAGCCCCGGCGCTACCTCTTCGATTTCCTGGAGTGGCACACGAAGCCGCGGGTCTATTGCGGCATGGAGCGGGATTCTCAGCAGAAAGCGATGTACCTGAAGGAGGACCAACCAGAATGCCTTTAACGATGCGCCAGCACGAAGCAAGTCTGCACCAACCGGCATTTTGTGAGTTACTGCCGATCCGCGATTACCTTGACAATGTGATCGTCCGGTCCAACGGCGCCTTGGTCGCGGGCTACGATCTCGGCGGCATCAACTCCTATTACCACTCGGACGAAACGCGAAACCAAACGAAGCATTCTCTTGAGGCGCTTGTGCGTTCGTTGACGGAGCGATCGATGCGAATGCAGGTGCGCTTCGAGGTGACCGAAGGCTTAGGCGAGCTTCCTAGTCAGTATAGGAACCAGCTCCGCTCCGACAATCCAGTGGTGCAGAGTCTCGATCGCGTCCGGCTTACAGCGTGGAAGCAAAAGGAGCAATCGGGCTTCTATCTCACTCCGAGACTGCATGCGTATTTTTGTTGGGATCCGCGTATTCATCACGAGGCTACCGAGACCGGCGCCGGGAAGAAACTGGGGAAGTTGACCGGCGGCCGGAGCGCTTCAGCCACGAAGTGTATCCAACGCACGCGCCGCGAACACGAAGATTTGGTTGCGGAGTTCGAATCCATGATGAAGGGCGTGGAACAGACTCTCAACGCTACTGAGATGGCGGTACGGCGGCTGACTGATGAAGAGATGTTTTTGGAGCTGAAGCGGGCAATGAATCCGCTCTTCCGCGATGACATCGCATACCGCCGGCCGGAACTGACTATCGATTATCGGAGCGCGCGGGAGCAGGCGGCCAACACGCACATTGAGGACGATCAGGAAACCTACATCAAGATCGGCGGGCTTCTGTACTCATTCTTGTCTTTGAAGGATCTCCCCGATGCCACCTTTCCTGGCATCTTTCGCGAGTTGCTCGGGCTCGACTTTCCGTTAGTAATCAATACCGAGGTGAGCATCCCGGACCAGACGGAGCGGCTCAAGCTTTTCAAGGGACGGTTGCGCCGCATGACCGCGGCTCAGCGCGATTCCAAAGGCGGCTTCAAGGTCAACGTGGATGCGCGGGTTGCGGAAGGGCAACTGATGCAGACCCTTCAGGACCTGATCTCCAGCTCGCTGAAAAGCGCCCAGGTCAGCGTCGTCATTACAGTAAGAACGTCCACGACGATCCAGAGCCGCCGGGACTTGGAGGAGCAGGAACGAATCCTTGCGGACCGCCGGCAACGGGCGCTGCACGCCATCATGCGAATGAACGGCGCTCGGGGTTTGCCGGAAGATCTCGCAAAGCGGCGCCTCTACATCAATGGGCTGCCGGGAATGGCGGATGAGAATAAGCGCGAGCATGATTGCTTCACGCTGCACGCGGCGGATCTGCTGATGGTGGAATCCCCATGGAAGGGAACGCCGAACTCACCGTTGATTCTGCTGGAGACGCCGTACCGGCAGCTCGTTCCGTTCTCTCCGTTTGACCCCGGTCTGAGCGACGCCAATGTCTTAATCACCGCGAAGTCGGGTGGCGGCAAGACGTTCATGGCGCAGATGTTTCTGACGATGATGGCCCGCTTGAATCCGCTCATTTCGATTCTGGAGCGCGGCAGTTCGTACAGGCCACTGGTCGAGTTGATGGGCGGCCGTTGCATTGATGTAGATCTTGAGGGTTCGGAAACGCTGAATGCGTGGGACCTTCCGCCGGGGTCGATCACGCCATCGAACGACAAACTGGCGTTTTTGAAGAACCTGACCCGGCACATGATCGGCATGAACAGTCCGGCAGCCGATACCGCGATCCTCGATAACCTCCTGACCGATGCCATTGTGAGCACGTATCAGCGGTGCAGAACGAGGGAGGACAGGCCGATCCCGACGTTCCAGGATTTGCGCCAGGAACTGGAGACATGGCGGGACGAATCGGAAGTTGAGCGGATCCGGGATGAGGCGCAGCTTGCCGCCGTAAAGCTGCGCGAATGGACGGGTGACAAAGTGTACGCCCGGCTGTTCGACCAGCCCACGACCATCCGCACAGACGAGAATTGGCTCTTCTTCAACGTCGAGGGCCTCACGTCTGATCCCAAGCTGGAAAGCTCGATGAGCATGATCATCGCAAACGCGATGTCGGAGCGCGCGTCGGGGCGAAGCGGACAGCCGAACATCACGGTCCTAGATGAGTGTTGGTCCCTGCTGGATTCGGCGGTGCTGGCGCCGCAGGTAGAGCAGTTGTTCCGGACTGGCAGAAAACGCGGAGCCAGCATCTGGGGCATCAGCCAGGCATTGGAAGATTTCGTGGGGACAGAAGCCCAGCCGCGACCGCACGGCCCCGGCATCGTCAAAAATGTCTCGACGAAAATCATCGGGCAGCAGCAGGGCGATCTTAAGCTGCTCGGCACATACCTGCATCTTAACCAAACGGCTCTGAATGAAGTGCGGGGCTTCAGTGCGCCGCGAAAGGGACGGAAGGCACAGGCACTGCTGGTGCTGGGCGAGAAGGCTGAAACCACACAGACCATCAACATTGTGCCGACGCCGATCGAATACTGGATCTGCACGACCTTCAAGCGCGAACGGATGTACCGCGCCTGGTTCCTGGAATCGAATCGGGGGATGGCTCTCTTTCAAGCGTACGAAAAGCTCGCGGCAAAATTTCCACTGGGGCTCGCCGATGTCGCCGAACTGCCAGAAGAATTGTCTGGCGCGGTGAAAACCGTCGCCGCAGCGACGGTAGCGGGGTAATCCGACGTGGAATTCCTCAAATGCTATTTCTCATCCCTTATCACTGGTAAAGGGAGGTCCAGGATCGCCATATTCTTAGCCATGGCACTGGCGTTTGGGCTGATCGGTCCCCCGCCTGCCACAGCACAGATAGGCGCGCTTGCGGTCATCGCGGCGGCCACCGCCGTTGTCAACTTGATCACGCTCACAATTGGGGCTTTGCTGGGCGCCTCGATTGGTCTTTTGAATGACATCAACGGCTCCCTCCAGTCCCTGGTCAACTTGTGGGAAAACATCGTCTACCCCGTTGCCCTGATCAACCAGGCCCAGCTGATGGTGACGCAACTGGTCGGGCAGTTTCGTGGCTTGGTGACGGCCATCGACAATGTGAACGTCCGGAGTGCGACGCTGCCAAATCCGATTGCTCTGGAAGCGATCATGCGGAATGCGTCGATTGCGGACTTTGCCCAGTTCGATCAGGTGTTCCGGACAACATTCCAGCCACTGCCTCCGGCGGCGAACATCAGTCCCGGCGACCAACAGCGAGTGGATATGAGCGACGCGCTGGCAATGGACACGCTGAAGGCTATCAAGGCCTCCGACCAGGTGGTGCAACAGACGCTTCAGGGGGCCCAGATGATCGAGGATCAAGCGGCTCAAGCGGCACCCGGCTCGTCCGCCTTTCTCACCGGCGCCGGTCTGGCGGCGGCCGTCGAGAACCAGGCCATGATGCAAAAACTGCTTGCTGTTGAACTGCGCGAGGAGGCGGCTATCCTTGCGCACGCCAACGCAATTCGCAAGCGCCAGGCCGATATGGCGGGCCAGTTCCGCCAGGACACCACAACGTTGTTTAAGTAAGGAGACTCAAATGGATCAGAAATGGCGGTTGTTGCAAGTGTTGTGGGAACACCGAACGAGGCTCGTGGTGTTGATGCTTATCGTGTCACTGGTGGCGCCTCAGCCGGCCAGAGCGCAACTCGGAATTGACTGGGGCGCGATTGTGGCCGCGATCAACAGGATCGGTAGCGCCATTAGCAATACAATCGTTCCGGCGCTGTTGACGATTAATCGTGCATTAGGAACGCTCAACAGTCTCATGAACAGCCTTCTGGCGTTCTTTAACAATATCGTTTATCCCCAACCTGCTATAAACCGGGCCCAAGGACTGGTGGGCCTGATTCAAGCTCTCTACAACCAGATTCAGGCAACTTCCAGGGTCAACGTCGCGAGCGCCACCCTGGCCAACCCGCAGCAACTCGAGCAGATACTGCTGTCGCGCAATCCGTTGAACGTGCCGAACGTCACGCCTAGTTACCAGACGCTCTACCAAACCGTGCCTACACAGCAGAACGCGTCACCGCAAACGCGGGATCTGGTTGATATGAACGACGCGGCGGCACAGGATGCCATGAAACGAGCGATTGCCATTGATGCCATTGCCGATACCGAAATGCAGGCCGCGGATCAGATCAATACTGCGCTGGGCCAGGCGGCGCCTGGAACCGCGCCGATGATTGAGGCCGAGGCCGCGGCTTGGCTGGTGCGCGCAAACGCGTTCACGCAGTCGGCGCTTGGGGACGTGATGCGACTACGCGCGATCGCCTTGGCAAACAGCAGCGCGCAATTGAAGTTCAATGCCAATAACGCTGCGCAGATTCGGCAGAATGCCATGGATTCGATGCACTGAGGCGACGACATGTTCTATTTCCAATCGATGTTTCAGCAGGTGTACAACGGCATCACGGGTTCCGCTGTGCTGCCTGCGGTTCAGCAGGTGGCCAACGCGATTCTCCTCTTGGCTGCGCTATTCGCCGTCTACGAAGCCTACGCAAAAGGTGGAGACGCGCGGGCTCTGGCACTCGCGGGCGTGCGCTACCTCTTTATGGGGTTGGTTATCAGCCAGTATCCGAACGTATTCATTAACGTGAACAATGCCTTTGCCAACATAGCGCAGATGATTGCGCCTACGGACGTCTGGACGAACTTCCGGGATCAAGTGCAGAACTATCTCTCCACGAACCCCGGCAACGGCGCCTGGTGGAATTGGGTGGTCGGCGGAGTGGCCGGCACGTTCAGCCTGATTCTGCAGGCGATTGCGGTGATCGTCTTCCCGATTTCGTACGCCATTTTTTCGTTTTTCTACAGCATGTATGGCGCGGTTCTATACGTCGTTGGGCCGTTGGTGCTGGCGTTGTACCCTGCGCTTGGCGTCGGCCAACTGGCAAAGACATTCATGGTGAACCTGTTGGTGTGGAATGCATGGGGCATTATTTACGCGATCATCAGCCAGTTGTTGACGATTATGAGCGCCAACAGCCTGGCGAACATCTTCACGGCGCAGAACATTGGGGGCGCGTTTCAGGGGGCCAGCCAGATGCTGCTGATCTCGCTTGCCAGCATCCTACTCTCCATCATGATTCTTATGATTCCCTTCCTCGCGAAGCGAATCGTCTCCGGCGATGTCGGGAGCACGATGTTCGCCGTGGCGGGCATAGCTGCGGCGGCGGTGCAGACGGCAGTTGCCGGATGGGCCGGTATGCAGGGCGGAGCGGCCAGCGCCGGGAGCGGAGGAGATGATCCTCCCCCGCCGCCACCACCGGGCGGTCCACCGACGCCTCCGCCAGAAGGTGGTGCAAATATAGGCGGGAGCGCGGTTTCCTCAGCCTCGGCTGGTGACCTCTCAGAGAGCGGTGCGGGAGGAACATCTGCACCAAGGCCGCCTTCGGAAACCACCGATCAGGCGGGCGCGAGTTCGGCGACACGCCGCGATAATCCTAATCCGGGGCATTCGTCTGGCACGCCAGGACACTTTGGGCACTACAACGTTCCGCACGCCGTCGGTTGGACAGTGGGAACCTGGGCGGGCGCGACGCGCCGGGCGGTGAGCAGCGCGTTCAAGTCAAGCCAGAAAGAAGGAGAGGATAGCTAAGCCATGAAACAAAGACAGGCCGAGGCATTGCCCGAGAAGACCGGCTATTCGAAATACTTCGAGCACGACGGCGCACTGCGCGCCTATGCGAATCGAATGATGTGGTTCGGGATCTCGGCCGTGTCGATCTCGTTCGTTCTCGCGCTGTTGCTCTTCTATGCGCGCGTCCAGCCGCCGACCGTGATCCGGATCGCGGCGAACGGTGACGCGACGGTCGTGAGCGGAGCTACGACAGCGGCGCGGACGCCCCTAGGGTTCATGAAAGCCTTGGCTGCATCTTCGGTGCCTGGCGAGCAACCAGCGGATATTGAAGGTCGCGCGATGGTGCGCAAGTTCTTAGAGAACTACCTGACGTATACGCCCACGACCCTGGAGAAGAATTGGGCCGACGCATTGAATATGATGACGCACAATCTGCGTACCTTGACGCTGAACCAATTGCGCGATCAGGACATTGTTTCCAAAGTTCACGACGACGAGATCACATCCACGTTCCAGCTCCGCTCTCTCGAGCCCGTGAAGGGGCAACCCTGGACGTACGTCGCGTTCGGAGTCAAGGAGGTCCATCGTATCCATAACAAGGCCGAGTCCACCGACCGGCTGGTGGCACAGTACAACTTGCGACTCCTACAAACAGAACGATCCGAACGAGTCCCCAGCGGGCTGCTGGTCGCCGAATACGGTGAGCACCAGATGGTGGGTGAAAAGGATAACGGGTTGGAGCAATCCAGTGTGCTTATGGACGATACGAAGAAATAATTGATTTCTGTTGCCGGCCCTCGGGAAGATGCGTATCTCGCCTGGGTCGCCGGCGACCAGAACGCCACGGGAGGGGCGTTGTCAGCAGCGGCTCGCGAGCTTCGAAGCAAGCGAGCCGCAATACTCTCGATTGGAAAGGAGCAGGAAATTGGGAACCACAGCGGCAACACAAGAAGCGGCGGCGGATCGCCGGGAATCTGAACCGAGAGGTGCATCCGAGCCCAAGCCCGGCAGGGAGCACGCCACGCTCGCCGGCGGTAAGCGCGATCAACAGCCCGGAGGGCGGCGTGCCGCGACGCGCCGGCAGGGGGCAAAAGAAAGCGGGAACGCCGGGGCGATGCGGTATTTCCTGACCAAGACGACTAGCAATGGCACGCCGGAATTGGATCAGGAAATGCCCGACGAACACCAGGCGCTCATCGCAGCGCTCAAGCAGGATCGAAGTTTTGTAACGGTTAAGGAATGGCGGGCCAAAGTGGGCATAAAGCAGGGCGCGCCGGTCATTGGGAAGGACCCGGTTGTCCGGGAATAGAACATTTATATGTCGATCACTTGGCTTCATTGCACAGAGTGAATCTGTCGAGGCGACCCGGAGCATGACCGGGAAAGTGCTGGTTCGGCGACTCAATCGAGTTCCGGCCAAGGTAACTACCTTCGCACGGGACTCAAGAGTTCGCTGACACCAGCGCCTCCTTGCTGTCCTGTGCATATCCACAGATCAGTAAAGGAGAAGAAATGTTCCTTCACCGAGTGAAGATGAACTGGAAGAAGCACCAGACGCTGACCCTGACGATCCTGCTAGTTGCTCTGGCACGAATCGTTCTGGAAAACGCTTTTGGTGAGGCCCCTTTGAGCGGCTACGCCATTCTCAAGATTGGCATGGGAGTGTTAGCCGCAACTGTGGCCTGGGCGTTCCTCAAGACCTGCTGGGAATTGGGGGCGTTCCACTATAAGAGGCTCTGTACCTTCGTAGGTGCATTGCGCAGATTCTGCCGCAACTACTGGAGCAAAACAGCGGCAGTGTAAACGGCTCCGATCGTTTGATCGGCTGCCAGGTTGTTTCACAATCCGGACCCGGCTCTCTTGAGCCTGGGCAGGGGAAGTCCTAGAAGAACGTTCCACCCGCTACAGGCAGAGAGGGACCGCGAGGTCTCCCATTCTGGCTGTAGCTCAACAGACAGAACAAAGGAGATACGCAAATGTCCATTGTGAACAGAACGAGCATCCTTCGCGTAATCGCGTTGGAAATCAGTGAAGACGGTGCAGTGTCGAAGAAGCAGATGAAAATCGATCGCGACAGTCAATTGGAGAACACGCTCCTGAAAGCGGACTATCCGGATATTCGTGTCGCCACGATCGATATCCCGCAGCAGCAGCTCGACCAATACCAGCAGGCAATGGTCGAGCATTCGCTGGGCAAGCGGATCATGCATGACGGCGTGGAATACAGTCTCGTGGGCGCTTCGGCATCCGCGAAAAATGGCAAGTACTACGCTGTTGATGCCGCGCACGCCAAAACCATCGCGCAACGCTTCCGATTCTGGCCAGAAGCGGCGATGACGTATTTCGGAATTCTGGTCTCACCGTGCAAGGTGTGTATCGAGATCCCAGATGCACGCGTCGTCGTTGTAAGAGACCACGAGCTGGGCACGAATGACTGCCGCGGCTGGATCCGGCGCTCCTACTTCGAGCGTCTTCATCTGGCCGACCGTCACTTCTACCAGTTCCGGATGTCCTTCGAAAACACGCAGGCCAAGGGCAGCTTCAAGATCATGGAGGACAATGTCGCCGATGCATTGTCGGCCGATTTCGTCATTCCACGGTCGAGCTGCAAGCCTGAGTTCAAGAAACCCGAATGCGTTCGCCCGTGCCCAACCGCCACCGGCCGCATCACCGGGCAGTATTCCACCGGCCGGGTGGTGATCGGGATTCGGGAGATTTCACGAGAACTCCAATTCTCGTCCAGCTATACGCTCGTGGAACACGCTCCCCCGAACTCCATCGAGACCGAAATCAAGCCGATTGCCATGGCTGCGGTCGAGAAAGTGAAGACCGCGCTCGCCAGCAACGACTTTACCGAACTGTTCCGCATCCTGGGGATGTCCGAGGAAGTGGAATTGTTGCGCTCGGATGAGACGGTGACCGATCCGGAGCATACGTCGTCCGAACATACCGTTGTGGAGGCTGTCCTCAAGGCGGACAACACTGGATACTGGGTCAAACATCCGTTCGTCAACTCTCACCTTCAGCGCACTTTGGCCAGGTGGGCGTTCAAGCTATGCACCGCGGGCGGCTTTACGCTGCCGGCGTTTGCCTTGGCCGATGACGGATACGTGGTACTGCACGACGGCAAAATCTACAGCGGCTTCGACTGGATCCCGGAATGGCACGCAATCACCAGCCTCGATTCTGAACGAATGCTGGTGGTTCGCTATCCGATCCGGACCAAGGGAGATCTGCTGCCCGTGAAAGCATTGGACGCTTCCACCACGCTGGATTTGCTGATGCGGCATCTCGGCAGGCAGAAGTGCTCGATGGATTCAGCAGCGGCTGTCACCGAAATCGTCGACCAACAACTGCGGCTTGAGGGGACATTCACGCTGCACTCAGAAACAGCCAAGAAGAACGGCGGCGACTACGACTTCGACTGGATTTGCGTTGTCGAAGGTACGCGGTTTCCATTGTTCGTAGAGGATCGGTTCAGGCACACGCCATCCGGGGAAAGCACAAAAAACAAACAAAGCAAAAAAGAGTCCCCGTGGTGGAACCTGCCGCAAGTCGCGTACTCGGCCAAGGGTAATGCGATCGGAGCTATCACCGACCTCAAGACGTCGTGCCTGGCGGCAGGCCGGCCCGATCTCGCGAACCGTTGCGCGATCGAACTGCAGAAGGCGCTCGACCAACTGAAATGGGGAGTCGAGCCGAATCAGGAGGAAATTGGGAAGATCCGCCAGGAAGTTGGCACGGCTCCGTGGCTCAAGCTCAAGCGCATCCGGCGGGTTTCCGATCTCCCGTTGCAGATTCCGACTGCCCCAACGGACAGAATCGGCGCACTCTACAACCACGTTCGGAAAGAATTGTACGAATTCTTCGTGGACGTGCGACCGCTCGAGGACTTCCGTGGCGCCATCAGCGGAGGCACCTACGACCGCGACATGCAGAAGGAGGCGGGCGTGATTTCGACGGTGTATGCCGTGAACATCGGCTTGCTTTCTGAAAAGCGCCTCGCCTACGAAAGTGCCGTAGGGGAGGCCCAATCGAAGCTCGACGCCTTCCCAAACTCGAAGGTAAACATTTCGAAGGAGGCTGCCAATGAGCGCAGGGCGTTGGTTCGCAAACGCAATCAGGCTCAGGCCGCTCTTCACTTCTATGAGGAGCGTTCCCGGCAGGACTTGCGCAACCTGATCAACATCGTCCGAAAGTGGGCGGAACGAAGGGAGGACCGCGCGCTGGACTGGCTTACGGCATTGTGGGACATCGCATGCAAGAGCCGGCGTTGGGACCAGCGCGAGAATCGCCGTCTGAATACGGGAAGCATTGCATTCTATGCATTCCCGCAATACCTCGTTGACATGATTGTGGAGCGCACGGGTGGCAGACCCATTACGGTCGCGTTTCCCAGTTTGGTCGACGGTGAAGTTACCATCGACGAGGCCGGAAGTGTGTACCTGGTCGATGAAGTGTCCGATGGCGCCGGGTCATTCGTGCGTCGCCAGACCCTACTCCTGCAGATTCCGGGAGACGGGCGGTTGATTACGGACAATGGACGGACGTACAACGTTCGGCCATTTCCTGTTCAACCTGGCCAAGCGCAAGTTCGTAACGGAAGGCTGGAACTTCCGAACACGCAACAGCGTCCCGGCATTCCAATACTGAAGAAAACTAAATGATGTCTACTCCAGGGCGCGCCATGTAGGATGGCCGCCCTGGAGTCCTTTTCCAGTAGGTGCCGCAACCTCCGCGTCATGGGATCTATCGCCGGGAACGGTCTTGGCCCACACTCACACGGCCCCGTCGGGCGCGCGATTACGACTCGAACCTACAAGCCTTCGGTTAATAGTTGCGGCGGCCAGAATTACTACTGGTTGCTGCGACTGTCTGCGGGTTGATTGAAAAGACCGCGTTTAAGGCTTGTTTTAGCGGTGTTTGATTGCTGCCGATTACTGCCGTTTCCTACGGGGGGTCCTTTGCCTTTCCCTTTGACCTGAATTCCCGGTATTCCGCGCGGGCCCCCACTGGCAGTCTGTCCGTGCCGGGACGGCTGCTGTAGCGAGAGTGGTAATGGCATATCCCCTCCGGGACGCAAGGGTACGGGTGGGCTTTAGGGTGGCGCGCTGGTATCTACGCTCGGCCTCGCGCGCCTATACGGAAAAATTAAAAAACTCGGAAATCGGCATTAAGGCTGAATTGAGATCAATGCGCTATTGCTCGCCGCGCCATTCACCGTAAGTATCAGCGTGTTATCGCCAGTTGGCAAGGATTGGGGAACCGTGACGTTGAGCTGATAAAGGCCAATAGAGGCTGGAGTGAGGCCAAGATATACGATGCCAGCCGGTTCTCCTCCAATAGTTGCGGCAAATGGCAGGCTCACCGGGGACAAGCCAGATGGGGAAGGTAGCCCATCTTGCCACGCGCCGCTTGGCTTAACTGGACCGGCCCCCGTCAGGTACACGACGAGCGTATCACCACCCCGAGCCGGATGAGACGGCGGCCCGTTGACGCTGCCGTCGGTGTTCACGGCGACGGCCCGCATCGAACCGTACGTGAATATTCCAGGCCCCGAAATTGAAACGGCGAAGTTGACCGCGCTACTATTGCTGTTGCCAATTGACACCACAAGTTGGGCCTGCCCGGGTTGGGTCTCGACGGGCAATTGCGCGTTGATCTGACCCGGGCTGACAAAGTAAAGGGGTATCGCCTTACCGTTCACTGTTACCGAAGTGCCGCCCAATTGAGTCGGCCAAGTCGCTGAGTTCGCGCTGCTGACGCCTACCGCTAGGCCGTTGCCATATATCGAAAATAGTGATCCCGGTACCACGGCTCCAGGAAGGTTGCTAGCAGCGTTTACAATTGCATTGGAGGCTGGGGGTGCCTCACGTTGTGCACCACCTGAGATTACCGATCCACTGTCGGTTTCGATAAACACGACATTCTGACCGTCGGGGGAAGCCACGAAGCGAAGGTTACCAACATCGCCGAGGTTGTCGCGTAAGACCGCAGTGCCGCTACAGTCCGAATTGACCTGATACGTTCCAGTGAGGTTCCGAAAAATGATCTTCCCGCCGTCACTAGTGGTGCTAGCGCCAGAAAATGAGCCAACCCCATTCGCCGTGAGTTGCCCAGCATCGGCGTACGGTACAAAGCCAGAACTGACTAACCAGCCTTCAATCGCATAGCCGTACACACCATTGAGAGTTGCAGTCCCGCAGGTTCCGCCGCTCTGCTTTTCGCCACTACCGGAAATCACAGTCTGAGGGTCGGTCTGGACAAATTCGACCTGATTGCCGCCGTCGGCGATGAAAATATCCAGGCCGAGCCTGTCTCCAAGCGTATCGGTAAAGATGGCGTTACCAGAACAGTCGCTACCAATGGAGTAGGAGCCAGAAATGGTTCGCACGTTTACGGAGCCTCCCTCGCTGATCGCATCTGCACCGTGAAAATTGCCGTTGCCATCAGCGATGAGTAGACCGGAGTCGGCCGTGGGCACGGCGCCACTCGAACCAATTATGAATCCCTCGATGGAATATGAGTAAGTGCCGGCCAGCGCAGCGTTCGTGCAGGCGAACTGTCCGCGCTGAGCGGTGCCAGAGATCACTGTACCAGCATCGGTTTGGATGAACAGAACTTCTTGTCCGTTACTAATCACCGTAATAGAAAGCGTAGATGTATTGCCAAGGCTATCAGATAGCGTAGCCGTTCCCGAACAATTACTACCAATCGAGTAATTTCCAGAAAACGTTCGTCTCCCGATGCTACCGAAACTACTATAGGTGCTCTTGCCGGTGAGATGACCACTACCATCAGCGACGATTCTGCCTGCATCAGCGAACGGCTGATATTGACCAGAGGCTAGCCAGCCGCTTATGGCGTACGTGTATGGTCCACTGAATATGGAAGAATCACAACCACTTGCAAGTCGCTGCGCGCTCCCAGAGATCGCAGTGCCATTATCGATTTCGATGAACTGGATCACGTTCCCGTTATCTACAACTGTGAACGAGAGGGTCAAGATATTGCCGAGCGAATCCCGAAGTGTCGAACTGCCAGTGCAATTTCCGTTAACTTGATAGCTGCCAGAAATGGTTCGAGCCGCAACCGATCCGCCAGTACTTTCTGTGCTGTTGCCCGCGAGCGATCCGCTACCGTCCGCGACGAGCGTTCCGTAATCCGCGAATGCGATCCCCCCGGACGCCGTGAGGTATCCGGAAATGGCGTAACCGTACCCTCCTGATATCGTAGAGAGTGCGCAGTTGAGCAATCCGCCGACGCGAGGCTGTGCGGACGCTATTGCGACGGTTGCGAGTGTCAAAAGAGCAAGTGATTGGATGCGAAACACGGCGCGCCTCCTGTATTGAAATTCCGATTTACGCTGTATTCGACCCTTTTTGGGATGAAACGCTCGTCATCTAAAGCCCCGCTCGATTCCCAGCGCGCCTGAAGTAGGGTACTCCCAAACTGTTCTTCGCTGTGCGCGATCGTCGTGAGCGGCAAGGTCATCGTGTTCACCCAAACAGGTAAAAAACTCGAAAGGCTCGGACCCAGAAATGCAAACTACCACGCCTTAGAATTGTTGGAGGCAGCGCCTTGGGCGGCTCACGAGTTTCTTGGATGGCGCTTAAGGATAGCAGGACGCGGGCCGGAAATCTGGCTAGTTCCGTACACGACCGCCCTTGCGCTGGCGTCGAATGCCGGTTCCATGATCTTCGGCACACGGGCTGCACTGGAATGCTGGAAACTGGCGTCCCGTTCCCGGTTCTGGCGATGATTATGGGCTGGAGTTCGGCAACCACGGTTCACATGGCGAAGCGCTACGGCGACATTGGACAGTCTGCTCTCAGGAGAGCCGTTGAGGCAACCCCTTCAGTCACCAACAAGACCGCAGAAAGTCCTACGGGGTCCTTTGACAATCCCTTTGACCTAAACAGTGAAGCAGGAACGGATGTCCCTAAGTTATAGAAAAGATTGGCTCCTCGGGTAGGACTCGAACCTACAACCCTTCCAGCCGGACCGTTCACTGCAGAGGCGAAATCCCTGGCAGAGGAGTCATTCGGTAGAGACGCTCTCGGCGGCGCAACCCCACCGGAGATCTCGCCGGCCCCCCCGTTGCCGGTGTTCCCACCCCAGTCACTAGGAGGGACCATCCCTACCGAACCAGTTGCCATCCATGCCGGTGGGGAAGGAACACCCAGCCTAAGCCTCTTGGGTGTAACGTTTTTTTGTGCCTACAGTTTGAAAAACCTTAACTGGGACCACCATGGAAACCAAGGCTTGTTTCGGCATCGTCTGATTGCTGCCGATTATTGCGGTTTTCTATGGGGATCCTTTGCCCTTCCCTTTGACCCTGTGATCTCACTCCGCGGGGCTGCGTTTTTGCAGGGGGCCGCCGGCCGATGACATTGCGCGAGATTCGACAGACCTGTGGGACACTGCAGAACGAGCACGGTACTGAAGGTCCCTGCTTAGCCCCGCTGTACGCCGCCCTCCTGCCGCTGATCCATGTTATGTTCGCCAGTGCCGCGTTCCCTCCCGTACTTGGTGGGAGGCCGGGACGGTGGATTGGCGCGACGGTTTTTGGAGCAACGCAGGAATCGGTGGAAACTTGGGCATGCAAAAAACCATTGCCTTCGCCATCGCCATTGCGCTGGCGGCCAATGCGCAGAGGATCGAAACGGAAAAATCGGACCGGCACAAAGTGATTCGGGTCGAAACGGTCCCGAACCATTTGACGATCATCGAACTGGCGGAGCCTGTCACCGAGGTCGCGGCAGGGAGCGCGTCATACAAGATCGAATGGCGCGGCAACAAGGTGTTCGTGCAGCCCCTCGACCCGGAAGCCACCACGAACCTGTTTATCTGGACGGCCTCCGGGCGTCTGAGTTACGAACTGGTACCGGCGGCCTCCGTCCAGGAGATGCACTTCGCCATTGACCAGGAACCCAGCCCCGTGGTCGCCAAGGTAGCGATTCCGGAGAAACCCGCGGAAGATCCGCGGGTTGCCCAGGAGGCGAAGCTTGCCACGGAGATGTTGTTCGCCAGCACACCGGTACGTCTCGCTGGGGAAACGAAGAATCGCGCCCGCGTAGAAGTCATCCTGAAGGACATTTATCGGAAGGATGATCGCGTCTATGTTCGGTACGCAATCCAGAACAACGGTCGATCGACATACGTGCCTGGCGCGCCGGGCGTGTTCACGCTCCGTTCGCCGCGTAGTTCCAGTTCGCTTTACACACTCGCTCACAGCCAGCTCATCGGCGACGGGATTCGTATCACGAGTGAAGGGCAGGCGCCGGTCAAAGTACTGAACGCGGAGGTGCGCGCAAACACGGTCGCGCCGGGCGGCGCCACTTGGGGACTGGTCGTGTTTGAATGGCCGCCGCGGACGAACGGCCCCACCGTCCTGAAGTTCGCCTTTCCGTCGGATGGCGCCGGAGAGGTGAGCGCAGTGCTGGTCCTGTAAGAGCCATGGAACAGAATGTGGAGAACACGGTCGAGCACGTTCTGCATTTGGTGCGATCAAGAATGAGCACTGAGATACCGCTGGGAACTGCCGGTATCCAGAACCCATCTGCTACACGGATCGTGGGCGCATTCCGCGCGCGCTTCGCCAAGGCGTGCGACGCTGGCGTGTGGAAGCGTCTCTCGAATGCCGTATTGGAACCAGCCAATCCCTTCGACGTCAAAGCGGGCCGCCAGTTCAGGCAGGAAGCGCTCATTCTCGGGACGCTCGTTTTCGTAGCGCTGGGATTGGCGGTCTACTTCAATGTCACCGCGATTGCGAGGTAAAGGCGCATGGCGAGAAGTAAGGAACCGCTTCTTGATCCACTCCTACGGCGAGGAGCGGCTGCGGGTATGGTGGTGAGCGCAGCTGCGTTGGCGCTGGTGGAGGTGGGATACGTAGCGTGGCTGGAACGCTTGCCCGCTTTCCCCAGCTCGGCACATCCGGCCGAGTTCCTCGATCTGCCGCTTTGGTACGAGCATCCCAGAGTCGGAGTGACCTTGCTGCTTACGGTCCTTGGCGGGATGATCGCGTGGGCGGCTTGGAGTGTTTTCGGTTTCATGTGCAACAGGTCGCACGGGACGGTCGCGGCGACACAGCGGGCGATGGCAAACAAGCGCCTGAAGGCCACGGCGTTGTGCGCAGTGGTAGCCGGCGCCGACTTGCTCCTCATCCAGTTTCTTCGTACGTAAACCTGGTCGATCTTCAGGAAAACCAATATGGACAACATGGCATCTGGTGATCGGCGGCCAGCACACTCGCCGCTGACGGAAACTCCGGCCTTTCTCATTGCGATCGGCCTGTGCGTCGTCTGCATCGGCTCCTGGCTGTTGCTGACGAAGGTCTATCACTTCAGCAACGAGCAGGCGGCCGAACTCGGAGCATATATCCTTAGCGGACTGACCATTCCGAGTTGCGCGGGTTTGCTCTACGCGACACGTCGAGCCCGGCGGGAAAAGCGGAAGGTACAACCGCCGCTCGTCATGAGTCCGGCCCGTGACGAACGGATAGTCGCGACGGCATGGGACCAAGGCGGGGTTGTTCTCGGCTACGACATTCATGGAGATCCCTGGCTGTGGCCGGACCAGGTTCGGGTGATGCAGGGAATCGTTCTTGGAATGACCGGCAGCGGCAAGACGACACTGCTCAAGAACATCATCACCCAAGATTTGATGCGGCGAATGGGACCACCGGAGGACCGTCACAAGATCCCTATGGTGATCTTCGACGGCAAAGGCGACCTGGAGTTTTTTCAGGAGCTGCTGCCGTTCATCCACCGCGCGGGCCGCCTCGACGATCTTCGCCTCATCAACCCGGCGCGTCCAGAGCTATCCAGTCTTTACAATCCGTTCTACACGGAGGACGACGACTACATGGCGCAGGTGAACATGGTGTTTGGCTCCTTCAACCTGCACGACGAGTTTTTCAGCAAGCACCAGTTGAATTACCTGGCCGACATTGTCCGGATACTGCACTACACCGGGGTGCGATTCAACTTCTATGACGTGATTGTGGCGGTGCTGGATCAGGGCGTCCTGCGGGAGCAGATCGACAAAGCTCGGCGGCACATCCGCACGGACACCTCGATCAGCATGCAGCGGCGATTGAATTTCGAGATGTCCGTTCGCAACCTGATGCAGTCGTTTGAAGACCGCGACCGCGTGCCGAAGATCCAGGGCCTGCTCAACGAGTGCATGACGTTCCTCGACGACGCGCTCTCGATCATCACGGGGCCGTATGACGACCTTCTGTCCATCGACGATGTCATTGAACAGGAGCTGATCCTGTTCGTCACGCTGAACGTCAACAAGAACACCGAACCTGTTCGCTCCCTAGGCAAGATGCTGCTGCAGAACATACAGCTTGTAGTCGGGAAGCGGTACGAGAGCGAGGAGGAACGCAAGCGGGCAAACCGGCCATTGTTCTCAGTGGTGATGGACGAGTTCGCGCCATTCGGTTACCAGAATTTCAGCCAGATCCTCAACACGGCGCGGGGAACGAATACCGCATTTCTGTTTTCGATGCAGAGCCTCCCCCAACTGCTCAAGGTCGGCAAGGGATTCAAGGAAGATGTGACGTCGGCGCCGAATACGAAAATCGCGTTGCGCACGCAGGATGAGGAAACCGCGCGATACTTCATCCGCGCATCCGCCGAACACGCGGTCACGCGGCGGACGCAATCTCTGATTCGCCAGCAACTCTTCGGCTTTGAGCGGTTCCAGAAGGGCATGAGCGCGACGGAGCGGGAGGAGCGCGAGTACCGCGCCGAGGACGAGAAGATCAAGAATCTGCCAAAAGGGCAGATGCAGATCCTGATGACGGACGACAGCAAAGGCACCCTGCACCAGCACCTGCACGTCCGCACGCCACCGGATATCACGCTTCCAGGATTCGATTGGGAAGTGTTGCCCCGGCTGCGCCATTCGCGTACGACGCAGCAAGGGGCCAACCTGCGCTTCAAGACTCCGGAATTGGTCAATTCCCCTCTGGGCCGCAAAATCCACGGTATCGGGAGAAGGTAAGGAGGACACGACGATGCATCGCTACCTTTATATATGTGTCGCGCTGGCGGTAGTCGATCCTGCACTGATTGGCCAGACCAGGCCCCAAGATCAACCGTCGGCGCCGGTGTCGCAGCAACAGCAGGCGCCGGCGCAGCCACGACTGCCCCTGCGCCAGGAGTCTGACCAACGAGTGCCGACGGCGCAGTATTCCCCGCTCGCAGCTCGAGGCGGCTACTCACATGGCAGTACGTCGCCGCTCGAAGCGATGGTTCATGCGCTCAATCCTCGTGACGTGAATCTTGGCGCCGTGTGGGAAGAGCGCCGGCGCGCATGGCTGGAGAATACCGGAGCGAACCGATTCTTCTGGTACAGCTTCGGCGCCACCATCCTCGTCATCTTGAGCTGGTTTGCGCTGGCATGGGTGCAGAATGATCGCGTCCGTGAACGATGGCAACTTGCGGAACATGCGGCAGACGCTTTGCGCTACGCCGAGTATTGCAAGCGAAAGGCAAAGGAAGCGATCGACCGTTACAACCTGCATATAGAAACGTGCAACCGCGTCATCGAAGCCGGCGAGTCCGGAATCGCAACGCCGGAGACGGCGAATCTTGAAGACTATAAGCGCGAACTCCAACGGCTGAAGAGTGACAACGATGCAAAGGAATTGCAGGTCACCCGCCTGAGCGAACAACTGGAGCAGAAAGCCGCGGAGCTGAACAGCCTCACCGAACGGGTGACGGGCGCGGAGCAGCGCCTCAAGACCCGGACCGCGGCGGGATCGGATAACGGCAACGCGGCGCTGGTCGAGCGCATTCAGCGACTCGAGGCCGAGAATCGGCGATTGAAGCAAGGGAAGACGGCAGTGGCAAAGGCGGCGACTGCGGACAACGGGACTGCCACGGAGGAAAACTGATGCTGGTTGCGGTGCAGAGTTTCGGAAGCATTTGGACGGCGCGGGGCGCAATCACAAAAGCTAACTGTGAAAACTCCGCGCGTCGAGGCGCGTACTACAACACGACTGGTGTTTTGGCGGGCGGCAAATTGCGGAACCGATCCTGCCTTTACGGCTACATCCGCGTGGATGAGTGTTCGGGCTTTCATCCTCGTCTTGCCGATCGGCTCATCCATCGTGTTTACGAGTCGCAGGGCGTGTCGGTCTGGGACGGCGGCAACAAGCTCTTTCTCCGGCAATTGACGGCGGCCGGTACGCGCCCCGACGTTTACTTGTTCCGGATCCGCCCGGCCGACACGGGATGGATCGACCGAGAGGGCGTCTGGAAGTGCGATGCCGCGCAGGTGGTTTCGTTCAGCGAAGGCAACGGGCAACAGGAAGCTCTGATCGTCTTGCCGCCATTTGGATGGGTGCGTGGTACGCAAGGAACATTCTGCGTAGACCCGCGGCGGGATCGGCCAGGGATTGCAGTGTTATCGCGCGCAGAGAGGTGAGACCGGCATGCGTTATTTCAAAGGAGCAATCGCACTCAGCCCAACTCAGGATTTGCCGCTGCTGCGTCAGGTCATGTACAGCAAGTATGTGACGCAAACCCAGTTGTGGCAGTTCATGCGGCACAACGGGTACGAGCTGAGCAGGGGCTCATTCTGGTGGCGCGTGAAACGCCTGGTGGACAACGGCTTCATCACGCGGCGTTTGCTTCCGATGGTGCACTACGATGCGATCTTTGCCATAGCATCCGCCGGCCTTGTTTACCTCGTCGAGAATCTGGGCACGCCTTACAGCGGTCCGGAGGCAGGGCCGGATGCGCGTCGAGATGGTGTAGGCGTGGCACACGCGCTGGGTGTCAATTCGGTTCACCTGGATCTGCTGCGGAGCCGCGCTCTGGTTTCGTGGGAAAACGAAATGGAAATCCGATGCCGGAACGAATTGACCGCAGGCAAATACGCGAAGGACTACGACGCGATCATTACACTTTCGCTGGGTGGCAAACAACTCCGATTCGCACTCGAATACGAGCGCACGCCCAAGACGCAAACGGAATACGAGCGCATCGTGTCCATACTAGAAAGTGAGCGCAACCTTGACCGTGTGTTGTACCTAGCCTGCACCCGCCACATTCACTCGATGCTGAAACAGCGCTTGTTTCGGATTCGCCAGCGGGTGCTGATCGGTTTGGCGAGTGATCTTCCCAAGACTGAACCGGGAGACCTGGAAGTTGTCGATGCACAGACCATGCAGGTTTACCGCTTGGTCGATGCCCCGTAGAATCGAGTTTCTTCCATACGATTGCCCTGATATCGGCCTAATTTGGGCCTGATTTCGGCCTGAGCGACCACCTCGCAAGCCACTGCATTGAAGAGACTTAAAATTTACTACCCCTTATTTGAAGTACCTTGTCAGGGCAAAAGGAGCAAAAGTGGAAATGGCCTGCCGATCGATGACACTTGAGGCGGACGTGGGCGACGTCGCAACGGCGATACGGATATATGCCGTCGTGTCCGCAACTGTGGAGCGCGCAGCGGATGACGCCGCGCCGTGAACTTGGGAGTGAAGTTGGGATGCGGGATGAGACGGAAGTGGAATTGGGGAGCGGCCATGCTCCGCATCATGTAGACGTGGCTGGCCGGAAAGGATAGTCTCTGGCTAGGCCGGAGTCAGTTCCCGATCGGGGCCTTCTCCGCATGGTCCACCACAAGGACGTCGGCTTGCCCCTTTTTCTTCTCCAGCCTGAGCCCAAGCTGATCGCGCACGGCGTCGATGAGGCTGCCTCCGAATTCGGGTTCTGACCCATTCGAGGCTACCGGGCCAGCTGCCCGTCCGCCCGGTTCCATCAGGAAGGAGAACGCATAGTCATATCGGCCTCCAAGCCCTGTGGCGTCCGTGACCGGCTGTCCCAACTGATCCGAGAGAAAGTTTGCCAGATCGCCAATTGAGTCGCCTTTGCGACTCACGTGCGCCATGGTACGGACAGGCGGTCCGCCCGCGGGCGGTCTCCATGCTGCCTCGGGCTTCTCGGACGCCGGCTCTTCGGATTCCTTGAGCTTCGAGCCACCCTTAGTCACCGTCAGTTCGTAAACCGTCGTGTCCTTCTTCTCGAAATGCACCTTCAACCCGAACCGTTCGGCCAGCAGCCTCTGCTGCATCAACCCGAACTGGCGCCTGTCGGCGCCAAGCGGAATCTTCGCCACGATGTTGTATCGGGCGGTATCCATCCAGGCTGGTGCAGTCAGTTCGAAGCTGCGCAAGTTGTATGCCATCATCACCAAGAAGGAGAGGGTGTAGTTCTCGCAGGTGAGCGTGCCCGGATCGGACGTGCCTGGGCCGCCCGCGCAGCGCATCCACCGCGCATCGGGCGGAGCCGGCTTTACCGAAGCCACTTCGAACTGCGCCGCCTGTGCGAACGCGAGCACGCCGCATGCAACAACGCCGATGCACGCCCTCACTATCGTCTTTCGCATGATGGATACATTATAAGCTGAACATTCCCACACCCAGCCATCGGGTCAATCCAAGGGAACGACACTCCCGAACTGGCTTTCACAGCCCTGCCGAAAGGACACGGTACGAAGGCGTGCGAACGATGCGGCTCCTCCCATGGTACGGAGCAGCGTCATCGATCCGAACCAGCGGACGCGAGTCCTCAGTGCACAAACAGCGTAAGGCTGGCGTCCCGCACCGGCACTCCGCCCACCGAAGGCGACACCGAGACCGCACCTGTTTGATTCGTGGGCATACGGATCTCCACCTGCCAGACGCCGGAAATCGCGCCTGGCGACGCGGAGGCGGAGACCACCGTCGCCGGCAGACCACCGGCAAATGTAATCGGCAGGTTCAACTGGGGACCGGGATTTGGTGTGATCGCTCCGGTGGCCTGCGCCGGCGACGTCACCCCCAAACCGTCCAGAAAGATTTGCACTACCGATCCGGGAGCAGCAGGGTTCGCGCATGAATTCCGAGTGCCATCGGCGTTGAAGGCGAGCGGCGCGGGTCCACCGTTGTAGCTTATGCTGCTCAGGGGGCAATTCGCCAGCGACGAGAGCGATGTCGTGGTATCGAGAAACGCCACCGGATTGCTCGCCACGACTGCAAGGGCGCGCGAATCGGAGAGGTTCAGTTGGGTATTGGCAAACACGATGTTCGCCTGCGCGGCCCCCGCGATTTCAAATGGTGCCTGTAGATTGATCTGCTGCGGCCCGACATAGAGAAGGGGGCTCGATATCCCATTGATCACAACACTGGTGCCAGTCGCGCTGTCGGATAAGCGCCTGCCGAATATCGTCAGTAACTCGCCGGGCGCGATCGAGGTTACGGGCCTCAGATCCGCCCCATCCAGAATACATCCGATGGGAGTTGGCGCTGCCGTTGGGTCGAAGGTAACCAGATCGGAGCCGATCCAGGCTAGCAGCAGATTGGCGGCGACGTCATACCCCAGAATCTGGCCTGGCACAGGACGGGCGGCGCCAACCTCTGTAGCATCGGTACTCAACCGTGCCGCGTAAGCTTGCGGCAGGCACTGCGCGGGGAAACCCTCGAACCCGGGGAGATCGATCGACCCAGCAGTTCCTGAGAGGTAGATTCCATTCGCGGCGAACGCGGCGAAGGTGATGGTATCCGTCTCAGTTCCGCTGAAAAACGTCGAATAGATAAGACCCGTTCCCGTGGCGTTCAACTGAGTAAGGTACCCGCTGGCTGGCGGCGGATAGACGCAGAAAAAGACGCAGGTATTTGGCGGCGGTGGCGCACCGGCAACATATGACGGCTGGTAAGCGTTAGCCGTAACAGGGTAGTCCGGAGAACTGGTGGTTCCGGCCACCCAGACGTTGCCCTGCGTGTCCACGGACATACCAGTAGGCGTGGCGCCGTATGAGCCAGCGAGGTAGGTCGAGTAGACGATCTGTGTGAGACTCGCGTTGAGTTTGGTTACATATTGGTAGGAGCAGGCGGAGGACAGTTGCGCGCTCCCGCCGCATGCTTGCAATTGAAAGGTGCTCTGAAACGCGCCTGGCGTGACGGGAACCGGGCTGTTCGTGCCGTAGTGGGAGCCGGCGATGTAGACACTGCCCTGACCATCCAACGCGATCAGGCCCCCGATGCCGCGAATCGCCGCGAGAAGCTTTCCACCCGTTGCGTCGATCTTCATTACGAAGAAAGTATTGCCGTCGGTGGTGGTGAACGGTGCCCCAGCAGTCGTCGGAAACACACCGCCGATGGTATGCCCGGAAATGATCGCTTCACCGGCCGAATCCAGAGCCAGGCCGTTCGTGCCAGGATCGATAAGGGCACTGCCGCCGATAAAAGTTGCGTACACCACTTTGCCGCTGGGGTCCACTTTGGCGACGAAGCCTTGCCCGTTGGTGGCTTGCAGGGTAGTTTGCAAAGCACCCGAAGTGACCGGAAAATCCGGCGAGGTGGTTTGGCCCAGAATGTACGCCGCGCCGGTGGAGTCCACAGCAATGGCTGCCGCGACATCGGTATTGCTCCCGGCGAATGTGGTGGAGTAGAGAACGTTTCCAGTTGGGCTCAGCTTGTCCACAAAGGCGTGAGCGGCGGGCAGCGTCCCTTGAAAGCCTGAGATGTAGATGTTGCCAGCCACATCGGTCTGGACGGCATTGACCTGGCTGTTGGGCAGGTGGGCGAGTAGAGCGGTCGGCGACGCGGCCGTGCCGATCAGCGGACAGACGACGAAAACGAGCAGCAATGGCTTCATGAGCAATCCTGTGGCGGAGGGAGGGACGCGGGGAATCCGACTTCTGCCTTGATATACAAGGGTATCACTTGGCCATCCCGAGGCCCTACCCCTGTATGTCGTGCCGCTCACAAACAGCGGGACGAACGCATCTACATCGGTGCCATCAGCGCTACAGCTTGCAATTGCTTCTCATGGTTCGTGGACGCTAACGGCGACGACCGAACGATGACAGAAATTCCACATTACGAAAGGAGATGAAATGGAAACGACCACAGCAACCGCGGAGACGGCCGTTGCGCCGTCGCCCGCTCAACCGCAACTGTACACTTCGGCTTTCAGGTACAACGACGAACAGTTGGTTCAGCTTGTCGCTGCGCTCGAAGAGCCGTTCGACCCGCGGGAGATCAAGTGGCGGGTCACCAACACGACCTCCGACCGGCGCCGTGGCCAGGTAATCGCCTACGCGGATCCGCGCGCTTACACGGACCGGCTGAACGCTCTCTTTACAGTGCGCGGTTGGACACGCGAGTACGCGGTGCAGGTAATTCAGAACTTCGAGCGCAAGGATCGAGGGACCGGAGAAGGCGCCATCTCAGGAAAGATTGTCGTTACCTGCAGGCTAACGATTGACGGCCTTGGATCGCATAGCGGCCTGGGCGAGGAGTGGGCCGATAACGAGAATGCCGGAACCGCGGCGGAAGCGCAGGCATTCAAGCGGGCCTGCTCCTGCTTCGGGTTGGGGCGATACCTTTACGATCTGGATGGTATCTGGGTCGATCTGGACGAGCGGAAGCAACCGCTGTCCAAACCGCGTCTACCCGACTGGGCACTTCCGCAACGCAAACCGGGCGTCGCGACAGGCCAGAATGGAAATGCCCATACTGGCACGAACGGGCACCTGCAACACAAGAGTGTGGCTCCAGTCGACTTGCCAACGCTCAAAGCGCGGGTGAAGTCGCTCTGCGAACAGGTGGGGTTTGGTCTGGCAAGATCGGTGACGAAGGTGATCGCCGGGACGGAGGATCCGGCGCAGATCTCGGATCTGGCGGCGCTGAGCACCCTTTCGGGAAAACTGGAAGACACGCTTCGTGGCGTGGAACGGCTGCGTACGGCCACCGGGGTTGTCGGACAGGCGAGTTTCTCGCAACTTTGCCAGCAGATGAATCTGGCCGGCGACCGCCTGGACGACATTCCGGATCGCGGCGCGCTGAGGCAACTGATTGAGGCTCTTGAAAGAGCGGCCGACACCGCTCCTCTGCGGCAGAATGGCGCCAGCCATACCAACCCCGCTGTGGCCAACGGCCACAATCGCGCAGATGCAACAAACGGTCGTCGCAATGGACGACCAGACGCCACCGCCAGGCGGTCCATTCCTGAAGACGTGAAGGTTCTGGGCGCAGCCCGCGCAGATTTGATCCGCGAAGCGCAACGTGTGGGCAGGCTGAAGAACATGAAGGTCTCCGATGTTGTGGATCGGGCAGCCCAGGGCGCTTTCCGATTCACTGATCGCCAGGGGCTGACCCTGGAGGCGCTGCCCGCGATAAAAGAGGCGATCAAGATTCTTAGGCAGATTGCGTAGTGGCTGGAGAGGGTAGGTAAACGAGATTTGACGCCCTATATATAAGGATAGGGCGAGGTAAGACACGAAGGGAAGGAGATCCCCATGGACACAGTAAAAATCGACGACGTCCTGCGATTGCAGGATTTTGGTTTGGAGCGGCTCGACGAGGATGAAGCCATAGTAGGTTTCGCCAAGCGTGCCGAGGCAAGAATCGCTCGTTGGCTGGACTTCGCCAAGGGCGCGCTTTTGATGTTGATGGTCCCGGACGATCCGGAGTCGGGCTGTTTGTACATTTACGATCGCAGCCGGGAGGCATTCTACTCCCTCGCTCTGCCGATCGACAGACGGTTCGGCGGATTCCGGGAAGACGAATTCGACGGATTATGCCAAACGTTTGGGCTGAAGGCACTTGCCAGCGATCCCCGACCATTGAGGGCCTAAGCGCGGGACGGGTTTTTGGAGGAATGCAGCGCATGTCCTATATAGAGAAGAGGAGCGCAAAGGTGGACCTCCAGCGACATGCAACGGTCGAAATGGCCGCTCAATTTCATCAGATGTTCGTGAACCGCCGAGCCTACACGCTTCAATCCATGAGACCGCATCCGGAAACGGGGCGGCACTATTATTTCCGGCCGAAAGCGCGGGAAGGGCAACCGCCGCCCGCGCTGGGTCTGGAAACATTGCGGCGACACCTGGCCGGCGAACTCACGCTCGGGCTGTATTCGATCAATCCGAAGACTCAGAGGTCAAAATGGGTTGCCATCGACGCCGACTATAAGAACGCCGTCGAACACCTGCTGAAACTGCAATTTGAGCTGACTCAGGATGGGGTAGAACCCGCACTGGAGAAATCAAACCGTGGCGGCCATCTGTGGATCTTCTTCGAGAAACCGGCGCTCGCGAGAGACTGCCGAATCTACATCTATCACACCGCCCTGAGACTCGGGCTCCCGATCAAGGGCGCCGGACTGCCCGAAGGAATCGAAATCTTCCCACGTCAGGATGAGATCGGTCCCGATGAATTTGGCAACGCAATCCGGGCACCGCTCGGGGTTCATCGGGGTGCAAAGGAAAGCCGCGGCTGGAGGTTCTGGTTCTACAACGCGGACTACACGCTCACCGACCAACTGGCATACCTTGGGCGGCTCCGCAAGGTGACCGAATCGGAATTGGAGAGGTTCGTCGCCGGTAAGGAGATCCCGGCTGAGTTCGTTCAGAACGCGAGACGTCCCGAGGCGCCCAAGAGGTATTACAGTTCTGCGCCAAACGAGTTTCGAATTCTCGATTACGTGCAGGTAAGACGCCAGGTTGGAAGGAATTGGATTGCACGCTGCCCCTCCTGCGCACACGCCAATCGGGACAGGAGCGGTGACAATCTCGCCATAGCGGTCGAGGAGCCGCGAAAGTACATCTGTTGGGCTGGGTGTTCGAAGGAGATGATCCGGGAAGCGCTCGGCCGGCCAATCGTGCAGAAGAGGTACGCATGAGGGAAACGAAAAAGACCAATGCTCTACTGCGGCTTACGCTTCCGGCAGCCGCAGTGCAGAGGCTTCGGAAGTCTGGGATCTATTGCACTCCCAGCATCACCGTAGAATTTCAGCAGGCAACCAAACGGCACGTTCTGCGTGGCCGGGAATCCGGCGGAGCGATCAAGGAATTTGGACACTACGTGACCTTCTGTGGAGAGGGCGGAGAGCGTCTGGCATGGTTTGTCCGGCCGGATTCTTTGACTAGCAATGGTGACCACGCTATCGTTCTCGCTCCCGCGCTGGTGAGCATCGAGGCGCTCCGGGTCGAGCACACGTATGAGTTGCTGATTGCACGACACGAGCTGCGGACGGCAAAGGAAGGGGCGCGTCCCCGGATCTGGTCGCAGGTAGTTTTTCGCGGTTGGCAAGGACAACTCCCGCTCGATCTGGTGGAGAAAGATCGCTCGGTCGCGGGAAAGATCGCACCCGAATTCTTCACCAGGGCCGGCGAGGCGCGGCAATTGCCCGCGCAGTTTGTGGAGGCAGTGCACGCCGTGACGCATGCCGTGAACTGTCGGTTCTGTTTTCACCCGCACTTTCTCGTTGAGCCCAGACGCGGAACTTCACCCATAGTTTTGCCAAATGGGAAGGATAGTCTTGCCATAAATGACTCTGCGTCCGGAGATGTTAGCGGCAGAACCAGTATGAGTGACGGCGCTCAAGGGATAGCGTGTGAAGCGCAAACCGAGACCACGAGGGGCGAACAGCCAATGGCCGTCACCATCGGCTGAGATGCTGGACGGCCCGCAGCGACGTTCTTTGGTCTTCAGTGAGGGGCCACGCAGACGACTGAATGTGGGCGGGAGCTCATATCACATGTAGCGACAGCCGGACTAGGTGCCTTGGCGGCGGATCGCAGATATGTGAGGAGGGCGATACAAAGCCGAGGCACGCAATGCCGGGCCGTAAGGAGCAAACCATGAAACGTGCGAAAAACGCAACATTGGTGTTTTGCTTATTTATTGTTTACTGCGTCCTGCTATCGCAAGGGCTGAAAGCCAGCGCCGTAAGTGCCTTTTTCGGAGCGCTCGCGGCCGTGCCTCTCACCGTGCACCTCTATCGCCGGTTGTTGCCATTACCGCCGGAGAAGGACGCCGGGGACCGTGGGCCGCGCCAGCGCGTCCGGCGAGATGCTGTTGACGCAGAGCCGGAGTGCGTACCGGGCAGAGTTGATGGACGCGTCGGGCATGCTGATTAGGTGGGGCTATCTGCACCCCGCGTCGCAATCCCATTGAAGTCTTAAGGGCGCGAGTTTAAGAGGGGCGAACTGACAGTCTTTCGCCAGCAAATTGAGAAGCGGTTCGGCGCGATTTCGAGCTGGAGGGGCTACGTTGGCTGATCGCCGGCCGAGCTCGAAGAATTGAGCATTCAGGTGCTCGATGCGGGCGGCATCTTTCAACAGCGCTCAGAGCTGCAAGAACGGTAGGAAGAGGTTCAACAGCGCCGGAACCCGGCTCGACCGCTTGGACCTCGCAATCTAATAGAGGACACCAACATGATTTGTGATTTCTGTAATGCTCCGAATCCGATATGGCGATTCAGCGCCAGACCCTTTGTTCTCGACTACGGCCCAATAGCGAGCGCGAGCGACGCCGACTGGGCAGCGTGTGATGCGTGTCGAGACTTGATCCTAGCCGGAGACCGCACTGGTCTCGTGGATCGAGCCATGCTGCTCGCACCTGTCATCCCCGGCTTGCCTGAGTCGGAGGTAAGGGAACTCCGCCGTTGGGCACAAGGCCTCTTTTTCACGCACCGTGTACCTTCCGAGCCGGCGCCAATTGCATAGTTGAACGAGCTTCCGCTGGCGGTCTGGGCACCACGTCCCTCTTTCTTTCCCCGTGAGACCCACCGCGTATCCCTCCCTTTGCACCCTCCAAAATCCCGCCTTTCGCGTGGTGCTCACCGCCAGCGGTCCAATCCAGAAGAACCAGGAGAACACCAATGATCCGGAATACCGAAGAGTTTCTGGCTGCACTGCAGGCAGCCCGACGAGCATCAACCCCGCTAGTCTCGATTCGCACGGCAGATCCAGCCAGCGCGATTGCATTGACGACGCAAAGCCTGAACGGCAATGCAGACAGCACGGCCCTTTTGTCGTGGGACATCATGACCGGCCTTTCGGCGATGAACGGCCCGGGCAAGAAAATGCTCGATTCGATCATCGGGGAACGTAATCCCGAGACTGTGGGACCGGCTGATGCGCTGTCCGTGGCGGCAAGGCTGGGCGACGACGCGGTCATTTTCTATTCCAACCCACAGCGCCTCTGGCACGACCCCGTTATCGTCCAAGGACTTTGGAATTTACGGGACACTTTGAAGGCGGTCGGAGCCGTCTTTGTGTTGATAACACCTCCGGGCAGCGTGTTGCCGCAAGAGCTTACGCAAGATGTCCTGGTGATTGATGAGCCGCTTCCGTCGCAGGACGGTTTGCGGGCGATTGTGCGTACGACGTTCGAGAACGCGAAGCTCGCGGCGCCGGGCGCAGACGACGAGAACCGCGCAGTTGACGCGCTGCTTGGTTTGGCGGCATTTCCGGCGGAACAGGTGGTGGCGATGTCGCTCTCCAAACGCGGCCTCGACCATGACCAACTCTGGGAACGAAAACGCCAAGTCATCGAACAGGCGCCCGGACTGACGGTATGGCGCGGAGGCGAGGCATTCACTGACGTGGGCGGGTGCGCGAACGTCAAAGCGTTCTTGCAGTCGGTACTGGATGGCGCCGAAGCACCGCGGGTTGTAGTCTTCTGCGATGAGATCGAGAAGGCATTTGCGGGGACCGGGACCGATCTTTCGGGTGTGACGACCGAGATGACGGGAACGATCCTTACCTGGATGCAGAACCGCGAAGCGGATGGCTGTATCCTGATCGGGCCGCCTGGGACGGCAAAGAGCTTGGTCGCGAAGGCGACTGGAAACACAGCGGGAATTCCCACGATCGCGTTCGACCTAGCCGCGATGAAGAACGGAATCATCGGCAGCTCGGGCGAACGCCTGCGCAGCGCCCTGAGCATTATCGACGCAGTATCGGGAGGTCGAAGCCTGTGGCTGGCCACCTGCAACTCCATCGCCTCACTACCGCCCGAACTGCGGCGGCGGTTCACGTTGGGTACGTTCTTCTTCGATCTTCCGGCCGCGGACGAGCGCGAAGCGATCTGGCAGATCTATACGTCGAAATACGGCGTGCAGGACGAGCGGCCACATGACGATAACTGGACCGGCGCGGAAATCAAGGAGTGCTGCCGCAAGGCCTACCGGCTTCGCATGTCACTGCGGCAATCGGCGGAATACACTGTACCGGTGGCCAAGTCGGCCGCGGACCAAATCGAAAGCCTCCGCCAACAATCGTCAGGCAAATATTTAAGCGCATCGCATCCGGGCATCTACGAGTACAACAGGAACGCGTCGACGCCGAAGGGGCGAGCGTTCCGGGCACTAGAACGGGAATGAAAGCGACCAACAGGAGAGCGAGCATGTCGAAATATTCAGAAACTTCTACAACCGTCCGCAACCAGTCTTACCTGGTGGCGGCATTGAGCGAGCTCGGCTACAAGGCGGAGATCCACGCCGACGGCGCCGCCTTGGTAGGCTATGAGGGGCGCGAACGGCCGGAACGGGCGCACGTGATCATCAGGCGTGCCCAGATCGGGTCTGCGTCAAATGATATCGGATTCGTGCGGAAGCCCGACGGCGCCTTCGGGGCAGTGCTGAGCGAATACGACCGCGCGATCGGCTTCGATGAAAAGTGGTTGGGGCGAGTGCATCAGGCGTACAAGGAACAGCAGACGCTGGCGGACGCCAAGGCCAAGGGATATGTATTCCGTGGGCGCGAGGTTATACAAACGCCCGAGGGTCCGCAGATCAGGCTCCAGTTTATTGCGAGGTGAACAATGCAACAGAAACTGATTACCGTCACGCTGGAACCGGATGGGACCAGCAAAATCGATCTGGCGGGCTTCGCAGATAACACCTGCGGCAAGGTGATGGATGATTTCATTGGTGGTGATCGGGTCTTATCCGAACGCCGTAAGCCCGAGTACTACAACCAAGGACGCGGCCAGCAGGTCCAGCAAGGAAATCAGTGAGGGCCATGCGATGCTGGTTCACGCAATCATGCCGGCGAGCCGTGTCAACGGACCAGGCTTGCGGTGTGTTGTCTTCGTGCAGGGATGCAATTTAGATTGTCCGAGTTGCTGGAACAAACTTAGTCACGCTTTTCATGGAACCGAGTTCGCAGTTGAGGCGATCCAAGCAGGACTGGTGAACAGTTACCGCCAGTACTCGCTTGAAGGCGTGACGTTTTCGGGCGGTGAACCAATGCAGCAGGCCGAGGATCTGGCTAAGTTGGTCCGGGGCCTGCGCTCAGCATTACCCACACTCGGTTTCGGCATGTTTACCGGTTACTCGGAGAAGGAACTCGAAACTGGCCGCTATTTCACCAGGCATGGCGTCGATCAGGACCGGCGGCGGACGCTTTGGCGCTCGATCCGCGATCAACTCGATTTCGCTGTGATGGGCAGATACAACCGTCTTCAACCCTCTCGCGCGCCGATGCGCACCAGCGCGAACCAGGCACTGAGACTGTTCAGTAGCCGATATACCGAGAGCGACTTCGGCGAACAAACGGTGGAGATCACCATTGCGGCGGATGGGTTGACCCGAACAACGGGTTTCCCGACGCTGGGGAACCCGGGCTAATTCGAATGCGGATCACTTGAAGCGCTGATCGGGGCCGACGGCCATGTCGCCGACCCGCCGCGAGCAAAGACTCGTGATTCCTTGGATCCTTGAAGAACTTGTGTCCCCGAACGGAACGGGGCACATCGCTTGTGCAAAGGCGATTTCGCGACGGTCACCGGGCCGATACGTCATTTCCTAGATCGTTTGGGGCCACTGCGGAAGGCCCACCATCCATACCGAACTGCGCGAACGGCAGGGCTCGTTCTGTTATAAATGAGTTCTCAACACAATTTCGAATGGTCAACGGGAACTGGAGGCGGCTAGTGGAATCGAGTAACGAGGGAGAATACGGGTATTTCGGCTGGAGGGCGTTCCAGAGGAATCGCAGGGATCTACTCGGTGAGTTTGATCGAGCCAAAGAGTATAATGCCTCTCGGCCGGTACGGACAGAACATGGCAATGCGGGAGAAGCAGCCCTGCGTAAATGGCTCTCTGACTACCTTCCGGCCCGATATGGCGTAACCTCTGGATACGTAATACCCGATATAGTCGTGGCAGACTATAAACTCTATCACTTCGATGTGATTGTTTACGATGCGATGAACTCTCCAGTCTTATGGATGGACGCGAACTATGACACTTCCGGCCAGGGTAGGAAGCGGGCTATCCCTGCAAAGCACGTGTGCGCCGTGTTGGAGGTGAAAGCGACTCTCAGTCGAGGCACAGCCGAAGAATCCATCGGCAAGCTGAGCCAAATGAACAGCCTTCGGGATCACCTCCCCACCAAGTTTTCATCTGCGACGGTTTTCTTCGAGCTTCACCCCAAACTAGTTAATGACCATGAGATATTATTCGTTTTACTAAATGCCGCTTCTATTAATGGTTACTTTGGTGGCGTCGTCCTTCGCTGTGAGCTTGACCCTACGATGATCGGCCGTATAGAGCTGACGGCGCGACCAGCTAGCCCGGGGGACGCCAAGAATGTCCTGATACCCCTCGCGAAAAGCCTGGATACGATTGGCGTTCACAGAGACCAGGCTGGCAATCCCGTAATCACAGAGCAGGGCGCCGGAGTAGCTGCCTTCGCTAGTCCTACCGGATGGTGCTTCTCAAAGATTTACGGACCAAGCGTCTATAGCGATCAGTGCGGCCTTCACCTGTACTGGTCACATAACGCGTTCGCACAGTTTGCACTCGACTTGCTTGAACGGGTGGAAGGCATACCAAAGACAAATCGACGTACGTACACGTTCGGACAAGTCTTCGATCATATCTAAGAATAAAGGCAATTCTCAAGACCTGGACGCCCACAAGGCCTAGACGGTTCCTCGACCGCAATTGATTTCCTCATGCTCTCGGCGCTCTATCTCTCATCTCTCTCATAGTATGTTTTCCCGATAATTTCTCTGTTTGTATCGCCGCGAAGGTTCGGGTCGTACACCGTCCAACAGTCATCTCGGTCTATCATGCACTCCCACAAGAGGAGGCCAAAGCTGAAGCTCGCTTGCTCTTGAATCTCATCCTCTAGAGTATTCTCTGCAGCCACGGCTGCGGCGACATCGTAGAGGTGAGAAAGCGGGGGCAGCCAAGGAGTCAATTCGGAGCCTAAGTATGTGGTGTTAACAGTTCGACGCCCAGTATGATCCTGGGGCCTTAGGTTGTCAATCAGCCGATTCAACTCTAGGCGGACCTGTTCGGTCTTCTCCGGTCCCAAATCTTGAGTGACGTTGTTCAGAAACGCTCTCCGCTTGGCTGGGATTTCTGAAATTCTCTCCCCATCTACCGAAAATAGCAAGGCCGCCTCCCCCGTAACCAATCTGGTTGAATTGTTTGATGCCCGTCCCGTTCAAGGTTAATCGGGACCAGTCACGAGTATACCCTTTCGCTCTCCCGGTTGGCTTGATGGCGCAGACTGAAACAACCACTACCCTATGCGCACGGTGGCCGAGCAGTGGCTCGTAGTCCTCGACGCCGAGCCGACCAGCAACGATAAGGCATTTGTCGATACTCTCCGCACCAGCCGCGCGCTGCCACTCGTTGGCTGGCAGCAGTGCACCGAGTCTTCATTCCACCCCAGTTGGCCATCGTGAGGCGCGGCCCTCCACGGGCCCAAGGCGTGTTCTGGGTGATGAGGCCGGGGCTGCCTTCGCCGGCCGCGCCTAGCGCTGGGCCGTTATTTACCCGGCTTCAATTTCCGTGACCGGCGTGTCACGGGAGGAATCGATCACGGCCAGCTCGCCCTGATCGTTGTGGATACGTGGAGCCCTATTTGCGGTTTCCCGCTAACCTTGTCTTCGTTGGTTTATGTGCGATTGCATCGAACCCTATTTTCCGAATCGATCCCACAGAAACATGTATACTAGCGCGACTGTTGCGACCTGCACATGCCCAAAGGCAGTTCCCATCATCTCGATCGCTTCCCCCAATTCCCCCTTATAATCCTTCCCCGCCAGCTTGCTTGTAATAATGCCGGCCATCAATTGAGATACGAAATCGCACTCCAGCCCCATCGTCCACCCCTCGGTGCGGAGATTCATTGTGATTTTGCCAGAGACATCGGATACGTGACCAGTTGCGAATTTGACGCTTGCCTCCTGAAGGTGGCCGCCGAACTCATTGCGAAGCTCCTTGATGCGGGCCTCGTGTTGCTGGAAGAACTGCTCGACCGGCAAAAGGTCGTCTTTCTCCATCTTTGGGTGGAATGCGATCGCGTGCTTGAACTCCTGAGTCCCTCTGATCCTTGTCAGTGCGCGCCGAAACTCCACCAGTGTCACGAGCGCCCGGCGCATAAAATAGGTCACCTGAAAATCATCGCTGTCCAATACCTCTCCAGCGGCGCGGCGCTCCTGAATCTGCCGGAGTTGATTCAGTTCGAGCCGTATGTCTTCGTAGAGGATGCAGAGCCTTGCGATCGCGTTAAGTAGGACCGAGTTGCCTTCGTCGAACACAAACCCAAGATTTCCGTGCCGGGTTATCGACTTTGCCATACGCCACTACAATTATCCCATCGAATGTTCTTGACGGACCGTTGGTCGCACTCTTTGGTGTCGGCGCGCATTGTTTCTACCCTGGGCTGCCGTGTTCGATACTCACTTTCTGTTCTCTGCCCTGCCCCACGCTTCAAAAGTCGTCACTGTACTCGACCCGTGTCGTCAACCATTCGTACAAAGTTCGGATCGATCCCGCATGGTCAGTATTTACCCACTGGGCCAGAACGACGTTCTGGGAGATCACTCCCGCGAAGCCGCGATGTGGGAAGTAAGCTCACCTGAGCGTTGGTCAGGCCGTTGCAGATACCGTACCCGTAGAAAGTTCATTGCCGGTCCTGCCAAAGTTGGCTTAGCTCTCGACCCAAGCCGTCTAGATCAGGGAAGATGACGGATTCAGTAACCCCGCATTCCCGCAATTCGGCCCGTATAGCTCGGGTTCGCGTTCCATCGATTGTGATGCGGCGAATTGCGGAATCCGGCTTGGTCGCTTCGTCCGACAGCCAGGAGGGTTCGGCACCGAACACAATAAACTGACTCCGCTGAGCGGCCACACGCCGGGAAATAAACGGAAACTGCAAAACTAACGGGACCCGCGGAAGCTCGAAGGGGCGTTCATCTCCTTCACTTGAAGGCAGATAAACGTCCGATTCGTCTTCTTCGGAATCCTCGGGATGAGCTTTGATGTGCTCGGCCCAACGTTGCTCGGTCTGGACTGTGTCGGGGAGGGTGTTCAACGTATCCATCAGTCGATAGGGGTCGAGCACGTACACTATGGAGTCGCTCGCATCACCCTGCTTGTTTCGTAAAGCAAAATGAAGTGCCATCAAAGAACCATCCGACCAGTCGAGCAATCTCGTCGGGCCGCCGTGGTGCTGCATGAGCAGGTAGCCGTCGAAGTCATCTTCGATTGGGCCATCCGATAACTGTGGGTTGCACCGCTGAAAGGCATCGAACAGGTCATCTTCGATTTTCAGAAGGTCTGGAATCGGCTTTAGGCTTCGGCCCTTCGGCGGCCGATAGAGAATCGGGCGCAGCCGCGTTTCCCCGTAGTCTCGCTTTTCACCTCGGAACCAAAGCTCCTTGTCATCCGGGATGCTCCAGTCCGCTCGTATCTTGCATACCTGTTCGGTGAATCCCCCAAGGGACCGGACGTTTTCCAGCAACATAGCGGCCTTCTATCGATTGTATCCCTGCGGCGCAGACCTGCTCCCCCGAAGTCCGCGTTCTGGGAAATGACGAGTTCCCGCTGCGGATTTCCGTCGGGAAGATACCAACCAGGAGTGAACCGCGTGGGCCCAAGGCGACGGAAAGTGTCGCGACGCCGTCCTTATGTAAACCGTACTGGGTCTAATTCAGGTCTGATTCAGGTCTGATTCAGGATTAATTCTGGCAAGTTCAGATCAATTTGTGGAGGGCTTATGGAGCCGAATGAACTGGTGGAGTGCGCAAACGAATTGTTGCGCGCACTGAAGGAAGAGCTTGCAGAGCGAGGGACTGTTACGCCTGCGTTCATTCTTTTGCACGAAAAAGACTGCGAGGTCCTGACTTTCCCACCGCGCCTGTTCGCATCCGCGGAGGGAAATGCGGCCGTCGCAAGGACATTCCGGAACCGCGCCCTGCGAACCGGAGCGCATGGCGCCCTCATGGGGTTAGACAGCAATTGCTTCATCCCCGACCTCACCGCGATGAGAGAGGCGAATCCACGACTGGTACAGGCCGCCGCCGCCGCCGGCATCGATGCATTGGTCCGATCCGGCTTCGGGAGAAAAAGCGAGGGCGTCAGCGTGACACTGCAAACGCCAGCGTTTCAGCTGCTGGTCCAGCAGTTGTACGCGCGTGGGGACAACAGCATCGTCTTTGGTGAGTTGCAGACGTTCGATTCGCGCGAAGTCCCAATGGAAGCAGCAGGGTTATTCAACATTTACAGCAACCAGCACGTCACTCGCGGCTGAATGCCGCAAGCAATAGAAGGAGAACAACAACGATGGCAATACTTGCGATGCCCCTCCCGGAAATTCAGGATGCGGGACAGGACCTGGCTCGGCGGACGGTCTGCATTAAAATCCAGCGAAGCCGGCTGGGCAATTCGAAGAAAGTCAACAGCTCTCAGGTCGAAGTCGATACGGACAAGACCATGATCAATGTCTCGAAGCGGCTATTCACCTCCAAGGAATACGCGGCGATTCGCAATTTCGACGGCGAAGTCACTCGGTATCTGGAGAGCACTTGTCTGCCGTTTGAACGCGGTATTCACTTATGCCCGTTACCGTTGCTGAAACAGGTCGAGAGACAGATGCGCGAGTTCGCCGACCAACGTGCGAATCTGGTCGAGGCATTCGTAGCCATCTATCCGGAGCTGTGCCAGCACGCTCCTGGCCAACTGCGCGCACTTCACAATCCGCTCGACTATCCGCCGGTCGAGGAGGTAAGGGCCGCCTTCGACTTCACTTGGCGGTACGTCAGCTTCGGAGTGCCGGACCAGCTAAGAGAAATCTCGGCGGAGATTTGGGACCAGGAGCGGGAAAAGACGGCGCAAATCATGACGGAGGCGGTGAGCGAGGTCCAGGAAGTAATGCGGAGCGCCATGGCCGATCTGGTTCACCACATGAGTGACCGGCTGAAGGACGGCCCAGACGGAAAGCCCGCGCGGTTTCATCAGACGACGGTTTCAAAGCTGGTGGAATTCCTCGATAGCTTTAATTTCCGGAATGTCACGGACGATGCCGAACTCAAGAGCCTCGTGGAACGAGCCAAGGACCTGTTGTCCGGCGTTAGCGCGAAGGATTTGAAGACGGCTGCTGAACTGCGGAGCCAGGTCCGCGCCGGCATGGACGACATCGCTGCCCAACTCGATACCTTGATCGTACGGAAAGGCGCCCGCAAGTTCCGCCTGGAGGATTGATGCAATCACGGGAGGCACGACCAAGCACGATGCTCCATCCACTCTTTGTCGCCGGCGTCCTGGAGGGATTTGAAGGAACGCTCGACGAAGTGATCGGGCGTGTGGAGAATCCGGAACTGAACGCGCAGCTCGATGCCCTGCGCGGCCAGGTAGCGGCGCTTCGAATTTGCGCAAAGGAGCCCGTTAGACCGGAAGCCGACCGGACCAGTTCTGAGAGATGAGGCATGGGCCGCCCTCGCCGGCACCCGCCGGACCGTCACCGGCTCTTCGGTCATAATCCAGTCCAGTTCGCTGTAACCGACGACTTCGCCCAGTATTTCTTCTGCCGACGGAAACTGATTCTTGGACCGACGCCGCCGTTTTAGTATGAGAACTGTCTACCTGGGCGAAGTAGTCGAACCAGGGCGCAGCTTGGGAGAATGGCTTTGTGCACAATAACGGATTGTCCCGGCGTGGTCTGATCGCTCTCTCGGCGGGGCTCCCCACTATTGGGGCGGGCCAAGCCGCACAGAGTACCGATGGATACGTCGATATCCTGCGTCCACCGGACTTTGCAACAGCCTTCCTCGAAAGCGAAACCATCACACTGGCCCGCGACGGCCACCGATGGACGGCGAAGGGTATTGCCGTCGAAGCCGAACCGCACGGTTCTGGCCTTCCGGTCCGAATTCAGGCCCCTGAAGCCGCGCTGATGCGAGTCCGCCTGCGCTGGAAGGCCAAGGTGCCCGAGCGGTGGCGCATCCTCAACGACCAATGGGAGCGGAGTTACGGTGATCTGGAATGGCGCGGTCTCCTCGGCGAACGGATCCTGCCCTGGTACTTCCTGGCGTTCGACGGCCAAGCCACTCACGGTTATGGCGTCGCCACGGGCGCGTCGTCTTTCGCGTTCTGGCAGGTGGATCCGGTGGGCATTTCTTTATGGATCGACCTCCGCAATGGCGGAGGCGCCGTTCGCCTCGGGGAGCGTACCCTGGAAGCTGCCACTGTACGAGTGCGACGCGGCAACAAAGGCGAGACCGCGTTCGAATCTGCGCACCGCTTCTGCCGCGTGCTGTGCGACCAGCCCCGTCTCGCGCCGGCGCCCATTTATGGCGCCAATTATGTACAGCCGATGATTATGTGCAGTCCGCGGTTGTCGTCCGCGGCCTGATGGATTGGGACGGGCAGTGAACTGCACATAATCCCTACAAGCCTTGCAGAAAGCGGAGCAGCCCCTCCGCCGGCTTGTACCGAACCTGTTTCGCAGTGAGCGGCTGCACGAGCTTCAGCGCCTCTTCCTTCATCTTCAGGTCGGCTTCAACATAGATGTGCGTTGTAGCCGGACTCTCGTGGCCGAGCCAGAGCGCGATGAGCGTGATATCAACGCCAGATTGCAGAAGATGCATGGCCGTTGTGTGCCGACTATTCCGGGGCCGGAATAGACGCCACTATGCCGGGTTCCGGACTATTCCGGGTAATGTCGATTTAGGGCCGATTGGCGGTAGCTTAGCGAATATTTTCCCGGAATAGTCCGGCGGCGTTTTCCTGACAGTCTGGTCTGGAAGGAGAACACCAATGAAGCAGGTTTTCAGAGCGCACCGACTCTGCGAGCAGGACGGCCCCTTGGGTCCGTATATCGAGTCCTACGAGGCCGAGATGCGTGGCGAAGGCTACGCCCAGCACACGAGAGAGGTGCAAATCCGTTTGATCGCCGATTTCGGCTGCTGGTTGGCCAAGCGTGGAATCCAGGCGCAGAACATTACCTCCGAGTTGTTTCGGCCATACCTTCGCGCGCGAGCACGGCATCGACGCCCGACAAGAAACGATCTATCCGCTTTGCAGCGACTGCTGGAGTTGTTGAGGCGGCAAGGGGTGGTTGCGGTAGTGGCATCGCCGGTGGCGACACCGGCGGAGTGTTTGCAGCGCGAATTTCGTCTTTACTTGCGACAGGAACGTGCCCTCGCAGCTACAACACAGGCGGCTTACACGGCGTTTGTCAGCGAGTTTCTGACGGAGCGCTTCGGCGCCGGACCAGTCGACCTATCTCGGCTATGTGCCGCGAACATTACACGATTCGTGCGGCGGCGGGCCAGCACCATTCAGAGCAAGCGGGTCCAGTTGATGACGACGGCGCTGCGATCGTTTCTACGATTCGCGCGCTATCGGGGAGACATCGAAAAGGATCTGGCCGCATGTATACCTGCGGTGGCCAACTGGAAACAGTCGACTGTGCCTCGTGCCCTGCCACCTGACCAGGTAGAGCAGGTATTGGACTCGGTGGACCGGAAAACTACAATTGGTCGCCGAGACTACGCCATTCTCTTGCTCCTGGCACGTCTAGGTTTACGCGCCGGTGAGATCAAGGCGCTTACGCTGGAGGATTTGGACTGGCAAGAAGGATTGATTACAGTGCGCGGGAAGGCCGGCCGCTTTTCGCAACTACCACTGCCAAGGGATGTCGGCGCGGCGATCGCCGATTATTTGCAACACGGCCGGTCGACCGCCAGCAGCAGATGCGTTTTCCTCCGTGCGAAAGCGCCCGCGGGAGGGTTCCGCGGTCAGTGTGGGATCGGTTCGATTGTGAGACACAGGCTGGAGCGGGCCGGAATCGATTCTCCCCGCAAAGGCGCCCACCAGTTCCGGCACGCACTAGCGTGTCAGATGCTCAAGCAGGGAGCGTCGTTGTCTGAAATCGGCGAACTCCTCCGCCATCGCAGCCCGCAGACCACAGCGATTTACGCAAAGGTAGACTTAGACTCGCTTGCAGCATTAGCTCTGTCCTGGCCGGGAGGGGCTCGATGATCCGTTGGCGAAAAAAGGTTGAGGAGTACGTCGAACTGCGCCGCAGTTTGGGATTCAAACTACTGGACGCCAACAATCGCTTGATCGAGTTCGCCTCGTTCCTCGAACAGAGTCGCGCGACTCACATTACGATTGCGCTTTCGATGAAATGGGCGCAGCAAGACAAGAATGCGCGTCCCACCGAATGGGCCAGGCGGCTCAGTTTCGTTCGCGGTTTTGCACGCCGCTGGAGCGCTCATGATTCCCGCACCGAGGTGCCGCCACCCGGTTTGCTGCCTTACCGGCCTGGACGGGCTCGCCCCTACTTGTACACCAACGAGGAGATCCGGAATCTGCTCCAAGCGGCGCGGCAACTGCCGTCCGCTCACGGTCTGCGGGGGCCGACCTATTACAGTTTGCTGGGGCTGCTGGCGGTGGCGGGCTTGCGCATCAGTGAGGCACGCAACCTACAAACAGAAGATGTGGATCTTAAGAAAGGCGTTCTCACCATTCGGGGAACCAAGTTTGGCAAATCCCGTCTCGTGCCCATTCATCCTTCGACGCAAAAGGTGCTCTCCGACTATGCATCCCGGCGGGATCGGTTTTTGGGGCGACAACCCACAACCTTTTTCGTATCCGGGCGCGGGACGCGACTGGACGGCGCTGAGATCAGGCGCACCTTTTATGCCTTGTCGCGGCAGATTGGATTGCGTGGTCCTTCGGATAGTCATGGACCGCGTCTGCACGACTTTCGCCAGCGTGCCGACTCCCCGATCATGCCGACTTCTCTCCAAGCGGAGTCTCCTACCTGCCGTTTGGCGCGGAGTTTTGCGCCTGGCTGACGGGTGGAAGTCGGCATAATCCGGCGTCTTCTCCCTACCGGCGTGAAGCTGGGAAAGGAGAAGATTAATGCCGAAAGACTATTTTGAACGCCCCGAGACAGACCGACGCCTGCAAGACAGCCCGTTGGCTTCGCACTTCGCATCGTTCGCAACTTCGCTGGTTGAAAACGGTTATGTCAAGTCGACCGTACAGTCGAAACTGAATTTGCTGACGAGTTTTGGCCAATGGTTGGAGCGACGACGGTTACCAATCAGAGATTTCGACGAGCAACTCGCCGAGCGATTCATCGCTTACAAGCGGCGAAAGGGCCGAGTCCACAGAGGGAATCGAGAAACACTGTTGCAGTTTCTGGATCATCTTCGAAAATGTGACATGATTCCTGGTCCGACTCCGACTTGCGATGACTCTCCGTTGGCCGCCATTCTTACGCGATACGAAAAGCATTTGCGGTCCGAGCGCGGGCTAGCCGCCGCAACTGTCATCAACTACCTGCCGTGCATTCGCAAGTTTCTAGTCGAACGTTTTCGAGAGAAGCCGCTAGTCATCGGCGAAATCAGATCATCAGATGTTTCCGACTTTATTTTGCGGCATGCACCGACCATGAGCCCTCGAAGGACACAACTCGTTACCGCCGCTTTCCGCTCTTTCCTCCGCTTCCTTTTTCAAGACGGGGAACTGCAGGTCAACCTGGCTCTTTCGGTGCCCTCCGTCGCCGATCGGCGCCTGTCTACTATACCCAAGTACCTGAGCCCCGATCAGGTTGAACGTGTGCTTAGCACCTGCAACCGTCAAACCGCCACCGGCCGCCGCGACTACGCCATCCTTCTCTTGCTGGTCCGCCTCGGCCTACGTGCCGGAGAGGTAGTGTCCCTCCAACTCGATGACGTTGACTGGCGGGCCGGGGAGTTGTTCATTCGAGGTAAGGGGTTATTGCACGATCGGATGCCCTTGCCGATCGATGTTGGGGAGGCCCTCACATCCTACCTGCGTGCGGATCGTCCCCCATGCAAAACGCGGCGCGTGTTCGTTTGTATGAAGGCGCCGCGTTCTGGCTTTGCCGGACCTTCGACATTGAGTACGATCGTTCGCCGCGCACTCGATCGAGCGGACTTATATCCGGCGTTAAGGGGCGCCCACGTGCTGAGACACAGTCTCGCCACAACGATGCTTCGTTCTGGCGCAAGCATGAATGAAATCGGAGAAGTTCTTCGACATCGAACCCCCAACACAACGGAAATCTACGCCAAGCTCGACTTCGATGGTCTGCGCACACTGGCGCACCCTTGGCCCAGCGTGGGAGGCGGACGATGAACTCGCTCGACCTGGCATTGAACGAATACATCGCGATTCGCCGCGCTCTTGGGTTCGAACTCCGGGAGGTGGCTGGCTGTTTGCGAAACTTTGTCGCGTTCCTCAACATTGAAGGCGCCTCCTACATCACGAGGGAGTTGGCGCTCCGCTGGGCGACCCAACCCGCGGACGCTCAACCGTACACGTGGGCTTGGCGTTTGGGTATGGTCCGGCGTTTCGCCGCGTGGCACAGTGCGAAGGAACCGCGAACAGAGGTCCCGGCTCCCGGGCTTCTTCCTCATCGGTATCAACGAAAGACGCCTCACATTTATAGCGACGAAGAGATAGCGAGCCTGCTCTGCAGCGCAGCGCAGCTTCCATCGGCGAAAGGACTTCGCGCACCCACCTACACCACTCTGTTCGGCCTGCTCACCGTGACTGGAATGCGGGTGAACGAGGCTTTACATCTGGACAGACGAGATGTGGACCTCGATCAAGGAATTCTCACTATACGCCGCACAAAGTTTGGCAAGTCGCGCCACGTGCCGGTTCATTTATCGACGGTGGACAGACTGAAAGAGTACGCCGAAAAGAGAGATCGCGTCGTACGCACGACACCGAGCCAGGCCTTCTTCCTTTCCGAGCGCGGTACGCGGATTACAGAATGGATGGCGCGCTACACCTTCGCCAAGGTATCTCAACAGCTCGGTTTCCGTCGCAAGGCAAAGGGCCACGGACGTGGTCCCCGGCTTCATGACATGCGTCACCGATTTGCCGCGCGCACGTTAATCCGGTGGTATCGAGAGGGGCTCGAAGTGGAACGAGAACTCCCGAAGCTGGCCACCTACCTCGGGCACGTCCATATCAATGAAACGTATTGGTATCTGGAGGCGGTGCCGGAACTCCTTCAGTTGGCCACGGATCGTCTCCTGGACAACGGGAAGGAGGCGCGACGATAGTGGCTACTGGCCTCCCCTCCCTACTTCAAGCCTTCTTTACGGATCGATTGATTAGACAACAGCGAGCAAGCCCCAATACAGTCGCGGGGTATCGCGATTCTTTCCGTCTGCTCTTCCGTTTTGCAAAAGAACGGCTCAGTAAAGCACCCTCGAATCTCACGATCGAGGACTTGAACGTGTCCTTCATTGGTGATTTCCTCGATCATCTCGAGAACCGCCGAAAGAATAGCGCTCGCACTCGCAACATCCGCCTAGCGGCGATTCATTCCTTCTTTCAGTATGTGGCTTTCGAGGAACCGGCCCATGCGTTGCAATGTCAGCGAATCCTCGCGATGCCTGCCAAACGCCACGAACGGCGGCCTATCGAATTTCTGAATCGGGAAGAGATCGACGCCGTCCTGGAGGCTGCCGACTTTTCCACTTGGATAGGGCGCCGCGACAGGACCTTGCTTCTGCTCACCGTGCAGACGGGCCTCCGGGTCTCTGAGTTGATAAGCCTGACTTGCCAGGACGTTGTGTTGGGAACGGGTGCGCATGTCCACTGTCTGGGCAAGGGCAGAAAACATCGATGCACGCCTCTCCGTCCAGAAACCGTAAAGATGCTGGAAGCCTGGATGCGGGAACGCCATGGCCGGCCGGACGAGCCGCTTTTTGCCAGCATCCGAGGCGGAAAGCTCAGCCGCGATGCCGTTGAACGCCTGGTGGAGAAATACATCTCCATCGCTGCCGAAAAATGCCAATCCCTCAAGCGGAAGAACGTAAGCCCACACGCGCTTCGACACTCCGCGGCAATGGACCTTCTCCAAAATGGGGTCGACCGTACCGTGATTGCTCTCTGGCTTGGACATGAATCGGTCGAGACCACCCAGATCTATCTGCATGCTGACATGAGGTTGAAGGAAAAAGCGCTCTCGCGGACTCCGCCTCTTGGCGTCAAACCAGGACGATATCGGCCCGACGATCAACTGCTGACCTTTTTAGAGGGCCTCTGATTATGCCGAATCCTAACTCGCCGCGGGCACCACCCACAGGGCCTCCGGAAGAGAAGTCGGCATGATCGGGGAGTCGGCACGCTGACGTAGATCGTGGATGCGGGGCTGCGCATGGCCACCGCGGGCGACCCACCCCAAACGACGGCGGAGACGGTCGAAGGTGTTATGGATGGTTCGGTTCGGAATCGACAGCCCTTCTGCCGTGAGGAGGACCGTCTCAACCCCTGGGTGACGTGGCGTAGCAAGAGTGGCTTTCTGGTAGACCGCCAGGGCCTTCGCGGTGCTGACGTGAATCGGCACCAGTCGCGACTTCTTGAACTTGGTCTCACGGACCGTAAGGGACGGCTGATCCAGGTTCAGATCCTTTCTTTCCAAACGGAGAGCCTCGGAAAGTCGCATACCAGTTGCCGCCAGCAGTCCGAACAACGTAACGTACGTGAGCGGGTGTAATCCGTCTGGCTTCAGTTCACGAGAGGCGACCAGCAGGGCAGTCACCTCCGCCGCCGTGTAGATGTGCGGAGAGAGTCGCCGATGGCCTGGGCCACAAAGCCCCAAAGGGACTACCGGACACACAGGATCGAACTGGCGGCAGTACTTCAGAAAGGGACGCAACACCTCCGCACGTCGGGCCGCCGTTACGGGCCCAGGCTCGACGGCGCCTTGCGCCCATCGAAGCAGCAACTCCAACGTGAGCGACCCCGCTTCGCTTTGCTCGTTTGCGAAGCGAGCGAATGCGCGGAGTTGGTACCCCGCGCCCCACAGGTCGAAGCCCATGGCGCGGCGCGAAACCAGATAGTCTTCGACTTGCGCACTGATTTCAGGTATCGTCATGCATCACCTCCCGGCCAGGGTTGAGCAATTGCGCTCAGCCGAGTCAGATCGACCTTGGCGTAGATCGCGGTGGTATCGAGACTCCGGTGACGCAAGACGTCGGCAATCGCTTTCAAGGTCGCGCCACCCTGGAGCATACGAGTGGCCGTAGTGTGGCGTAATCGATGTGGACCATGCAGTCGGCCGGCGAGACCACTTCGAGCAGCCGCTCGTCTGACCACCGACCGGATTACGGACGCGTCAACGGGAATATCGAGTGGCGCACGGTGCCGGACAAACACTGCGCGGCTCTCCGTCGCAGGCCGAGCCTTGTGAAGATAGTTGGCGATGGCTTGCCCAGTGACGGCAGGCAGTGGCAACACGTCAGCGCGGTGGGACTTGCCCACCCGGACAGTCAACGAACCGTTCTTCCAATCGATGTCGTCCAGGTGCAATGCCGCTACCTCACAAGAGCGAAGACCGAGATCCACCAAGCAGCGAACGATCGCGTAGTCGCGTTGACGCTGCGGCTCGAGCTGTTCAAAGGCCGACATCAGCTTGGCGAGTTCTTCCTGGCCGAGGTACTCCGGCAGAGAAGCCAGCGGCCATCGCGCTGCTGTGGGAATCGCCGCCGTGAGCGCGGCGACCGGATCCGCGTGCCGCAAGGCGCGAAACCGCAGATAACTCCGAACGGAGGAGGCCACTACTTGTGCGCTGCCTGGTTGGTAGCCCTGACATTGCGCGGCGAAGAAGTCGCGGATTTCCTTCGACCCTAACCGTGAGAACTCAAGGCCGCCAGCGGGAAATAGGTAAGCGAGGAACCGCCCAATCCATTGGCGGCGTGAGATTAGAGTCGCGGGGGCCAGTCCGCAGACGTCGTTCGCATAGTCACAATAATCTTGCAGTTCGGAGATGATGAAATCCGGAAAGCTCGGCGGCGCCGGCGGTATTCGCCCGACGGCGCGCAGGATTGACAACAGATGGCGTAGCGCCGACAGAACGGTTACTCTGCGGCGTTGTGGGCGGCCGGGGCAATCACAACCACCGAGATGCTCATCAAGGAAACGCCGAATCGAAGCTTCTCCGATTTCGACGTAATCGGAATCGGGCGCGGACCAGGCGATATTAGTGCTCGACGGCGCGCATGTACGCATGAGTTGCCCCCGGTCGATAACCGCGGCTCTCCAGCGTCGTTGTGTACAGTTTGACCAGACCGGAAATCTCGACAACATTCGGCTTGGCGGTTGAATCAAAAACAGGCATGTTCTCTCCTTCGGGACAGGAAGTCCCTCCGAGAGAATAGTCGGATTATGTGTGACTCAGGCAGATCTCGAGAGTGCGGACGCCGCGCCCGGCAAGCCTCAGGCCGCGGACGACAACTGCGGACTGCACATAATCATTGGCTGTACATAATTCCGGTTATGTACACGTGCGCATAACCGGAACAACTGATACTACGCATATGGCCGGAACTGCTCGGCCACGGACATTGAGCGCGATTCCAACCTGCTCGCGGAACTGGCGCCCGCGGGCCGGAATCGACCCTTCATGGTGATCGACGACGGTTGGTCCATTACAAATACGGCAGGTCCCTGGGAGCGTGGCAATGCGGGGTTTCCCGATATGCCCAGACTGGCCGCCGCGATGAAACAGCAGGGCGTTCAGCCGGGCATCTGGCTGCGCCCGCTCTTCACGACGGTCGAAATCCCGGACAGCGCGCGGCTCCGGCCTCGTGCCGGGTCGCGAAACAGCATCATGGATCCCACGATTCCGGACATGATGGAGATCGTGCGCCAGGACGTCCGCCGCATGGTGTCCTGGGGCTTCGAACTGGTGAAGCACGACTACACCAGCTTCGACCTGCTGGGCCGCTGGGGCTCCGGTATGGGTGCGGAGCTAACCGACCCCGGATGGCATTTCGCCGACCGGAGCAAGACCACTGCCGAAGTGACGCTCGCGCTGTATCGCACGATTCGCGAGGCAGCCGGTAGCGGATTGATCATTGGCTGCAACACCTTCGGCCATCTGGCTGCCGGATTGTTCGAACTGCAGCGTACCGGCGATGACACCAGTGGCCGCGAATTCGACCGCACGCGGCGCATGGGTGTGAATACGTTGGCGTTCCGCGGCCCGCAGCATCGAGCCTTTTTCGATTTGGACGCGGATTGTGCGCCGATCACGCCGCAACTCCCTTGGGACTTGGCCTCCAGGTGGCTGGATTTACTTGCGCGTAGTGGGACCGCGCTGTTCGTCTCTCCGGATCCGAGAGCTTCGGCGCTCGCGAGAATT
>PLDF01000070.1 GCA_003135055.1 Bryobacterales bacterium | reverse complement strand
CCAGATCGCCGAGGACGAAGGCGTCGCTGGGATCGCCGAAGGGCGTCGAGACGCGCTCCTCATGAACGTTGGTGAGACCGGGCATGGCATAGAGCCCGCTGCCGCCGATGATTCCGATTTCTGCTTGTTGCAATACGGCTCCCTGCAGAACGCAACCCACCACTGCGAGATCCGATGATCAGGATCGCGGTAGTGCGCTGCGCTGAAATGAACGCAAGGAATCAGTATAAATGGTGGGCCAAAGCTACCTTCATTATGCCGCAACCGGCCATGAAACGGACCATGCTGCCGGCCGGATCGGAGGTAGGCGAATCGCGACGTGCGGAGGCGACCATCGTCCCCTTCTGCGGTTCGACGTTTTGCGCGCTCAGCATTTCGATCTGCAGCTTACGGGCGGTGGCGAGGTCGAAGCTCTCGCTGATGAAGACGTCTTTGCCGCTGGTCGTGATCAGCACCGGGCCTTCGTTGGTTTGGTAGACCTGCTCGCTCGGGCCCATCTCGGCGGAAGAGTCGCGGGACGCATGGTCGTACTTCTTGTTGAGTTCACCGGCGTAAATTTTGACGAAAGTGGCTGCGGCTTCTTTGGATTTCCATTGTGAGAGATAGAAAAGGGCCACCGAGGCGGTCGAGTCTTTATCGGTTGCGTCCTTTTTCTGAGCCGCGTAGTAGATACCGCCATCCCAGGCCGGGGTCAGATCCGCCGCAACCTGGTCGTCGGCAAACAACTCGGCGAGGATACGCACGTCGAGTTCGCCCATCACGCCGATGTCGTAGGGGTTGTACTGACCGTCGAGGATCGGATGAATGTCGGGCATGTTCAGCAGCGGGACGGGCGTCTGCTGTTCATAGGCGTGCGGGTTCATGATCTCGTAGCTGCTGGCGGGTGGACGATCGAGAACGTTCGCGTACGCCGCGGCTGGGTTCTTCGAATCGGCGACCAGCGTGGCTTCGAACTTGAGTCCGTCCTTGTAGGGAAACAAGAGCGATTCCTGCAGTAACCGGGGTGCGCGGGAGAGGACCGGCGAGTCGCCGTCATCGGTCATGTCATCGAGCAGGTTATCGACGAGATCGGGCGAAGTGCGGAGGCTGCGATGCGCGGGCGCGAGGCTGTAGTCGACGAAGACCGCCATGGCCTGGCCTTCGAGAACGGCTTCGCGGGCGGTGTCGTCCTCGTCGGTGGAGATATGCTTCCGATCTTCGGCGTAACTGTGGGAGAGGTCGTCGCTGGTTTGGCTCTGCCACTTGTCGAGATTCACGCGCTGATCCTGCAGCGCGTGGGTGAGCTCATGCGCCAGCACCGGCTTCTGGGTTTCAGGCGCAATCCAGTCCAGCAGATTCACCGTCTTGGTCTTGCTGTCGTAGTAGGCGGCGATTTGCTCGTCCAGCAGTTTCACAAGAAAAGACTGCAAATGGAAATCGGCGTCGATGAGGCCAAACTTCTTCAGGACGATTTCGGAGCGCTCCATGCGCTTCGCGTCCTTATCGTCTTTCATCTTTTCGAGGAGATACTTCTCGACGTCGTTGCGCGTGGTGAGGTGCGGCTTCACCTGGTGCTTGACGGGCAGCTTGGTGTCCTCCGAGGCGAACTGGAGGATGGGGCCAATCGAAGAGAAGAGCTCTTTCGCCTGCGCCGGGGTGATGTGGGTTTCCGGCGTTGGCGCCTTCGTTTGGTCCATTGACTGTTGAGCTGGCGGTTGTTGCGAGGTCGTGGCAGGCGGCGGCTGGACCGGCGTGTTGGGCGTGGTTTGCGCACCGGCTGAAAGCGCAATCAGCAACGCCAGCGGTGCGCACCAAGTCTTGATGTGTCGTTGCATCCTTTTTCCCTTCGCCCTCTCTGGCGAATCTGCCTGCTGAGCTGAGCAGTCCCTGCTATCCGCAGACTATAATTTTTCTCAGAGCCTTGTATGAGCCAGACATACCAGATTTCCGATGCTGCTGTCGTGGAAACACCGCTGGCGAGCCAGTTGAGCGCCGATCGTGCCCCTAGTATCGACCTGAAAATGCATCGGGGAGCGCGGACGCCTCCTGGATTTTCCGGCAGTGCTGCTGAGTTGCAAGCTTTGCTGCATGGTGCTGGAGTATTCGATCTGGGATACCGCACCTTTCTGCGCGCCACGGGGAAGGATCGCGTTCGCTGGCTGAACGGCATGATCACGCAAGCCGTGAAGACTATGACGCCCGGCCAGGCTGGCTACACCCTGGTTCTGAACGCTCAGGGCCGTATCCAGGGCGACAGCGACGTGTTCAGCTATGACGATTATCTGCTTCTGGAAACCGACCGCGCCCAGTCCGAACGCCTCCTGACCCATTTGCGCCGCTACATCATTATGGACGATGTGAAGCTCGAAGAGTTAGACGGATCGACGACGGCGATCGGAATCGCGGGGCCCGGCTCGGCAGCGATCCTTCAGAAGCTGGGTCTTACTCTGCCGGAGGCCGGCACGTTCCGCTCGGGGCAACTGGCGGGCGTCGAGGTCACGCTGATCTGCGCCTGGAGTCCTGTGGTCACCAGGTTTGAGCTTCACGTCCCAGCCGGGCAGGTTTTCCAGGCATGGGAAGCGCTGGTTGAGGGCGGAGCGGTTCCCTGCGGCGTTACGGCTCTGGAGGATCTCCGCATCCTCGAGGGAACGCCCCTCTTCGACGTGGATTTCAGCGATAAGCACCTGCCCCAGGAGGCGAACGTGCCGCGGGCGCTGAACTTCACCAAGGGCTGCTACATCGGCCAGGAGATCGTCGAGCGGATTCGCTCGCGGGCGACGGTTCACCGTGCTCTGCGGCAATTTGCCTTGCAGGGTGCGGCGCCGACTCTCGGGCCGGGCGAAAAGATCGAACTGCGCGCGGGCGATGCGGCGGTCGGTGAGCTGACCAGCGTGGCATCCATTGATCTGCCGGGCTTCTCGAAGACCCTCGCCCTGGGCGTGGCTCGCGTCGAGGCGCTGGAAAAGAGTGAGACTGAACCGATCACGTACGACGGAGGAACGGCGATACCGCTGGCCGCTCCGCCGATTCCGGCGACGGAATGACTCGAATGTTGATCCACGCGGGGAGAACTGCTGTCTATGGATGAGAAAGAACCTACATTTACCGTAACCGACCGCCGCAAATTCACTTTGGACGGCGCATTGCGCGACGATGCGCCTGCCGCCGAGCAGCAAGAAGAGAAGCCGGCTGCGCCACCTGCGCAGGAAAAAGTCGTAACCATGCCCGCGCCGGAGACGAAAGAGGCGGCGGCCGAGGATGCGGAGTTGCC
>PLDF01000011.1 GCA_003135055.1 Bryobacterales bacterium | reverse complement strand
ATAATCGACCTGAAAGATTTTGCACTTCTCGTTGGTATCGAAGGGTTCGGCGGCGATAGCGACTTGTTCCTTGCTATGGATATCGAAGGCTGGGTACGCGGTGGCATCTTTGGCGGGAGGCGGATCGGATGCCGCCAGAGAAAATGGGACGCTGAATGGAAAAATGGCGATGAGCAGAAGACACCACAGCGGCGAACATCGCAGTTCGGCGGGAAGCGAGCACGAGCGCATGGTCACCATTATCATCTTGCCTTATGACCTTAGGAAGTTGAGATTGGTAAGCGGATGCTGATCTTGTACAGCCTCGCCCTGGTGCTGTTGTTGGTGCTGGGGACTCGACGGTGGTTGTTTCGCATGGCCACGAGCGGAAAATATCGCGAAGGATTGACGGAGCGGCTCGGCCTGGTGCCGCGGCGCATCCGTGGGGGATTAGACGGAAGAAGGGTGGTCTGGGTCCACGCTGTTTCTGTGGGAGAGGTGCTGGCGGCGAGCCGGTTAATCGATGAGCTGGAGTTGCGGTTATCCGAGGCCGGCGGGCAGCGCGCGGAGGACCGCTGGCGCGTGATGATTTCGACGACGACGCGCACGGGGCAGGAACTGGCACGGCGGCGGTTCGGTGCGGATCGCGTGTTTTATTTTCCGCTGGACCTGGGTTGGGCAGTACGGGCGTGGCTGCGGGTGCTGCGTCCCAAAATGCTGGTGCTGGTGGAGACGGAGTTTTGGCCGCGCATGCTGGTGGAGTGCCGGCGCGCGGGGATTCCGGTCGCAGTGGTGAACGCGCGGATCTCGGACCGGTCGTGGCCACGGTATCGAAGATTGGCGCGAGCGTGGCGGCCGTTGTTGAGTCGGCTGGCCGTGGTACTGGCGCAGACGGAGCTGGATGCGGAGCGGCTTGTTGCTTTGGGCGCGGCGCATGTGAGCGTCGCGGGCAATCTGAAATACGATGTGCGCGCCGCGGCAGCTTCGGCCATCACGGAGATGCTGGGGGAATCTCTTGCGCCTGGCGCGCGCGTGCTGGTTTGCGGATCGACGCTCAATGGCGAAGAGGAACTGCTGCTCGACGCGCTGCCCGCGGATGCAGTGACGATCCTCGCGCCACGGCATCCGGAACGCTTTGGCGAAGTGGCCGATTTGCTGAAGAGGCGCGGAGTGCAATGGATGCGGCGGTCGCAGTGGGCAGAGTCGCCCGAACAACTTGAGCCGGGGACGGTGTTTCTGCTGGATTCGATCGGGGAGCTGGCGTCGGTGTACTCCCTGGCACAGGCGGCGTTCATTGGCGGGAGCCTGGTCCCGTCCGGAGGGCACAATCCGCTGGAAGCTGCGCAGTTTGGCGTGCCGGTTGCGATGGGCACGAGCTATGAGAATTTTCGCGGGATCGTGGAGAAGCTGCGCGAACACGACGCGATTCGTATCGTTAGGGCGAACGAACTCAAGGAAGCGCTTGCAGAGCTGATGGCCGGCACGCCGGAATCGATTGCGATGGGAGCGCAGGGCAGGGAAGTCTTCGAGAGCGAAGCAGGGGCGACCCAGCGTGCGGTGCAGGCACTGATGGAGTTGCTTGACGGCGCGCAGGCAAACCCAGCGGATCGACGCAGAGCGCCCGCGGAGGTTCGCGCGTGAGCGGTGTGCTTTCGCCATTGGTTCCTCTCTACGCAGCTGCATCGGCAGCGAAGAATTTCGCTTACCACAAGCGCTGGATCGAGCCGAAACGACTCCGGGGTCCGGTGGTCAGCATCGGCAACCTGTCGATGGGTGGCTCGGGCAAAACTCCGCTCACCATTCGCTTGGCCCAGTTGCTGCGCAAGAGCGGGGTCGCGGTGGATGTTCTCTCGCGCGGTTATGGACGGCACTCCAGAACCGTGGAGAGGGTGATTCCTGGAGGTGCGGCGGAAGAATTTGGAGATGAGCCGCTGCTGATCGCGCAGGCCTCCGGCGTGCCGGTTTTTGTGGGCGCGAGCCGCTACCGGGCAGGCCGGCTCGCCGAGTCCCAGGAGAACCCGGCCCTGCACCTGCTCGACGACGGATTCCAGCATCGGCAGTTGGCTCGCGATGTGGATATTGTCGCGCTTCATGGCGACGACTTCGGGGAGAAGCTTCTCCCTGCCGGGCGGCTGCGGGAAAGCTTTTCGTCACTGTCACGGGCACAAATCCTCGCGGTGCGGCAGGAGGATCGGGCACTGGAAGCCAAACTGCGAGGACGGGGTTTTACCCAGCCGGTGTGGTGGATGGAGCGGCGGCTGGAGGTTCCGGAGGTCAGGCGTGTCATCGCCTTCTGCGGGATTGCGCGCGAGGAAGAATTTTTTCCCGCACTCCGATCGCGTGGGGTTGCCGTCATGGCGATGCGCGCTTGGCGCGATCATCACCACTACACGCAGGCCGATATTGCCGAACTGCTCGAGCTGCGGCGGCAACACGAGGCAGATGCCTTTCTGACCACGGAGAAAGACCTGGTGCGGCTGCAGCCGGAGCAGCGTCGGATGCTTGAAAGCACTGCGCCGCTGCACGCGGCGAAGTTGCTGGTGAAGCTGGCCGATGAGGCAATGGCGATCCAGCAGCTTTGCGGTTTACTGCCCATGAACTGGCGGGAGCAGACGGGCGAATTGCAGCAGACCCCGTGAGAAAATAGAGGATTGCCGGAGATTCCAAAGTATCTGCGTCTGCTCGTCGTGCGTCTGGGCGCGATGGGCGACATCCTCCATTCCATGCCCGCGGTCACGGCGCTGCGCCAGGCGCACCCGGACTGGGTGATTGGGTGGGCGATTGAGCCCCAGTGGCGCGGGCTGTTCTGCGCGAATGGCTGCGAACCCCGGACTCCCAGTATGCCGCTGGTGGATCAGGTGCACGTCGTTCCGGCGAAGCAGTGGGCAAGATCTCCGCTGAAGCCAGCGACCCTGCGAGACATTCGCCGCGTGCGGCGCGAACTGCGCGCGATGCGGTATGACATTGCCGTTGATATGCAGGGCGCGGTGCGCTCGGCGATGGTGGCGCGCTGGGCGCGGACGAGCAACGTCATCGGCGAAGCGAAGCCGCGCGAATTTGCGGCAAAGTGGCTCTTCGATCAAAAAGTCGTGACGCAGGGCATCCACGTGATCGAGCAGTCGGTCGAAGTTGCCAATGCGATTTTTGGAGAAAGCCTGCCGATGACGTTGCCGCTGTTGCCGTGCGATCCGGCGGCCGAGGCGAAAGCGGCAGAGTTGCAACAGCCCTTCGTGCTGCTCAGCCCTGGAGCCGGATGGGGCGCGAAACGCTGGCCGGCGGACCGCTATGGCGTGGTTGCAAAGCAGATCGCAGAGGCCGGCTTTGGAGTGGTGATCAACAGCGGTCCAGCGGAAGAACATCTGGCGCACGAAATTGCCGAAAGCAGCGGCGGCGCGGCGCGCGTGCTCTCGCTGGGTTTGGCCGAGCTGATTGCGGTGACACGGCGGGCTTCGCTGGCCATCGCTGGGGATACGGGTCCTCTGCATCTGGCGTGTGCGCTGGGCAAACCAGTGGTGGGCATCTATGGGCCGACCGACCCGGCGCGGAATGGGCCGTACGGAACGCGGCAGCGGGTGTTGCGGGACGAGAGCAGCACCACCAGCCACAAGCGGTTGAAGGAGCCGGAGGCCGGGATGTTGCGCATCGGGGTGGAGGAAGCGGTGGCGGCGGCGCTGGAGATGCTGGGACGGCGGCACTCGGTGGACCAGGCGATCGCGGCGCTGGAGATTGAGTTTGCGGCGCGAATCGGATTTTCCTATTGATGCGTGTAGCATAACGCGCTACACTTATTTCCAGTGATTCGGTCATTCAAGCACGCCGGGCTGGAGAGATTCTTCAGAACGGGATCGAAGGCCGGGATACAGCCGAGTCATGCCAAGAAGTTGCGTGTTTTGTTAACG
>PLDF01000240.1:325-2855 GCA_003135055.1 Bryobacterales bacterium | reverse complement strand
CCATCGTCAAGGGCGAGGCCGCAATCGAGCCTGGCGTGCCCGAGTCGTTCAACGTGCTCATCCGTGAACTGCAGTCACTCTGCCTCGACGTCGAGCTCATCAAGGTGAACCCCGGCGAAGGTCCGAAGGACGCAAAGAAACAGCCAGTTCCAGAATTGGCCGCAGCAGATTGATTTGAGCTTTTAACTGCTAGCTTCTAGCCGTTAGCCAAAGCGGTTAGAAGCTGCAGCCAAAGCCGAGAGTTTTCGAAGCGCAAATCATCGCGCTTGCAACAAGAACTAAGTTGAACCGCAGTGCTGCAAGCTTTTAGCTACAGGCCACCGGCTACAGGCTACCGGCTGCTTCTCGTGGGCTCAGGCGAAGCCGGAACCGCTTCCTGCACCGGAATCAGCGGAAGCTCTTCAACCACCACCAGCCCGGTTTGCCGCAGCAACTGGAAAATGGTTGGGCTGCTCAGCCGCGTCGCATCGTATTCGACCCGAATCGTCTTCAACTCCTCGTCGACCTTGATGCGCCGAATCCCATACACCTCGCGTAGATTGCCCAGCGCGAACATCGCCGTCTCAGTGGGATGGCCATCGTATCGATAAAGCGCTTCCAGCTGCGTCATGCCTCGATGATACAGGGAACGAATCTGGGTTCCCCATACCCCGCCTTGAGCGAGCGTAGCGAGTCGAACGGGCTCCTGGTGGTGGGAACACGGGATCGGAGATGACGAGAGAGTCGACCTAAAACCGCACGCCAGGCTGCAGAAACGGATTCGATTCCCGTTCTTCGCCTATGCTGGTTTCGGGTCCATGACCCGGAATCACGCGCGTCTCGTCGGGCAGCGTCAGCAATCGATCGTGCAGCGACCGAAGGATTTGCCTTCCGTCGCCGCCAGGCAAATCGGTTCTGCCGATCGACCCGGCAAACAGCGTATCGCCGGCCAGCAGCAGATTTTCCGGCGCAAAATGCAGGCAGATGCTGCCTTGCGTGTGTCCTGGCGTGTGCAGAATCCGAGCCGTGTGGCCCGTGATGCCGGTCGTCATACCGTCTTCCGCGCTCGCATCCGGAGGAACGATCTCCGGCGTCGCAATACCCAGCCAGCCGGCCTGCTCGTCCATCATTTTCAGCAGCGGCAGATCGTTCTGGTTGAGCAGGATCGAAGCGCCCGTCGCCTTTTTCAGACGCGCCGCGCCGCCCACATGATCGATGTGCCCGTGCGTCACAACGATCCGTTTCAGAGTCAGCCGATGTTTCGCCAGAAAGGAGAGAATCTGCGGAATGTTGTCGCCGGGATCGACGACCATCGCTTCGCCGCTCGTCTCATCGCCGAGAATCGTGCAGTTGCACTGCAGCGGCCCAACCGGAAATGTTTCGAGGATCACAAACCGCCGCTTACTTGCTCTTCGGCGTCGACTGCGAGCTGGTCGTACCCGACAGCACCGAGTGTCGATGTGTCGTCTGGTGCTGTAGCAGAACCGTCAGGGTAATGGAAGTGATAACGAAAATGCCCGCCAGCCAGGTCGTGGATTTCGTCAGCAGGTTCGCCGTCGAGCGCGGTCCAAAGGCTGTCTGTGAACCCTGTCCGCCGAAAGCCGCAGCCAGATCGGCGCTCTTGCCCTGCTGCAGCAGGATGATGATGATCAGCAGAAAACAAACGATGACGTGGATGGTCGTTACAAGAATAATCACGATTTTCTTAGGAACCTCGGGGTGCGCCGGAGAAACTCAGGCCGAAAATTTTGGTGCGGAAGGGGGGACTTGAACCCCCATGCCTTTTGGGCGCCACCCCCTCAAGATGGTGTGTCTGCCAATTTCACCACTTCCGCACGCAGACCAACCTTAAAAGTATAACAAGCCGATCTCGCCGCATGAAAGCCGCGCCTGAAGGCGTGTCGTTCCATGGTCGTTCGGCGTCCGAAATCCGTGGCAGGCCAGTCCAATTCGAGTAGACTGATGATCTCCTGGCTCGATTTTGGCTGTTTTCGATCGGTTCCTGGCGTTGCCAGGGCAGCGGTTTTTCATTTTGCAAAAGGGGTCTGATCCATGCCGCGCGTTGTTCGCTGCTCGCTCATCCAGGCCACCAACGTGGAGCCCGCCGAGAAGTCGCTGGCCCAGATCAAGAAGGCCATGATCGACAAGCACCTCGGCCTGATCCGCCAGGCAGCCGGCGAAGGCGCGCAGATCGTCTGCCTGCAGGAAATCTTCTACGGACCCTACTTCTGCGCCGAGCAAAGCACGCGCTGGTACGACTCGACCGAGCCGGTTCCTGACGGACCCACGATCCACCTGATGCAATCGCTGGCAAAAGAACTGGGCATCGCGCTGATCGTCCCGATTTACGAGGTCGAAAACGAAGGGGTCTACTACAACACCGCGGCCGTGATCGATCGTGCCGGCCAATACCTCGGCAAGTATCGCAAGACGCATATCCCGCACGTCGCGCCTGGCTTTTGGGAGAAGTTCTACTTTCGTCCCGGCAACCTCGGCTTTCCAGTCTTCGATCTCGGCTTTTGCAAAATTGGCGTCTACATCTGCTACGACC
>PLDF01000240.1:0-204 GCA_003135055.1 Bryobacterales bacterium | reverse complement strand
CTGGCAGTTCTTCCGCGACCGCAGGCCCGACATGTACGCGGACCTCGTGAGGCCCTGAGGAGAAGCGATGCGGCAGAGCGAGGAAATTGCGGAGCGCTTTCCCGACCTGCATCCTCCGTTTGCGGCGCAGGCGGCCATCGCCGAGGCTAACCGCTGCCTCAACTGCTTCGACGCGCCCTGCATGGGCGCTTGCCCCACGCACAT
>PLDF01000064.1 GCA_003135055.1 Bryobacterales bacterium | reverse complement strand
ATAACTCCGAGGGATCGGGGTGGGTTGAATCATGGGTGCCCACCATGCCGCATCAGGAGATCTATCTGGCCGCGGTGGACGAGCAGGCCAGCCTTGCCTTTTCCGACCTGGCTCGTGCCGCTGGGCATAACGATCTTGCGGATCAGGCGCGACAGCGCGCCATTCGCATTGCGAAAACCATCGAGGCGGAGTATTACCTGCCCGGCTCACAAAGTTATGCATTCAGCTGGAACGGCGAAGGACATATAGATGAGACCGCGACGGTTTTTCCTGCCGTGGCGTGGTGGGACGGCACTTATCAGTTGAAGAGCGGCGATGCCATGATGGAACGCTGGGCTGCGAGTGAGTTTTCGACGGATTGGGGCGTTCGCGACGTGAGCGATCGGACCGGATTTTACGATCCGATCAGCTATCACCAGGGAACGGTGTGGCCGCTCTACACGGGGTGGGTGTCAGTGGCGGAGTATCGCGCGGGGCACGACCTGTCTGCCTATGCGCACCTGATGCAGAATGCGAATCTGACGTGGGCGCAGGACCTGAGCGATGTGACGGAATTGCTGTCGGGGCGCTTCTATCAGGTGCTGGGGCGCAGCACGGCGCATCAGTTGTGGTCGTCGGCGATGGTGATTTCGCCCGTACTGCGCGGGATGTTCGGACTGGAGTGGAACGCGGCGGGGAATGCGCTGACCGTTTCGCCGCATTTGCCGGCGGCTTGGAACCAGGCGGCGATCCGGCGGCTGCCTTTCGGCGGCAAGACGGTGGATGTGATGTTGCGGCGCGAGGGGCGCGCGATGCTGGTGCAGGCGAGCGATGCGGGAATCCTTTTGGGTTCGCGGATTCCGGGAGCCGAGACGAGGAATGGCGTGCTGCACATTCCGCTGCCTGCGGTCGAGGCGGGGATCCCCGTGCAATCGCCCGAGTGCGGGGCTGAGACACAACAGATGAAGGTGATCGAGGAGCGATTCGGCGATCGTGAACTCACGCTGCGGCTCTCCGCGCCGGGTGGCACCACGCAGACGCTGAACGTCCGGGAGAATGGTCCGGCGCCGAAGCTCATCACACAGGACGGAGAACTGAGTGCTGCGGAAGCAGGGCTCCGGACGCTGCAGGTTCGATTCCCCGAAGGCGATGGGTATATGGAGAAGACGGTGACGCTCCGCTGGTGAGACGGTACCGTCCGGGCGGATGCTGCCACTCTGCGCAGAGTTAATGGGGCGGGAGCTGGGCGAGGTTGGCGCGGGCTTGGGCATCGTCGGGCGCAATCTGCAAGGCATGCTGAAAGTCTTCTCGCGCGTCGTCGGTTTTTCCGGCGCGGGCTTCGAGGACACCGAGATTATTCCAGCCGTCGGGATCCTCGGGCGCGAGGCGCAGGGCGGTGCGCTGCTCGGCAATGGCTTCCTGCAGGCGGCCGGCGGAAGCCAGGACCTGGGAGAGCAAGGCGTGCGGCTCGGCATTGTTTGGCGCGATGTTTTCTGCTTCACGCAACTGATGCATCGCGTCGTCGGGGCGTGCGGATTGCGCGAAAGCCATGGCGAGCCGCTCGCGCGTGTCGAGATCGCCGGGATTCTCACTGGCAGCAATGGAGAGAGGATCGATGGCGTCCTGGGCCCGCCCTGAAGCGATCGCGATCTCACCGAGGTGGTAGTGCGCGGTGAAATTGTGCGAATCGAGCGCAAGCGCGGCGTTGAATTCCGATGCGGCGGATGCGTTGTCTCCTTCGCCGGCGAGCGCGAGGCCAAGCCCATCGTGGGCGGCCGGATCATTCGGGCAATGCTCGAGCAGCGCGCGGAAGTCGCTGTCTGCGTCACGGAACTGTGAACGATTCAGTTCCAGGCTCGCCAGGTTGAAGCGTGGATCGCAAGCTGCGGGCTCAACGGCGAGGGCATGGCGGAACGATCGTTCGGCGCCGGGTGTGTCTCCGGATTTGTCCAGCACTGCGCCGAGGCTGTTCAGAGTGCGGGCATCGTTGGGACGATCGCGCAGAATGGCGCGATACGTATCGGCAGCCTGCGCATTATGGCCGAGCCCCGCTTCCGCCGACGCAAGGTTGTAAAGGGCGATCGAATCGCCGGGCTCGAGACGTACGCGATGCTCCATCCACGCGTGCTCGAGCAGGAGACGCGGATCGAAACTTCCCCTGGGAACATCGACCGGCAGAACCTGAACCCAGAGGTGCGCCATTTCGTCGACGGAGCGGTTGCCGGCGCGCACCCGAATGGGCGGCGAGTTGGGATTGTGGATGTTCTCATCCGAGTTGTCATAGACGTAATGCATGTGCAGCACCGATCCACGCGGAAGAGAGACGGGAGTGCGATAGCGGTATACGGACTGGCGGTCGATGTCCCAGCTGGGAATGCGAATGAGCCACGTCTTTTGCCCGCTGGGCAGGATGGCCCACGCTTCGAGCTCGCGGCCGAGGTAATGCGCGTGGGGATAGATGCCCAGGACCTCGACGTCGACCGGCAAACGCAGCTCATCCTGCCTAACGAAATTGCGATCGCCGGCGGGAATGTCGAGCTGGTTATCGCCGTCGAGCTGCAGCAGCATCGGATGAATCGCCGGTGGCTTGTCAGTGAAATACAAGCCAATCTGCGCGTCGATGACTTCCGGCTTGCCGCTGGGCTTCAGGTGCATATTGAGGATGAGGTCGTTGCCAGGATCGAGGCGCCACGGCATTCCGGCTGGCTCCACGAGCACGGGCGTGTCCGGTTTCCAGAACAAAAAATGGCTGTCGGGATCGAAAGTGTTGCCGCCATCCAGATCCAGCTCCATGCCCGGCACTCCGTCCTTCCAGTCATCGGGGTGGGCACGGCGGAACGATGCGGT
>PLDF01000082.1 GCA_003135055.1 Bryobacterales bacterium | reverse complement strand
CACTTTCATGTCGCACACCCCCGCGAGTTAGCCTAGTTGACTCGTTTGAGAGTCATTGAGCCCGCCGGAAAGTCTCCGCCTTCCACTTTCGAGTTCAACGTGATCTCGTCGCCGCTGATGGTACCGTTGTGCGTGATCTTCATGCCGCCGTTGAAGTCGACTGTGACGACGAACGAAATCTTGTCGCCGTCCACCTTTCCATCGGTGATCTCAATCGGATCGCCCTGCGGACCCTGCACCGTTCCGGTCAGTTTCGCGCCATCCTGCTTGAACGTAAACGAAATCTCAAAGTCGCCACTGCCATCGGGGCCCTTCATCTGGCCGGTCCACTTTCCGGTAGCGTCGGCGGCCAGGGCCGCGCCGGTCCACAGAAGCGCAATTAACGTGGCGGCTAGCACCGAAATCGATCTCTTCATTGTGCTTTTCAACGGGCTTTGCATCGGGATTTGCATCGGGAAACCTCCATCGCGGATATCGCCTTAGAATAGCGGATAGTTGCGCCGGATGGAAGGGTGCTGCAACATTAGGTAGGTGCCCAACATGTTAACGAATCGCGGCGTTCTGATTGCCGCTCTCTGTCTGCCGGCGATGCCGGCGATTCGCACGGCCTTCGCGGCTCCGGCGGCGATCCCGATTTCCGGCGAGCGCCGCGTCAACTTCGACGGCGACTGGCGGTTCTTCAAGGGCGCGGCCGAAGGCGCCGAGCGCCCGGACTTCAACGATTCCCAGTGGCGCCAGGTGCGCCTGCCGCACGATTGGGCGATCGAAGGTCCGTTCGACTCCAAGTTGAATCCGCACACCGGAGCGTTGCCGATCTTTGGAACGGGCTGGTACCGGAAATCGTTCACGATTCCGCAAAGCGGCAAGGGCCGGTACTTCGGTATCGAATTCGACGGCGCCATGGCGAACTCGCGCGTATGGCTGAACGGGAAAGAGCTGGGTGGGCGTCCTTACGGATACATCGGCTTTGGATTCGACCTGACGCCGTACCTTCACTTCGGCGCCGAGGCGAATGTGCTGGCCGTGCGGTTGACGCCCGAGGACCGTTCGTCGCGCTGGTATCCCGGCGCGGGCATTTATCGCAACGTGTGGATGGATATCACCGGGCCGGTGCATGTGGGCCGCTGGGGAACTTATGTGACCACTCCCGAAGTCGCCGACGATAAGAGCAGCGTCGCGGTGAAGACCGAGATACGGAATCAGTCGGATCGCGAAGCGAAGATGGTGTTACAAACATCGGTGCTGGACCCTGCGGGAAAGATGGTGGGCCGCAATAACAATGCCGCCGATATCCCCGCGGGCGGCGTGCAGACCGTTGCGACAACTTTGACGGTGACGATGCCGCAGCGATGGGACACCGAACATCCTTACCTCTATACAGTGGTCAGTGAAGTGATGGACGGAAAGCGCATCGTGGACCGTTACACGACGCCGTTCGGCATCCGCACCATCGCCTTCGACAAAGACAAGGGATTTCTGCTGAATGGCAGGTATCTGAAGATACAAGGCGTGTGTAACCACGCCGACTTGGGAGCATTGGGGGCGGCCGTGAATTGGCGAGCCACCGAGCGGCAGTTAGAGATCATGAAAGGCGCGGGAGTCAACGCCATCCGCACCAGCCATAACCCGCCGTCGCCCGAGTTACTGGAGTTATGCGACCGCATGGGCCTGATGGTGATGGATGAATCGTTCGACATGTGGCGCATTCCCAAGGTTCCGAACGGCTACTCGAAGTATTTCGACGAATGGTCGGAGCGCGACGTGCGCGATATGGTACGGCGCGATCGCAATCACCCCAGCATCATCATGTACAGCATCGGCAACGAGATTCCCGAGCAAGGGCGCGCCGATGGCTGGCAGGAAGCCAAACGGCTCACGGGCCTGTTCCACCAGGAAGATCCGACGCGGCCGACCACCTCGGCGTTCAACAATTGGGCCGCCGCCATTAAGAACAAACTTGCGGACGAGGTGGATATTCCCGGCTTCAATTATGCGCCGATGCACTATGAGCAGATCATGAAGGACCATCCGAGCTGGATCATCTACGGATCTGAGACCGCGTCCTGCGTGAGCTCCCGCGGGGTTTACCACTTGCCGATCCGGAAGTATGACAAGGACCCATCGCTCGAAATCAGCAGCTACGATATCATCGCTCCGCCGTGGGCGTATTGCCCGGACGTGGACTTCACTTACCAGGACCGTTTCCCGCAAGTGCTGGGCGAGTTTGTCTGGACCGGCTTCGATTACATCGGCGAACCGACGCCGTTTTTCGGCGGCCCGAACAGCGGGGCCGATTGGCCGGCGCGCAGCTCATACTTCGGCATGGTGGATCTGGCGGGGTTCCCCAAGGATCGCTATTACCTTTACCAAAGCCAGTGGACCAAACAGCCGATGGTTCACGTGCTGCCGCACTGGAATTGGCAGGGGCGGGAGGGACAGGCGATCCCGGTGATGGCTTACACGAATGCGGACGAGGTGGAGCTGTTTCTCAACGGTAAGTCGCTGGGACGCAAGAAGCGCTTTTCGGAGCCCGTGGAGCTGCCGGTTGGGCCCAACGTGAGCGCCGATAGAAAGTTCCTCAGCAAGTACCGGCTGGAGTGGCAGGTTCCCTATGAGCCGGGCGATCTCAAGGCAGTCGCGTATCGGGACGGGAAACAGGCGGCGGTGGATGAAGTACGCACGGCCGGCGCTCCGGCGCGGGTGAAACTCACTCCCGACCATACATCCATCCTCGCCGATGGCGACGACCTATCGTTCCTCACCGTAAGGATTGAGGATCGCGACGGTAACTTATGTCCGTCGGCCGATAACCTGGTGCACTTCAATGTGACTGGCGCGGGAACGATCGCCGCGGTGGATAACGGCAATGCGGCCACGGACGAGCCGTTCCAGGCCGATCGTCGCAAGGCGTTCAGCGGCATGGCGTTGTTGATTGTGCGGTCGAAAAGGGGCCAGGCGGGACGGATTCACATTGCGGCTACATCGGACGGATTGACTGCGGCGTCAGCGGATGTCACTAGTCACTCGGGGCCGGCGCGGAAGTAGCGAGAGAGAAATTGTGGGGCGGCCAATCTTGGCTGCCGCCGGCTTTCAGCCGGCGCTCGTCGGGTGAGAAGACTTGTGCCTAACTACTCGGTCGACGTTTTTCAGCAACGGTGCGGGGCATCGCTCGATTCGCTCTGGCAGGAGTTTCCGATGCAGAAATAAATGCGACCGTGCCCAGTGGCGGCTTGGAGGCGGCTGGGAGCCGAGAACTCGTTCTAAACTTTGTCCGGATCGTTTGGCCACTCGGATTAAGGTCCCGCCCCATTCAGCAAAATCGGGAAAGATATCCGGCACTATCGTAGCTAAGCTAACTATCGGCAATGTTGGGAAGTGTCCTTTTAGGACACTTCCCCTGTCCTTTAGGACACTAGCCAATGTTGCCGGGTAGCTCACCGACCCCTATAATGTGGACTAGAGACTTCTATCGAGTCTCGTAGTGTGAAGGATGAACGTATGGATGTCGGACCATGAAAGACACCTTTCGAGTCCGCCTCTTGTTTCTCGCGTTTGGGTACCTTTGGGATTCCCGGCTGATCGGCATAGGGGCGGCGGTCGCCCGCCGACCCCTGCCACACCACCGTGCGTACGGGTCCGTACACGGCGGTTCGATTGGTTACGTCAGCACTCCTCGAACAACGATGGAAGTCCGAGCGATTTGAAGTACGCATTGGAAAGCCCACAGACAGAGCCTTGGCCCGTGAGAGAGGGTGCGCGACATAGAAGTGGTGGAATCCGCCGCAACTCAATTATCGTCGATAGGCAAACCGCGTCCA
>PLDF01000118.1 GCA_003135055.1 Bryobacterales bacterium | reverse complement strand
TCGCCATCCCCACCCTCAAATCTCTCGACCAGCAGGTCTCTGATTCGGTTTCCACCGAGCGCTTCCAGACCCTCCTGCTCTCCAGCTTCGGCGCCGCCGCTTTGCTGCTGGCTCTTCTCGGAATTTATGGCGTGCTGGCCTACTCCGTCTCCCTGCGTCAGCAGGAGTTCGGCATTCGCATCGCCCTCGGCTGCGAGAAATCCGCCCTGATGTCCCTTGTCGCCCGCCAGGCCGCATGGCCCGTCGCCGGTGGCATCCTCGCCGGCCTCGCGCTGGCCTTCGCCGCCAGCCGCTACGTCCACAGCCTGCTCTATGAAACCAGGGCCTCTGATCCGGCCGCCATTGCCGGCAGCATCGCTCTGCTCGTGGTTGCCGCTCTGCTCGCCGCTCTCATTCCGGCCCGCCGCGCCGCCCAGGTCGAACCCATGCAGGTCCTTCGGAATGAGTGATATTCCCCATCACCTTCCATTGTGGTAGAATGGAACCGAAGTAAGGTGGAATGGTAGAAAATGAGTCTCAACATCAAAAATGAGCAAACGCACGCCTTAGCCCGCGAATTGGCGGAAATCACTGGCGAAAGCATCACCGGTGCGGTCACCGTGGCCGTTCGAGAGCGCCTCGAACGCTTGCAGCAGCGAAGCAGAAAAGGCATGGCCGCCCGCCTGATGGCGATCGGCAAAGAATACGCCGCCAACCTCCCGGAGCCCTGGCGCTCCCTCAATCCTGACGAATTGCTGTTCGACGAAAAAGGTCTGCCGAAATGATCCTTGACTCGTCGGCATTGATTGCGATTCTTCGCCAGGAACCGGAAGCCTCACAATTCTCCGCAATCGTCGAAAACGCGGAATCCTGCCGAATCTCGGCAGTAAATTATGTCGAGTCTGCGGTTGTCGTCGACGCCCGCCGCGACCCCCTCGACAGCCGCCGTTTCGACAAATTGATTCGCCAGGCGGATTTGATCATCGAGCCGGTCACCGAAGAGCAGGCACATATTGCGCGGCAGGCATATCGCGACTTTGGAAAAGGCAGCGGCCATCCTGCGCAGCTGAATTTTGGCGATTGCTTCGCGTACGCGCTGGCGAAGGACTGGGGTGAGCCTCTCCTGTTCAAAGGCGACGACTTCTCTCGTACCGACGTCGCTTCCGCTCTACCCTGAACCTCACGGCTAGCCCCGCCTTGAGAGAGAGCGCCCGCCTGCACCCTATCCCCTGTACCCTGCCCTACGGCTGTCCGCTCAGGTCCACCTTCAGCCGGCGACCCTGCCCGCTGCTCTCGCGCGCCAGTTCGATCAGCCGCGTCGTCCGCCACGCCTGCTCCGGCTTCACCGTCAGCTCCGCGTTGCCCTCCACCGCATCGCGCACGTTCTCGTAGAACCCGCGATAATCGCCCCGCACCGTAGCAACCCGCCGCACTCCGCCCTCCAGCGACCGCAGCTCGCCCCACGCGCTCTCCGGGTCCACGCCGATCTCCGGCGAATCGTAATTCATCCCAGCCTTCAGCTGATCCTCCTGCGGATCGAGACCCCACTTCACAAAACTCCCCCGCACTCCATGCAGAAGAAATCGCGGACCCGGAATGCAAGCCGTCAACGTCGACCGCAACCATACCGTTAGCCTCCGCACCGCCGTGTACTCCAGCCGAATATCGAACGCATCGTCCGACGCGCCATTCTCGCGATCGATGCGCACGTCCGCGCAAAGACTCGCTGGCGGCCCAAACAATCCCAGCGCCTGATCGATCAGGTGTGGTCCCAGATCGAACAGCGTTCCGCTCCCAGTCCCACCACTCTCCCGCCAAACATCGCGCCGCGGCTGCGGACGAAAACGATCGAAGTGCGATTCATATGTAACCAGCCGCCCCAACTCCCCGCTCGCGATCACCTGTCGCACCGTCTGATACTCGCCGTCCCAGCGCCGATTATGAAATGGCGCCAGCACCAGCTTCCGCTCCCGCGCGATCCTGATCAGCTCCGCCGCTTCTTCCGACTTCAGCGTGAAAGGCTTGTCCACCACCACATTCCGCTGCTCCCGCAAACACTGCTGCGCCAATTCAAAATGCGAGTAGCTCGGCGTCGCGATCACCACCAGCTCCACGCCCACATCCCCCAGCATCTCCTCCACCGACCGCGCCACGCGAATCCGCGGATAGAGCTTCGCCGCCTCGTCGCCGCTGCGCTCCACCACGCTGGCCAGCTCCAGCCCCGGCGTTGCCCGAATCACGGCGGTGTGAAAGACCTTCCCCGCCAACCCAAAACCAACCACTCCCACCCGAATCGGTTCCTGCATAACCAGCATTAGACCGTTACTAACCCCAAAACAGCAACCGCCCGCATAAACTTGTCATTGCCGAACGCACCCGGCCCTGTACTCGGTGCCTTCACCCGGGGCTCTGTGCCCGTCTTCCACCCTCTGTACCCTCGTTCTTCTCATCAAGAGGTTCGTCAACAATGCTCGTCGAACTGCGCGCTGAAAACTACGCCGTCATCGATCACGCCATCGCCGGCTTCGGTCCCGGCCTCAATCTCCTCACGGGAGAAACCGGCGCCGGCAAATCCATCCTCGTCGACGCCCTCGCCCTCCTCATGGGCCAGAAAGCCTCCGCCAGCGTCATCCGTCACGGAGCCGACCGCGCCGTCCTCTCCTGCGTCTTCGAGTCCACCCCCGGCGCCGAGCTCATCCTCGAAGCCAACGGCATCGAC
>PLDF01000028.1 GCA_003135055.1 Bryobacterales bacterium | reverse complement strand
CGCGCCGGCATCGCCGTCAGCGCCGATGGTCGCCGTGTTTACGTCACGATCGACTGCAAAGGGCAGTCCGGCCTCTATCGCTCCGACGATGGCGGCGACACGTGGACCCTGGCCAGTTCCGACGAGCGCCTCACCAGCCGCGCTTGGTATTTCAATTCCCTCACCATCGATCCAAACAACCCCGACGTCCTCTACATGCCGAATGTCGCGTTGTACCGCACCAACGATGGCGGCAAGACCATCGAGATCGTGCGCGGCGCTCCGGGCGGGGACGACTACCATCAGGTCTGGGTCGATCCGAAGAACTCCGACCACCTCGTCCTCGGCGTCGATCAGGGTGCCAGCGTTTCGCTCGACCGAGGCTACACTTGGACCACCTGGTTCAACCAGCCCACCGCGCAGCTCTACCACGTCATCACGGACCATAAATTTCCCTACACCATCTACGGCGCGCAGCAGGACTCCGGCGCCATCGCCATCCACAGCCGCTCCGACCACGGCCACATTGACACCCGCGACTGGTTCCTGCCCGGTGGCAGCGAGAGCGGCTACATCGCCATCGACCCCAAAGACGAGAACATCGTCTACCTCTCCTCCACCTATGGCGGCGTCGTCCGCGAGGACCTCCGCACCTCGTTCAGCCAGAACGTCACGCCCTGGCCTCTCGGCGGCTTCGATACCGAAATTAACAAGCGCCGCTACCCTGATCCGTGGACACCGGTCCTCGTCTTCTCGCCGGTGGACAAAACTTCGCTTTACCTCGGCACGCAGTACGTCATGAAGACGACTGACGGCGGCCTGCACTGGTCCCGCATCAGTTACGACCTCACCGGCGCGGGCAAGCCGATTTCCTGCTCGCTGCCGCCGAGCCTCGATCAGGCCGAAACCTGCGGCTACGGCGTTGTCTACACGATTGCGCCCTCACCGCTGCGCGCGGACCTCATCTGGGCCGGCAGCGACACGGGCCGCATTCACGTCACCAGAGACGGCGGTAAGACCTGGAACGACGTCACGCCCCCCAACGTCTCCCCGTGGTCCAAGATCCCCCTCATCGAAGCCTCGCACTTCGATCCGGGAACGGCATATGCAGCCGTCGATCGCCATCGTCTGGACGACCAGAATCCGTACCTCTACATCACCCATGACTACGGCCACACCTGGAAGCTTTCTGTGGACGGTATTGCCCCGCATCACTTCGTCGGCGATGTTCGCGAAGATACTGAACAGCGCAACCTGCTTTTCGCAGGAACCGAATTCGGGTTTTATGCCTCTTTCGACGGCGGGGCGCACTGGCAGCCCCTGCAGTTGAATTTGCCCGTCACTTCGGTCCGCGACATGAACATCAATGGCAGTGATTTGATCGTTGCTACGCACGGCCGTTCATTCTGGGTTCTGGACGATATCGCTCCACTTCGGCAGGCCGCGGCTGCATCCGGGCACAGCGCCGCCGCGTTCCTGTATACGCCGCCCACCGCCGTCCGCGTCGACAACGACGGCTTTCTTGGCACACCGATGCCGCCCGAAGAGCCGCAGGCCGACAATCCCCCCGACGGCGCGATCGTCGACTACTACCTGGGCCAGGGCGCGACGAAGGTCACGTTGCAAATCCTCGACATCCAGGGCCACGTCCTGCGCCACTTCTCCACCGCGGAAAAACAGACGGTCAGCCGTCCACTGTTGCCCATTGCCGAGCGTTGGTTCCCCAAACCGCAGATGCTCGCCACCAGCGCCGGCCATCATCGATTCGTGTGGGACCTTGCGGCTGGCGGCTCCGGTGCCGGCCTCGGCGACGACGACAATAATGATGAGGCCGGCGGACCGGCGGGACCTCGCGTGCCTCCTGGGACTTACACGCTGCGCCTCTCGGTCGACGGCGCGACAATGGATCGCCCGCTGCGCGTCATCATGGATCCCCGCGCTGCTGCGACGGCGCAGGTGCTCACGCAGCAATTCATCCTCGGTGAGTCCGTCTACGATCAGTTGCAGCAGAGCCGCAAAGCCATGGCTGAACTCGACAACGTCGGAAGTCAACTGAAGAAGCTTGCGGCTGACAGCAACGTTTCACCCGACCTCAAGGCCGCAATCCAAACAACTCAGGCAAAGCTCGACAAGATTCGCGGGGGAGAATCCAACTCGAATCGAAAAAACGAAAACGATCCCGGCCTGGCCGACACATCTTCCGGGCTGAACACTGATCTGCGAATGGTTGAAAGCGGCGACCGCACCGCTCCTACGTCGGCTCTCGAGATCTTTGCCCAGATGAAGAGGGCTTCTCAGGCGGGCATCGACGCGTGGCAACATTGCAAGACCGATGACCTTGGCGCGCTCAATGCTGCACTGACGGCTGCGCACCTTGAACCGCTGCAGATCGCCGCGATCGAGGAACAGGTTCACTACGCCATGACGCGCTGATCGTGGCATGGATTTCGGTGATTCCGTCGAGGCGGCTGTTCCTAGCGCACGTCCGCTGAGCGGTCTCCCTCGTATTTCATGATGTGGTAATACGCCTCCCATCCGCTCCACAAAACTGGCGGAGGAAGATGCGTTAGTGGATCCTTCAGGTACGCCGCGTAATCCTGCAACACC
>PLDF01000468.1 GCA_003135055.1 Bryobacterales bacterium | reverse complement strand
AATATCCGGCCAGCCTTTTCCATAAAGGCCAATTCGTCTTTCTGACGCCGTGGCCCCTGTGGCTGCTGGCGCTCGGCATCATTGCCGCCGCCGGCGCGCTCTATTGGCATGTCCGCCGCCATCACGGAATGCTGTCCGGCGCGCGGCCCGTCGGCATCTGGCTGCTCGAAACCGCCATGGTGGCTCTGCTGCTGTTCCTGGTGTGGCATCCCGCGCTCAGCGTCGCCACGCTTCGGCCGCAACAGAATGTAGTGGCCGTGCTGGTGGATAACTCGAAGAGCATGGGCATCGCCGATTCCTCGGGAACCCGTGAAGCGGCGGCGAAAGCGGCGCTCAACAACGGTGTTCTCAAAGGGTTAAGCGAAAAATTTCAAGTGCGGCTTTATGAGTTCGGCAAAGAGCCTGAGCGCATTCAAAGCACCGCCGCGCTGAACGCCAATCAGGCGCGGGTTTCGTTTCTTAGGTAAGACCGCCTTGTTTTCGTAATCGTCAGCAGCTTCGCTACGCCGGCAGTTCAGCGAGCGTCTTATTGGACCGAGATCACCACGCCGGGCTGTGTACGAACGCCGCCGACAGTCGCAACGAGCGCCTGATCGCCGGACTCGAGGCCCCCTGGGATCGTCAAGTTGAGCTGATAGAGCCCAGGCGAGCTCAATCCGGCGAAAGACGGGGTCACGGCTGCACCACTGATCGTAAGCTGCACCGCATTCTCGGTTGGTGCCGCGCCAGAGAACGCCTGGCCAGCCAGAACGGTGGGAGCAGTTGGCCCGAAGCCTACGCCGAAAAGTTCGACTAGATCGCCTTGCTTCGCCGCGACGGTTTTATAGCCAAGAGACGTTCCAGTGGGTCCGAGGATATCGTAGGCTCCTCCACCATAAGCTCCCGATCCGTTCGACCTGAGGATGATCCCCGCCACATGCGTTGCGTCAGTTAGGCAGAAAGACGGCCCAAACTGACCGAGAGTCACGGTCGAGGACGCGCTGCCATTGGCGGCCGTAACCTTTACAAGCACCGCGCCACTCGCTGCGTCGTCCGGTGCCTGCAAATTGATCTGGCCGGGGCTGACAAACGAAAGATACGCTGCCTTGCCATTGATTTGCACGCTGGCGCCGCCCAGCGAGGTGGGAAAGTTGCCGCTCCAAACAGCGGTTCCACTGGCCAGATTTCCCCCAAAAATCGATACCCATTCCCCTGGCTGAATAGTGCTTGCCGTGCTATCGAGGGGAACGATGCCAGCGGGTGAAATGTACGGGGCCTGAGGGTTCGCGTCACTAATCTTCGTCACGCTCTTGTCGCCGCTATTAACGACCCAGATATTGGCTCCATCGAAAACAACGCCTTCGGGAACCGATCCCACAGCGTATGTGCTCACCAAGGCTCCAGTGGAGGCCGACAGCTTCGTCACGCTGTTGCTCGACTGGTTCACTACCCAGATATTAGCGCCATCGAAGGCCAAGGAATAAGGGCTTGAACCCGCCGGGTAGGTTCCCACTGTGGCCCCGGTAGAGGCCACTAGTTTCGTCACGTTACGCCCGTTGTAGTTCGCCACCCAGATATTGGTGCCGTCGAAGGCGATGCCAGTTGGGTCCGGCCCCACGGGGTAGGTGCCCACCGTGGCTCCGGTGGAGGCCAGCAGTTTCGTTACGGCGCTGACGCCATCCACCACCCAGATATTGGTTCCGTCGAAGACTACGCGAACGCCCCCTACGGCGTAGGTGCCCACCGTGGCTCAGGTGGAAGCCAGCAGTTTCGTCAAGCCACTGAGCACGTTAGGCACCCAGATATTGGAACCGTCGTAGGCAACGTCGCGTGGGCTAAGTCCCACGGGGTAGGTGCCCACTAAGACTCCGGTGGATGCCAGCAGTTTCGTCACGTTGTTGCTGCCCAGATTAGCCACCCAGATATTGGCACCGTCAAAGGCAACGGCATAGGGGATCGATCCCACAGGGTAGGTTCCTATCGTGGCTCCGGTGGAGGCCAACAGCTCTGACACAGAGTTATCGCCGGAATTCGTCACCCAGATATTGACGCCGTCGAAGGCGATGCCAACTGGGGCTTCTCCCACGGGGTAGGTGGCGCTCGCCTGCGCTTTCAGGTGCGGAGGCTGGGCCGCTGCAAGTGCCAATACCAGAAGGAAAACGCCCCGTGCCGGAGAGCCTCCGGCTCGGGATAAAGCCAGTGCGCATTTGCGTGGCATAATCCTCTTACTTCCAAAGTCCTCCGGCGAAAATTAAAGGGTCTCGGTCGTGGGTGCGTTGCCCCAAGGGTGGTCTGTACGAATCGAGCCATCTTCCTGAATCCAATCCGTGTGGGACATTAGCATGATGTCGCAGTCCTCCCGGAAGTTCTTAACGATGCCAACCAGCGCCCTGTGAAGATGCCTTTCTGCGAAGACCGGCCCGCCACTCAGGCCACCCAACGTGGTGAGATCGGGCAGTTCGGCATCGCGCGACATCCATATCCAGCCCTCACGCTCAAACCTACAGCCAAATTGTCTTTCAGACGCCGAAGTGACGGGTGTCGCACCAATGCCATAGTAGCGCAAGATCATCTCCCGAGCCTCGGAGCGTCTCTGCCGCCACTCGGCGGGGAACCCTCCAATGGCGACGGACTCACCTTCTTTTGCGCGATCTGGAGGCCAGCGAGCCGGCCGGTAAAACTGGGCCGCAATTCCGTCCTCGCTCACCAAGTCGGCAGCCTGTTCATCGGACAAGCTGATGGTCGCCAGATCGACCTCCCCGTCGAGCCCGGCGAGCTGCGAAGGGGAGACCCGAACATTGCCGACGCGGATCAATGCCCTTCCGTCCCTCCACATTTCGAGGTAGCTTGGCGCCGCTTCAGACTTCCGATGGGTTATTACGTGGGCGCAGGTAACGGCCATCGGCCCGTGCCCCAAATCTACAAGGGTGGCTGTCGCCGTATGGAACTCATCTGCAACGCTGATCAGCACGCCTTTTGCGAACATCGCCGGGAACTCGCATAGATTGCCGCGCAGTCCGGTCGTTGCTCCGGCCAAGGCCCTTCTGTCGTTCATTGAGTCCCCCCCAGTGGATAGCTCCATCGCCGTCGCGGTCTCCTGCGACGAAGCGCTAGACGATTAGTTCGGGATGCTTATTGATCTCTGACCAGACATCCTCGGTAACGTGGGTGGGGAAAGCCCGCATGTCTCCCATTCCGTCGCGATAGAGAATCCCGCGGCTAATCAGCGCTCCAACCACGCTGTTGTCAATCGGCCACTCGGCGGTTCTCGTTCCCCGCTTCAAATAGGAGCACAGGACAGCCCTCTCTGGAATCGTGAGGGTCTTAAGGTGGTTGTGAAGCGCCTTCTTAAAACGCCGACGGCCCATTGCGTTTGTCAGCCAGGTCCCGAACTTGGCAGTGATGAAGATGGCCAGCACCGCGGATGAGCCGACCAGGCATATCTGAATCCACCCTTGATACGGAGCAATAGTCTTTCTGGCGTCAGCGAACGCTGGGTACCGCGTTAGCCACCACGTCAAGCCACAAAAAGCCAATACGGCACTTAGAACCAGCGCAGGCTTGCCCAACCATTTGAGGATGCTTCCGACGTTTTCTGACGTGAGAACATTTTACCACCTTCGTGTTCAAACTGCACAGGGCGGGCGATTGGGGATTCAGGCGCGACGGGAGACAACTATTTAGTTGACACTCGGGGCCATGCCGTCTACAGTTAAGAATGGTCGGCAGCTTCAGACTCAAGGGGCTTGAAGAGATTTACCGCGCCGGCAAGACGCGCCGGATCGGCGCCGGCCATATCAGAAAGTGTACGCGCATTCTGCAATTGCTGGAATTGGCGGAAAAGCCCGAGGACATGAACATCTCTGGGTTTCGCTTCCACGGCTTGCACGGCAGCCCGAAGCGCTGGTCTGTGCGCATGACTGGGAACTACAGGATCACTTTCGGATGGTCGGGTGAAGACGCATTGGATATCGATTTTGAAGACTACCACTAGGGAGAAGTTATGGAGAGAAGGAACGCACTGCCGCCTGTCCACCCAGGCGAAATTATCAAGGAAGATATCCTGCCGTCCGTCGGCCTTTCCGTCACTGCCGCAGCGAGAGCCCTTGGCGTATCCCGGCAAATGCTGCACGATATTATGGCGGGCCGCAAACCCCTGTCAGCGGTCATGTGCCTGAAGGTGTCCCGCCTGTTTGGCAGTTCGCCGCAAATGTGGATGCGGTTGCAGGCAGCTTACGACTTGAAGAAGGCTGAACAAAATAAGAAGGTCATGGAATGCGTCGCGCGAATCGTGCCTGTGAAGCCGGACGCAGACGTCCGCGCCTGATCGAGGCTCCCGCTCCATTCAACGGTTCCAGAGGCGATGAAGAAGGCTTCTCTGATTACCGATGGATCGTGCCTGGGTAATCCCGGTCCCGGAGGGTGGGCCTGCATCCTGCGATTCGGCGCGGTGGAGAAGGAGATTTTCGGGTACGATCCTCACACCACCAATAATCGAATGGAGCTGATGGCGGCGATCCAGGGCCTCATCGCGTTCAAAGAGCCCTGTGAAGTGGAAATCACGACGGATGCCGAGTACGTCAGGCAAGGCATTACGCAGTGGGTGGTCCTATGGAAACGCCGCCATTGGTGGATGAAGAATCAGCCCGTGCGCAACGCCGATCTTTGGATGGAGCTTGACGAACTGACCGGAGTCCATAAGACGAATTGGATCTGGACCAAAGGTCATGCCATTCACCAGGACAACAATCGGTGCGATTGGCTTGCTCAGAATGCCGCCCGGACGCAGACCAGCTCCTGGCCCGATGGCAGGCCGCACGGGCCTCTCCGTCTTGACCTGGGACGAGACTACCTGCCACCAAAGCCACAGGCCAGCCTGTTCGACAAGGACGATCCTGAAGACGACGGCGAAGATGAGAACAACTCCGGCTAGCGACTCGTAGTGGCGCGGGCCCATGGCCTGCGCAGTGAAGGCGATGGAACAATCCGTATTTCCACCCCGGGCGCCTCGTGAACCGCCGAGCGCTCGGAGGCATGGCCAGCCTTGGGCCGCCCCACGCCGCCCATGCTATCCTGACGGCATACGAGGGCTTCGCGGAATGCGCCCCCAATTTCAACCTGTTGCCTCGACGGGAATGTTTGTAACTCTCAGCCGCTCGTGGCGCGTCTACACATTCATCGCGATCGGCATCGCGACCGGTC
>PLDF01000171.1 GCA_003135055.1 Bryobacterales bacterium | reverse complement strand
CGGTCAGCGAGATTGTGAAATAACGATGGCGCTCAGAGAACGCATTCGCATCCGGCTGAAGGCGTACGATCACCGGATTCTCGATCAATCGACATCGGAAATCGTGGATACGGCGAAGCGGACCGGCGCCAGCGTGGCCGGTCCTATTCCGCTGCCCACCTCGCGCAGCGTCACCACGGTTCTGCGCTCGCCGCACGTCGATAAGAAGTCGCGAGAGCAGTTTGAGATCCGCACGCACAAGCGGCTGCTGGATATTCTGGAGCCGACGCAGCAGACGGTGGACGCGCTGATGAAGCNNTGAAGCTGGATCTGCCGGCGGGCGTGGATGTCGAGATTAAGGCGTTCGGGAAGTGAGGACTTCAACGCGGAGTCGCGGAGAAAACGGAGACGGCGCGGAGAACGCACTTGAGAATCTTCTCCGCGTTGCCTCGGCATCTCCGCGCCTCCGCGTTGAATTCCATGTTTGGATTGGAAACAGACTATGAGCCCAGGAATCCTCGGCAAGAAAATTGGAATGACGCAGATGTTCCAGCCGGACGGCCAGGCCGTGCCGGTGACGCTGCTCAAGGCCGGTCCGTGCATGGTGGTGCAACGCAAGACGCCCACAACGGACGGCTACAACTCGGTGCAGCTCGGGCTGCTTGAGTTCGTCAAGCCGCAGCGCATCAACAAGCCTGCGACGGGGCACCTGAAGAAGGCGGGCGTCGAAGGCGCGAAATTCATGCGCGAGCTGGCATTGCGGCCGGGCGACGACGATCTGAAGACCGGCGATAAAGTGCTGGTGGATCAGTTCAAGCCCAAGGACAAAGTGGACGTCATCGGCATCTCGAAGGGCCGCGGGTTCGCGGGCGTCGTGAAGCGCCATCATTTCCGCGGCGGCGAAGGCTCGCATGGCTCCATGTTCCACCGCGCGCCCGGTTCCATCGGCGCATCCAGCTTTCCCTCGCGCGTGCTTCCGGGTATGCGGATGGGCGGCCACATGGGCCATGAGCGCGTGACGGTCCGCAACCTCGAAGTCATGGAAGTGGATACCGAGGACAACGTGCTGGTGGTGAAGGGCGCGGTTCCCGGACCGAACGGCGGATACGTGGTAGTGCAGAGGGCCAAGAGGTAACTCCCATGCCGACAGTCGACATAGTGGATTTGAATAACGAAAAGGTGGGGTCGCTCGACCTGGCCGACGAAGTTTTCGGCGCCGAAGTCAACGAAGCGCTGCTCTACGAAGCGGTGAGGCACTATCAGGCCGGGGAGCGCGCGGGCACGCACAAGACCAAGGTTCGGCGCGAAGTGGCGGGCTCGGGCAAGAAGCTGTGGAAGCAGAAGGGCACGGGCCGCGCTCGCTCGGGTTCGGTGCGGTCGCCGCTGTGGCGCCATGGCGGCACGGTGCACGGGCCGGTACCGCGCGATTACAGCTACAACCTGCCGAAGAAAATGGTGGTGGGCGCGCTGCGCTCGGCGCTCTCGGCCAAGCTTCGCGACGGCGAGCTGAAGGTGGTGCAGGCTTTCGATTTCGCCGATCACAAGACTAAGAACGCCATGGGCGCGCTGGCGAAGCTGGAGGCCGGCCGCACAACTCTGCTGGTGGATAACGGCGAGAGCCGGAATCTGACGCTGGGCGTGCGCAACCTCAAGGGCATCACGCTGCTGCCCACCAAGGCGGTGAGCGTTTATCACTTGCTGGGCAATCGGAGCGTGCTGCTGAGCGAAGCGGCCGCGCGGAAGTTTTCGGAGGCGCTCGCAAAATGACCATCTACGAGGTACTGCTTCGCCCGCTGGTCACCGAAAAGGGCGTGCTCAAGAAAGACAATGAGCGTACGCTCTGTTTTGAAGTTGCGGCCGGCGCGAATAAGACGCAGGTCAAGGCGGCCGTGGAGAAGCTTTTCAAGGTAAAAGTGCAGGAAGTGCGCACGGCGACGTTTGAGGGCAAGCTGCGGCGGCGCGGCAGGTTCGCCGGATACCGCTCGGATTGGAAGAAGGCCTACGTGAAGCTGAAGGCGGGCGAAAAAGTGCCTGAATTCGCGGAGATCTAGGTTGATATAAATCCAGGTTTATACAAATCTGTCATGCCGATCAAAACTTACAGACCCACAACTCCCACGCGGCGCTTCCAGACCTCGGTCTCGCGCGAGAATATCACCAAGGACACTCCCGAGAAATCGCTGGTCGAAAAGAAGCAGCGCACCGGCGGACGCAACAGCACCGGCCGCGTCACTTCGCGCTTCATCGGCGGCGGCGCCAAGCAGGCTTACCGGGTGATCGATTTCAAGCGCGATAAGCACGCCATTCCGGCCACCGTGGCCACCATCGAATACGACCCCAACCGTTCCTCGCGCATCGCGCTGCTGCACTACGCCGATGGCGAAAAGCGCTACATTTTGCAGCCGGAAGGATTGAAGGTCGGGCAAAAAGTGATGTCCGGGGCCGCCGCCGACATCCTGCTGGGCAACGCTCTGCCCTTGAAGAACATGCCCGCCGGCACCATTGTCCACAACATCGAATTGAAGCCCGGCAAGGGCGGCCAGATGGCGCGCTCGGCCGGCTCGCAGGCGCAGTTGGTTTCGAAGGAAGGCGGCATCGCGCTGCTCAAGCTGCCCTCGGGCGAAATCCGCCGCGTGCAACTGGAATGCATGGCGACCATCGGGCAGGTGGGCAACGTCGATCACGAGAATGTCTCGCTCGGCAAAGCCGGACGCACGCGGTGGCTGGGTAAGACCCCGCACAACCGCGGCGTTACCATGAACCCGGTGGACCACCCGCACGGCGGCGGAGAAGGCAAGACCTCGGGCGGGCGCCATCCGGTGACGCCATGGGGCCAGCCCACCCGCGGATACAAGACCCGTAACAACAAGCGCACCGACAAGTGGATCGTGACGCGCAAGAGTAAGAAGAGGTAAGGAAATGGGCAGATCCGTCAAGAAGGGACCCTTTACCGACACGCATCTGGAAAACAAATTGGCCGTGCTGGTCGCGGCCAATGAGAAGAAAGTGGTGCGCACCTGGTCGCGCCGCTCGACGATTCTTCCGGAGTTTGTCGGCCAGACCGTCGCGGTTCACAACGGAAAGAAATTCATCCCGGTTTATATCACTGAGAACATGGTGGGGCACAAGTTGGGCGAGTTTTCCCCCACCCGCACGTTCAAGGGGCACTCGGTGAAAGCGGCGACGGAAAAGACGTCGAAGCCGGCGTAGTATGCGATAGGTGAGAAAACTAATGATCGACGCAGAGACGCTGAGACGCAGAGGCAACGCAGAGAAGACATTTGAATTGTGTTCTCCGCGCTTATCTCCGCGTCTCCGCGTCTCAGCGTCGAAAGACTTTGCAGTGCGGCACCATCTGAGGTAGAGGAATTATGCAAGCGAAAGCGGAAGCGAGATATATCCGGGTGTCGGCGCAGAAGGCGCGGCTGGTGGTCGATCTGATCCGCGGCATGCAGGCCGGCGCGGCGCTCAACACCCTGCGCGTCGCCAACAAGCGCATCGCGCCCACGGTGGAGAAAGTGCTGCAATCGGCCATCGCCAACGCGGTGAACCGCGACGAAGACGTGGATGTGGACACGCTGGTCGTTAGCGAAGCCTACGTCAATGAAGGGCCGCGCATGAAGCGGGTCCGGCCGGCGCCCATGGGACGCGCCTACCGGTATCAGCGGCGCATGTCGCATATCGTCATTAAAGTGGCGGGTAAGGACAAAGAATAGATGGGACAGAAAGTTCATCCGTACGGATTCCGGCTGGGCTTCAACAAGCCGTGGCGCTCGCGCTGGTTCGCCACGCATCAGTATGCCAAGCTGCTGCAGGAAGATCTGGAGCTCAAGGCGGCGTTACGCGACCGGCTGAAGTCGGCGGGCGTAAGCTCGATTGAAGTCGACCGCCCCGGCAACAAGCTGCGCGTCACCATCCGCACGTCGCGTCCGGGCATCATCATCGGCCGCAAGGGCGCGGAAATCGAAAAGCTCAAGCAGGACATGGCGAAGAAGACCAAGCGCGAGGTCTTTGTCGATATCCAGGAAGTCCACAAGCCGGAGCTGGACGCGCAACTGGTGTCCGAAAACATCGCGCTGCAACTGGAAAAGCGCGTGGCATTCCGCCGCGCCATGCGTAAGGCGGTGGATTCGGCCCTGCGCTTCGGATGCAAGGGAATTAAGGTTCGCGTATCGGGCCGGTTGAACGGGGCCGAGATCGCGCGCTCCGAATGGTATCTGCAAGGGCAGCTTCCGCTGCACACGCTGCGCGCCGACATCGATTACGGCTTCGCGGAAGCGCACACCACGTATGGCGTAATCGGAGTCAAGGCATGGCTCTACAAGGGCGAAATTCTCGACCTGACCAAGCGCCGCAGCCTTCTGCCCGAGCCCGAACCCAGGCGCGACCGCGGTGAGCGCCGCGACCGGGGTCCGCGGGATCGCGATCGCGACCGCGACCGTGGCCCCCGCGACCGGCAACAGCCCATAGCCGCAGCTCCCGAAGCCGCCGGACCTGTCACCCAGGCGCCGCCGGCCGATTTGCCGCGCCCCGCGGCCCGCAGCGGCGCGCCCATTCTGCCGCCGTTGATGTCGCCGCAGGCGCCCTCGTGGAAACAGGAAGCCAAAACCGAAGCGCCCGCACCCGCTGCCGGTGCGCCCGCGGTGAGGACCGAAGGGCCCGCGGTGAAGGCCGTGGCGCCTGCCGCGAAGACTGAAGCGCCCGCGGTGAAGGCCGAAACGCCAGCCGCGAAGACCGAAGCGCCCACGGCGAAGGCCGAAACGCCTGCCGCGAAGACCGAAGCGCCCGCGGCGAAGGCCGAAACGCCTGCCGCGAAGACCGAAGCGCCCACGGCGAAGGCCGATGCGCCCGCAGTGAAGACTGAAGCGCCTGCGGCGGCCGAAGCGCCCACGGTGAAAACCGAAACACCCGCAAAGACCGAAGCCCCTGCGGCAAATGCCGAGGCGCCAGTTGCGAAGGTAGAAGCGCCTGCGCCCAAGACCGAGGCGCCCGCGGCCAAGACCGAAGCGCCTGCGAAGAAGCCGGAAGCGCCTGCCGCGGAAACAGCGGCGCCCGAGTCCGGCGCAGCGGAGAAACCGGACCACAACAAAGACGACAACAAATAAGGACTGAGAGCAAACCGCCATGATGATGCCAAAGAAGGTCAAATTCCGGAAGCAGCAGCGCGGACGCATGTGCGGCAAGGCCTGGCGCGGCTCGTCCATCTCCTTTGGGGAATTCGGACTGAAGGCCCTCGAATGCGCCTGGATCACCGACCGGCAGATTGAAGCCGCGCGCGTCGCCATGACGCGCTCCATCAAGCGCGGCGGCAAGGTATGGATACGGCTGTTTCCCGATAAGCCCATCACCAAGAAGCCCGCCGAAACCCGTATGGGTAAAGGTAAAGGCGCGCCCGAGCAGTGGGTGGCGGTGATCCGGCCGGGGAAGATTCTCTTCGAGATGGAAGGCGTGGATAAGGCCACGGCTACGGCGGCGATGCGTCTGGCGGCCCACAAGCTGCCGATCCGGACCAAGTTCGTGAGCCGCGAGGACGGGGAGTAAGGGGATATGAAGGGTTTCAAACCTGGGGATCTCGACGATAAAGAGTTAAAACACCAGCTTTCGGAAATGGAAGACCAGTTCTTTCGTCTCAAGTTTCAGAAGGCCATGGGGCAGATGGACGGATTGAAGAAGCTGCGCACCATGCGGAAAGACCGGGCGCGCATCCTGACCGTCCTGCGGCAGCGCGAACTGGCGGGGGCGAAGAAATAAAATGGCCGAACAGCACGGGTTCAAGAACGAAAAGGTCGGCGAGGTGGTTTCCACCAAGATGGAGAAGACCATCGTGGTGGAAGTGAGCCGCCGCGTACCGCATCCGTTGTATAAGCGCATCATCGGCAAGCGCAAGAAATTCTACGCGCACGATGCAGAGGGCAAAGCCAAGCTGGGCGACGTGGTGCGCATCGTGGAATGCCGGCCGCTGAGCAAGCTGAAGCGGTGGCAATTGGCCGAAGTGGTGCGCAGGGCCGCGCAAGTGGGCGCGCAGCCGGTGGAACTAGATGTCAAAGTGTAGCGCGGCGGCGGTAGCGCCGGCGGTCTTGCCGCCGGTGAAGTTACGGGGAGCTAGCTAACTATGATTGGAATGCGAACGATTCTCGAGGTAGCCGACAATTCCGGCGCGCGCAGGCTCTCCTGTATTCTGCCGCGCGGAGGCGACCTTGGTTTGCGCGCCGGGCTGGGCGATGTGGTTACCGCCGCGGTCAAAGAGGCCGCGCCGGATTCGGCCATAAAGAAGGGTAAGGTGGTGCGCTGCGTGATTGTCCGCATGCGCAAGGAGACGCGGCGCAAGGATGGCACCTACATCCGCTTCGATTCGAACGCCGCGGTTCTGATCAGCGATGTGGGCGAGCCCATCGGCACGCGCGTCTTCGGTCCCGTGGCCAGGGAGCTGCGCGAGAAGAAGTTCATGAAGATCGTTTCGCTGGCCCCCGAGGTAATCTAATGGCGGTTGCAAAGAAGAAGCCGGCCCCGCCGGCGCGCATCGAGTTGAAGAAGGAAGACACCGTCAAGGTGATCACGGGCCGCGACAAGGGCAAGACCGGCCGCGTGCTGCAGGTGCAGCGCGAAAGTGGACGCATCCTGGTGGAGCATGTCGCCATGATCAAGCGCCATACGCGCCCCAACCCGCAGAAGCAGATCAAGGGCGGCATCGCGGAGCGCGAAAGCTCCATCGCCCTGTCGAACGTCATGATCGTGTGTCCCGGCTGCAACAAGGCGGTGCGGATCAAGCATCACATCGATCACGTGGCGGGCGGAAAATCGCGCCGCACGCGCATCTGCCGCAAGTGCGGGCAGAGCTTGGATAAGAAATAGAGGACCCAAATGGCAGCACGCTTGATTGAGCATTACCAGAAAAAAGTGGTTCCGTCGCTGACCAAGGAGTTCGGCTATAAGAACGTCATGGCCGTTCCCAAGATCGATAAGATTTCGATCAATATCGGTTTGGGCGAAGCCACGCAGAACGCCAAGCTGATGGACGGCGCGGTGAACGAGCTCACGCAGATCGCCGGTCAGAAGCCGGTAATCACGAAGGCCACCAAATCCATCGCCCAATTCAAGCTGCGCGAAGGACAGGCGATCGGCTGCATGGTGACGCTGCGCGGCGACCGCATGTACGAGTTTTTCGACCGCCTGGTGAACGTGGCCCTGCCGCGTGTCCGCGACTTCCGCGGCATTTCCACCAAGAGCTTCGACGGCCGCGGCAATTACACGCTGGGAATCAAGGATCAGCTGATTTTCCCCGAGATCGATTACGCCAAGGTCGAAAAGACCAAGGGCATGAATATATCCATCACCACCACGGCGCGCACGGACGCCGAGGGCGTGGCGCTGCTGCGCCAAATGGGAATGCCGTTCCGTCAGTAAAGCCGTAAACAGGAGAGATATGTCGACTACCGCAAAGATGGCCCGGGATATCAAGCTGGAAGTAGCGCGCAAGGCGAAAACGCCCAAGCTGCGATGCCGGCACCGTAACCGCTGCTGGCGCTGCGGGCGCCCGCGAGCGTTCCTGCGCAAGTTCGGCATTTGCCGCTTGTGTTTCCGCCAACTCGCTCTGAATGGCGAGATTCCAGGCGTGGTGAAAGCTAGCTGGTAGGGCTGAGGTAAGAGAAATATGACGAGCGATCCCATTGCCGACATGCTGACTCGCGTCCGGAACGCGATCCAGGCCCGCCACCCGAAGGTGGACGTGCCGGCTTCCAAGCTGAAGGCCGAAATCGCGCGCATCTTGAAGGAAGAGGGCTATATCGCCAACTTCAAGGTTGCCGAAGAAGGCGTCAAGAAGACCATCAAGATTTATCTGAAATACAGCACCCTGAACGAGCCGGTGATCTCCGCCATCGAGCGCGTTTCGCGGCCCGGTTGCCGCGTCTACGTCGGCCAGACGGATATTCCACGCGTGCTGGGAGGGATGGGAATCAACATCCTGACCACGCCGCGAGGCGTGATGACCGGCCGCGACGCGCACAAGGAACATCTGGGCGGCGAGATTCTGTGCAGGGTGTGGTGATGGAGAGTTTCGTATTCAACGCGGAGGCGCGAAGATGCGGAGACAGCGCGGAGTTCTCCGCTGTCTCTGGTTCTCTCGCCGTTGCAGGGGCTGAGCTGATGGAGAGTTTAGTTTTCAACGCGGAGGCGCAGAGATGCGGAGGCAGCGCGGAGTTTTCCTCTATCTCGCTTCCTCTCCGCGCGATCTCCAAATCTCCGCGCCTCCGCGTTGAAATGACTGCCACCCGCGTTGAACTGACTGCCAAAGGTTTGAACTATGTCGAGAATTGGTAAAAAGCCGATCCCGCTGCCGAGCGGCGTCAAAGTGCAGATCGGCGAACAACTGCAAGTCACCGGTCCCAAGGGATCGCTGACGGTTCCCATACCACAGGGGATCCGGATCGAGCAGAAGGATGGCAAGCTCGAGCTTTTGCGCGACTCGGACCAACACGCCGCGCTCCATGGACTGACGCGGGCGCTCGCCGCCAATGCCGTGCAAGGCGTCTCCACCGGGTTCACGCGCGAGCTCGACATTGTGGGCATCGGTTTTCGCGCCGACGTCAAAGGCAGGGTCGCGACGTTCACGCTCGGTTACTCGCACCCCATCGAGCTGCTGCTGCCCGAGGGCGTCGACATGAGAGTCGACAAGGTGGCGGGGAGTCCGATCCAGAATCTGCAGGCGCGCCTGGTCCTCACCGGCCGCGACCGCCAGCTCCTCGGCCAGGTGGCGGCGAACATCCGCGCGCTTCGCAAGCCGGACCCGTATAAGAACAAGGGCGTCCGTTATACCGGCGAAGCGCTGCGCAAGAAGGTTGGCAAGACGGGGGCTGGCGCCAAATGATCCGTAAAATCGAGAAGAAGAAGATTCGCAGCCGCATTCACCAGCGTATCCGCCGCAAGCTCAGCGGCACCAGGGAGCGTCCGCGTCTGGCCGTCTTCCGCAGCGTGGCCCACATTTACGCGCAGGTCATCGACGATGTGGAGGGCAAGACGCTGGCATCGGCTTCGTCGGTGGATAAAGACGGAAAGACTAAGGGCGGCAACGTGGCCGCAGCCAAGGCGATCGGCAAGCTGGTGGCCGAGCGAGCTAAGGAAAAGGGCGTCAAGCAGGTGGTATTCGATCGCGGCGGGTATCAATACCACGGCCGCATCAAGGCGCTGGCCGATGCCGCGCGGGAAGCGGGACTGGAGTTTTAATTCATGCCAAAGGCACTCAAACGCATCGACGCGGGCTCGCTGAACCTGAAGGAACAGGTGGTGGCTATCAATCGTGTCACCAAAGTGGTCAAGGGCGGTAAGAACATGAGCTTTTCGGCGCTGGTGGTGATCGGCGACCCGTCGGCCAAGGTGGTCGGTTACGGCATCGGCAAGGCGAAGGAAGTGCCGTCGGCGATCCGTAAGGGCATTGAAGCGGCGAAGAAAACGCTGCGCCGCATCAACGTGCTTGAGAACACCATTCCGCACCAGGTGCTCGGCAAGTATGAGAGCTCGCAGGTGTTGCTGAAGCCCGCGCCCGCCGGAACCGGAGTGATTGCGGGCGGCGCGGTGCGCGCGGTGATCACGGCCTGCGGCATTCCGAACGTACTGACGAAATCGATCGGCCGGCGCAACGCCCACAACGTGGTGAAGGCGACCATAGTGGCGCTGGAATCGCTCCGCGAGCGCGGGCAGATTGCGGAGATGCGCGGCCTGGCGGTGGAGAAACTCTAATGGACGAGGCTAGCAAGATCGACACCAGCAAGATCAGCACCAGCAAGATCGGCACCATTCGAATTAAGCTGGTCCGCAGCCCCATCTGCACCCCGGAACATCACAAGCGGGTCGTAAAGGGGCTGGGTCTGCGTAAACTCAATCAGATTGTGGTGCGGCCCGACACGGCGGTTTTTCGCGGGATGGTAAAGATGTGCCCGCATCTTTTGGTAGTGGTAGAGTAACAGAGCCGCGACCGTAAGGGAGCGGACGCCGGCCGCAAATTTTGGAGACTTTTGAAGCATGAATCTTAGCGACTTAAAACCGCCCGCCGGCCAGAAGAAGCCCCGCAAGCGCGTCGGACGCGGCATGGGCTCGGGGACGGGCAAGTACTCCACGCGCGGCGCCAAAGGCCAGCGTTCCGTTACCGGCTTCGGCCAGAAGCGCGGTTTTGAAGGCGGCCAGATGCCGCTGCACCGGCGTTTGCCGAANNGGCGGCCAGATGCCGCTGCATCGCCGCCTGCCGAAACGGGGGTTCACCAATATTTTCAAGAAGCAGTTTGCCATCGTCAATTTGGGCCGCCTCGAAAAACTGGAAGGCGATACGTTCAACGCCGACCGTCTGCTGCAACTGGGCGTCATTAAGAAGCTCCACGATGGCCTCAAAATTTTGGGAACGGGCGAGTTGACGCGCACCATCACGGTGGAAGCGCACCATTTTTCGAAATCGGCGTTGGATAAGATTCAGAAGGCCGGCGGAACGGCTCAGACCATCGGCGCGGCTGTCGCACAGTAGCGCCGGAAGGGAACCATGGTTCAGAAGTTTTTAGAAGCGTTCGCGAACATCTTTCGGATCCCCGACCTGCGCAAGCGGCTCGGGTTCACGCTGGGGCTGCTCGCCGTGTACCGGCTGGGGAGCCAGGTGCCCACGCCAGGCATCAATGTTCAGCGCTGGGAAGCGATCTTCAGCTCGGCGGCGGGGTCCATATTCGGCTTCTTCGATCTGTTCGCCGGCGGCAATATCCGCCGCCTCACCATCTTTGCGTTGGGAATCATGCCGTACATTACGGCATCGATTATTCTGCAGTTGCTCACGGTGGTGGTTCCCACGCTCGAGAAGCTGCAGAAGGAAGGCGAGCTGGGCCGCCGCAAGATCACGCAATGGACGCGCTACCTGACCATCATTCTCTCGGTCATCCAATCCTTCGGCATATCCCAGGGGCTCATGGGCATGCAGCAGGGTGTGGTCATAGATCCGGGCTTCGGCTTCGTGATGCTGACCATCCTTTCGCTCACCACCGGTTCCGCGTTCATCATGTGGCTGGGCGAGCAGATCACGGAGCGCGGCGTGGGCAACGGCATGTCGCTGATCATCTTCACGGGAATCGTGGTCGGCCTGCCTCACGCCATCGGCAGCATCTACACCAACGTTTTCGTCACCCACGAATGGGGCGCCCTTCAGCTGATTTTGCTGCTGGCGATGATGATCGCGGTGGTCGCGTTCATCGTGCTGGTGGAGCGAGGGGAGCGGCGCATTCCGGTGCAGTACGCCAAGCGCGTCATCGGCCGCCGCGTAATGGGCGGTCAATCCACCCACATGCCGCTCAAAGTCAATGCGGGCGGCGTGATTCCGGTGATTTTCGCGTCCTCGATTCTGGCGTTTCCGCAGACTCTCACGCAGGTGGCTGTGGTGAAGAGCATGCCTTGGGCTATGAACACGCTGAAGCTGATCGCCCACGGCGAGCCGCTCTACTACATCCTGTTCGTGACCGGCATCATTTTCTTCTGCTTTTTCTACGTTTCGATCATTTTCAACCCCAACGAAGCGGCCGACAACATGCGCAAGTATGGCGGCTTCATTCCCGGCATCCGCCCCGGCCGCAACACCGCCGACTACATGAACGCGGTGCTCACCAAGATTACCGTGGTCGGCGGCATTTATCTGTCGATTCTGTGCCTCATCCCGGACATCATGATTTCGGGCATCAAATTGCAGCATCTGGCGCTGGTCGGGCCCTGGATCGATGCCCACTTCCCGCGGGCGATTCTGGACGGCATGAACGTGAATTTTTATTTCGGCGGCACCTCGTTGCTGATCGTGGTGGGCGTGGCCATGGATACGGTCAACCAGATCGAAGCCCAGCTCATCATGCGGCACTACGAGGGATTTACTCCGCGCTCGGGGCGAATTCGCGGGCGGAGGAGCTCCTTCTAAATTGTCGAACTATATCGTGCTGTTCGGCTCGCCTGGATCGGGCAAAGGCACCCAGGCAAAGCTCCTGAAGCGCTGTCTTCAGGCGCCCCACATCTCGACCGGCGATATGTTGCGGGAGCGGATCGCGCAGGGTACGGAACTGGGTTTCCGGGTGGCGGCCAGGATGCACGCAGGAGCGCTGGTGTTGGACGATACCGTGAACGGCATGGTTGCGGGCCGGCTCGGTCAACGCGACGCCAAGGACGGTTTTATTTTGGATGGTTACCCGCGCACTACGCCTCAGGCGCAGTTTCTGTGCGAGTGGCTGGACGAGCGCGGCATCCGCGAAGTGGTGATTCATCTCGCGGTTGATTACAATAGTATTATTGCCCGATTGATGGGACGCCGCCAGTGCCCCCGCTGCGGAACCCTGTACAACATCGTCTCCCGGCCGCCGAAGCGCGAAGGATTGTGCGATCTGGATGGAGAGAAGCTGGCGATCCGGGAAGACGACCGCGAGGAAGTGATTCGCGAGCGGCTAAACGCTTATGACCGGCAGACGCGGCCGGTGCTCGAGTTTTACCGGACGGCCGGGCGGCGGCTGACGGAAGTGGATGCAAGCTCGGATCCGCCGGAAAAGGTGTTCGATAAGATTTGTCAGGCGATAGACGTCCATGATTGTGCGCAAGACGCCCGCTGAGCTCGACAAGATGCGTCGTAGCGGCATGCTGGTTTACCAGCTCCTCGAGAAGCTGAAGGAGATGGCGGTTGAAGGCTGCTCCACGATGGAGCTCGAAGTGGCCGCCGAGAAGATGATTGCCGACGCCGGCGCGAAGCCCGCGTTCAAGGGCTACTATGTGCAGGCGGCGGGCGAGACTTATAAGTTTGCGTTGTGCACTTCGGTGAACAACGAAGTGATTCACGGGATGCCGAATTCGAAGCGGACCCTGAAGAAGGGCGACATCCTCTCGATTGACACCGGGGTGAAGCTGGACGGCTATTACGGCGATTCGGCGGTGACCCTTCCGGTGGGTGAAGTGAGCGAGGCGGCGAAGAAGCTGCTGAAGGTGACGCAGGAATCGCTTGAGCTCGCCATCGACCGGGTACGGAGCGGCAACCGCCTGTTCGACGTCTGCGGAACGGTGGAACAGCACGTGAAGTCGCACGGGTTTTCCATCGTGCGGGAGTTTGTGGGCCACGGCATCGGCACGCAGCTTCACGAGGAGCCGCAGGTTCCGAATTATGTGGATCGCCGCAATGAGAATCCACGGCTGAAGCCGGGGATGGTGCTGGCGGTGGAGCCGATGGTGAGCGCAGGGCGGCCGGAGACGGTCGTATTGAAGGACCGGTGGACGGCGGTGACGAAGGATGGGTCGAATTCGGCGCACTTCGAGCATTGCATCGCGGTTACGGAAAATGGGCCGTGGGTGCTGACGCGGCCGTAGAAGAGAACGGGAATTTGACGCAGAGACGCGGAGATAAGCGCAGAGAGAACACTTATAAATGTTTTCTCTGCGTTGCCTCTGCGTCTCAGGGTCTCTGCGTCGAAGGTTAGGGTTTGATTTTATGAAAGTTCGAGCGTCCGTCAAGAAGATTTGCGACAAATGCAAGGTGATCAATCGCGAAGGCGTGGTGCGGGTCATCTGCGTAAACCCGAAACACAAACAGAGGCAGGGATAATATATGGCGCGTATCGCAGGCGTTGATCTGCCGCCAACCAAGAGAGCCGAGATCGGACTGACTTACATTTACGGCGTGGGCCGTACCCGCTCCCGCTCGCTGCTCTACCGGGCCGGCATCGATTTCGACAAGAAGATCCGGGACCTGACCGAGGACGAAGTCAACAAAGTCCGCCAGATTCTGGAAGAGGAAGGCGCCGTGGAAGGCGATCTTCGCAAGGAAATCTCGATGAACATCAAGCGTCACATCGAGATGGGCTCCTACCGCGGCTTGCGGCACCGCCGCGGTCTGCCGGTACGCGGCCAGCGGACGCATACCAACGCCCGGACCCGCAAGGGACCGCGCCGCGGCACGGTGGCGAATAAGAAGAAGGCGACGGGTAAGACATAATGGCGAAAGCAGCCGCAAAAACATCCGCAAAAGCACCCGCAAAGGGCGGCAAGAAGAAGAGCTTCAAGAAGAAGGAAAAGCGCGTCGTCCACTCGGGCATCGTGCATATCCAGGCGACGTTCAACAACACCATCGTGACCATCGCCGACCAGGAAGGCCACACCATCGCTTGGTCGAGCGCGGGTTCCTTAGGGTTCCGCGGATCGCGCAAGGGTACCCCGTTCGCCGCCCAGCAGGCGGCGATGACGGCCGCCAACAAGGCGGGCGAGAGCGGACTGCGTACCGTGGAAGTGCGGGTCAGCGGGCCGGGCTCGGGCCGCGAATCCGCCGTGCGCGCGCTCGCCACGGCGGGCATTGAAGTGCGGGCCATCAAAGATGTAACTCCGATTCCGCATAATGGGTGCAGGCCGCCGAAGAAGCGGAGAGTGTGACGAACGAAGACAGAAGTCAGGAGTCAGAAGACAGAAGCCGGAATGGCGCGCCGCGGCGTTTCATTCTGTCTTCCTCGGCTTCTGACTCCTCGACTTCGATTTGCAGTAAGCGGGACGAAGGCCGCCAGTTGGCTGTAAACCGCACCTGAAGCAGGAAAGGTTAGGAGAGGAAATTGGCAAGATACATCGGCCCGGTTTGCCGGCAATGCCGGCGCGAGGGCATGAAACTTTATCTCAAGGGCGAACGCTGCCACACCGAGAAGTGCGCCATTGAAAAGCGTAACTTCGTCCCCGGGCAGCACGGCAAAGACCGCAAGCAGAAAATCGTAGGCTACGGCCTGCAGCTTCGCGAGAAGCAGAAAGTCCGCCGCATTTATGGCGTGCTGGAAGCGCAGTTCCGCGGGGCCTACGAAAAGGCCGCGGCGGCCAAAGGCATCACCGGCGAAAATCTGATGTCCGGGCTGGAGCGCCGCCTCGATAGCGTCATTTACCGCATGGGCTTCGGCGCCAGCCGCGCGCAATCGCGCCAGATCGTGCGGCATGGACACATCGACGTCAATGGACGCAAGTGCGACATTCCGTCGGCCCAGGTGAAAATCGGGGATGTGGTGTCGGTTCGCGAAGCCGCCAAGAATAATCCGACCATACTCGGAGCGCGCGACGCCACGGCGCATGCGCCGGCGCCGAACTGGATCGATGTGGACCGGGAAGGATTGAAGGGACGCATCACAAGCCTGCCGCAGCGCAGCGACCTGGTGCAGATCCAATTGAACGAGCAACTCATCGTCGAGTTGTATTCGAAGTAGCCGGCATGCCCGGCTTCGAAGCCAGGGCTGCCAAATTTGAGGACATCTATGTTTAAGGGCTTCCAAAAACCCAAGCGTCTAGTAGCCAATACCGATACACTCACGGAACGGTATGGAATGTTTACCGCCCAGCCGTTTCAACGCGGCTTCGGCACAACCATCGGCAACAGCCTGCGCCGCGTCCTGCTCAGTTCCATTGAAGGCGCAGCCATCACCGCCGTACGCATCGAAGGCGTCGAGCACGAATTCAGCCCGATTCCGGGCGTGGTCGAGGACGCCACCGATATCATTCTCAACCTCAAGCAGATTCCATTCAAGATCATGGGCGAGGGAATCAAGACCGTGCGCCTGACCATCGACCAGCAGGGCGATGTCCGCAGCGGACAGATTGAAACCGACGCGGACGTCGAAGTGCTCGACCGCGACGTTCACGTCGCCACCGTCAGCGAAGGGGGCAAGCTATCGATCGAGATGCGCCTCAAGAGCGGACGCGGCTACGTCAGCGCCGACAAGAACTTCGACGAGGACCTGGCGCTGGGGTACATCCCCATCGATTCCGTGCACTCGCCCGTGCGCAAAGTGAATTTCGCGGTGGAAGCCGCGCGCCTGGGCCAGATGACGGACTACGACAAGCTGACGCTCGAAGTCTGGACCAACGGCGCGGTTTCGCCGCAGGACGCCATCGGCTACGCGGCCAAGCTGCTCAAGGACCACATGACCATCTTCATCAACTTCGAGGAAGTGACGGAGGCCACCGAAGAGCCCTCCGAGCGCGGCCTCGACAAGATGAACGAAGTGCTCAACCGCTCCGTGGAAGAGCTGGAATTGAGCGTTCGCTCGTATAACTGCCTCAAGAACGCCAATATTCAGACCATCGGCGAGCTGGTGCAGAAGACCGAAGCCGAGATGCTGCGCACCAAGAATTTCGGCCGCAAGTCGCTCAACGAAATCAAGGAAATCCTGGCCAATATGGGTCTCGCGCTTGGCATGCGCATCGACGCGCACGGCCGCCTGGTGGCTCCGCCGCCTCCCGCGCCGGGCTCGATTCCCGATTACGGCATGGGCGACGATCTGGATCAGGACCAGATCGGGGAATAGCGCCAATGAGACACAAGGTTGCCGGATTTAAACTCAAGCGGCCGGTGGATAGCCGCAACGCGCTCTTGCGCAATCTGATCACCAGCGTAATTGTGGAAGAGCGGGTGATCACTACCGTTCCCAAGGCGAAAGCCGTGCGCCCGCTGGTGGAGAAGATGATCACGCTGGCGAAGCGGGATACGCTGCACTCGCGCCGCCAGGCGGCCATGGTGCTGCGCACGCCGGATTCGCTGAAGAAGCTGTTCGATACGCTGGGCACGCGGTTCGGCCAGCGTCAGGGCGGCTACACCCGCATTACGCGCCTTGGCCCCCGCAAGGGCGATGGCGCCGAGCAAGCCATTATCGAGCTGGTGGGTTCCGAGCTGGTGAAGCGCGCCGCGGACCGCGCCAAACGCCGTGAAGAGCGGCTGAAGGCGGCGCGCGAAGGCCGCGACGAAGAAGCACCGCCGGAAGAATAGTTGTGAACACTCTCCGTGGGGCAGGCCTTCTCTGGTCTGCCCTGCTAGTTCCCCCCGCACTTTCCGCATCACCCTCTCTCCTCATCTACGCCACGTATCTCAGCGGTTCCTCGGCTAACGCGGTCGTTATCGATTCGTCGGGTAACACGATAGTCGCGGGGAACGGCTTCGTCGTCAAGCTCGATCCAACCGGCGCACATATTCTCAACTCCGTCTCTCTGCCCGGCGACTATATTAACGGGGCCGCGCTCGATTCCAGCGGCAATCTGGTGATCGCAGGATCGACAAGCGCGGCCGGATTCGTCGCCAAACTCGACCCTACCGGGGGGACGATATTTTTGAAGGCTCTGCCAAACGCCGCCACGGCCGTCGCGGTCGATAGCGCAGGCAATATTTATCTCACCGGCGCCGCTCCGGTTGCCAATCACGGAGACGATGCCTTCGTGACGAAGTTGAGCGCTTCCGGAACGCAGGTCTATTCCACAACTATCGGTGGCTCGGCCGAGGATGCCGGCCGTGCGATCACGGTGGACTCGCAGGGCGACGCCTACATCGCAGGCTATACCGACTCGTACGATTTCCCTGTCACGCCGGGCGCGGCGCAGGCGAAAATGAGCGCCGTTTTTAGCGAACCTCTATCATTTGGCGATGCATTTGTCGCCAAACTCGACCCGACCGGCGCCACGTTCTTGTTCGCCACCTATTGGGGCGGTGATGAGCCCGATATCGCTCGTGCGATTGCGCTAGATGCCGTCGGCAATGTTTATGTCGCCGGGTCTACGTCGTCGTTCGATTTTCCTGTCACCAGCGGGGCGTTTCAGACGGTCTACGGCGGTCCCCAAGCAGACCCCGCGAATCCCGATCCCGACGGCGATGCGTTCGTGAGCAAGTTCTCTCCGGTCGGTGCTGTGGTCTGGTCCACCTATTTGGGTGGCTCGCAGTCCGACGGCGCCTACGCCATCGCGCTCGACGGCGGCGGGAATATCTATATTGCCGGCGTCACCGAATCGGGGTCGGATTTTCCGCAATCGGGAAATTCGATTCCCACCTGCCGCGAAACCGGAGGCCCCTTTGTCGCCGAGTTCGACCCCACTGGCGCAAAACTGCTGCATTCCACAGGAATGAGCGGGCTGGGCTATGACACCGCCTTCGCGCTGGCTGCCGGGTCCGCCGGCATTGTCTACCTTGCCGGAGAAACGGAGTCGCAAGTCTTTTTCACCACGCCGGGCGCCGCGCAGACTATGTACGGCGCTTCTAGCGGATCGTATTTCGCGTTTGCTGCGGGCGTCAATTTCAACGCGCAGCCCGGACCCTATGCAGCCTGCGTCCTGAACGCCGCCAGTTTCGCTGCCGGCAACACAGCGCCATTTCCTCAGGGAACCGTCGCCCGCGGGGAGATTGTCAGCGTATTTGGAAGCAGTCTGGGACCGGGCGCGCCCGCGGTGACGTTCGATGGGATTCCGGCGCCGGTGCTCTATGCAGGAGCCAATCAGATTAACGCCGTCGTGCCTTATGGCGTCGGCTCCGCTTCAACGCAGATGACCGTCCAGTTCAACGGACAGTCCTACGGCCCCATCGCCATGCCGGTAGCCGCGGCCGTTCCCGGCATCTTCACGCTCGATGGTTCCGGCCACGGCCAGGCCGCCGTACTCAATCAGGACGGAACGTTGAATTCGATCTCAAACCCCGCCGCGCGCGGTTCCATCATTACGTTCTTCGCGTGCGGCGCCGGTCTGATGACGCCCGCGGTTGCCGATGGAACCATCTCGCCTCTGACGGTGCCTTTGCCCGCGCCGGTCTTGCCCGTTACGGTGGCGATTCGCGGCGTGACTTCCACGGTGCAATACGCGGGCGCGGCGCCTGGCTACGTTTCAGGATTGCTGCAGATCGACGTGCAAGTTCCCACCAGCATCGATTTTGGAAATCTGGTTCCGCTGATGCTGAACCTGGGATCTTTCTCCAGCCAGTTGGATATCACGATCGCCCTGAAATAAACCCAGCGTCAGAAGTGTCTGCGCGTCTCGATGAGCCAGATGAGGAGCAGGCTTTAGCTTGCCATCGCCGTTGTGCGGCGCACGCGGCAAGCTTCGCTCGACCGCGGCGTATCCGAGAAATGGAGCGCTCCGATTCTCGAACCTCCGGATGGCGACGATGCCGAAGAATTTCGCCGGCGGGGCAAGCCCGACAAAGCCCGATACATGAATATCGCTGAGGGCTCGCTGGAAGAATGTCGCTATTACCCGATCCTGGCGCAGGGTGTCGGATACGGAGACGCCACCCATCTCTCCGTCGCTGCCGAAGAAGTCGGCGGTCTGCTCAGGGCGTATGCCACCGCCATTCTGGCTCCTCGCTCGTGACTCCTGTCTCCCGTATCCCGCAGGGATATCAAGGGCGAAGCCCTTGCCCAATAGCCTGCTCCGCCAGCGCCAAGGCGCCCAGCACGCCCGCGCGCGAGCCAAGACCCGGCGCTGCGATCTCGCAGCCCTGAATGTAGCCGTTCAGGATGCCTGCGAGCTCCTTGCGAATCTGTTCGAACAATTGAGACTGCTCCCCTACGCCGCCGCCGATGAGTATGAGCTTGGGGGAAAGCGTGTACATCCAGTTGGCCAGCGCCAGCGCCAGATAACGCGCTTCGAGCGTCCATGCCGCGTGGTCCGGCGGCAATTCCGGAGCGGGGGCGCCCCAGCGAGCCTGAATCGCCGGTCCCGACGCCAGGCCTTCGAGGCAGTCCCCGTGAAACGGGCAGACCCCCGGGAACGGGTCGCGCGCCATGTCGTGAGGAATGCGGATATGGCCCATCTCCGGATGCCCCAGCCCATGCAGCATGCGCCCGTTGACCATGGCGCCGCCGCCGATGCCGGTACCCACCGTGAGGTAGATGAAGTCGGAGACGCCTTGCGCCGCGCCCCAGCGCGCTTCGCCCAGGGCCGCGCCGTTCACGTCGGTATCGAAGGCCACGGGCACGCCAAGCCCCCTGCGGACTGTCCCCGCCAGATCGTAGTTGCGCCAGCCCGCCTTGGGAGTCGAGGTGATATGCCCGGTGGCTAGATCCACTGGCCCAAAGGAAGCTATGCCGACCGCCTGCAGCGATCGTTTAGCCAGGAATTCCACGGCTGCCGATGTCGTGGCCTCCGGCGAAGTTGTGTGGATCTGAATCGTCTCGATGTCGCCGGGTCCGGTTCCCACGCCGCAAACGAATTTGGTGCCACCTGCTTCAATGCCGCCCAGCAAGCTTTGATTATAACGGCGCCGGGCGCGCTTAGTCCTCGGCCACCGAACGATGCGCCAATTCCCCGAATAGCGGCAGGGAAAACGCCTCATTCTGCCCCGCTTTGAGCATCATGAAGACCGACATCCCCAGCAGCACGAGCTCGACGATGCGGTAGATCTGCATCCGTGGGATCAGGAACACGTCGAACATGGGCCGGAGCACCCAATCGGCCATCAGCCACGCCACAAACAGGTACAGCCCCTGGAACGCATGAAAGCGGACCACGCGGTCATGCCGGAAACGGTCGGCCGCCAGCACCACGATGGAGATGATCCAACCGATCCCCGGGACGTAGCACAGCACCGACGCCGTGCGCGGATGCAGCGATGCCAGCGGATCGGCGGCGGGAACGGGTACCGCGCCTGGCGTCACCGGTTGCCGCATCCCGCACCGGGCGCAGTAAGTGTCGGCCACGGTGACCTGGTTTCCGCATTGGCTGCAAAAAGGCATCCTTACATCACAATACGTTATGACGAACGCCCTTGTTCCGCAACATCGTCCCGCAACATCGCCCGCCCCGAATGCCCTGCGTGGACTTCGGCGGCGCCGCGTGCTACACGTGAGGCTTCTACTTCAACGCTTGCAAGGTCAAGTTTGCACGGAGCCCGCGGACTCCAAATGCCAAACCCCGCCGGCAAGGGCGGGGTTGCAAATCCACTGGAGTGGAAAGGGGTGATCGAATGATCATTCTGGTGCTGTTCTTGTTCCTGCTATTAACCAGGACGAAACGGACCAAGCTGAAGATTGAAATAGATCTCTAGCCGAATCCGAGGGAGGTTGGCAGGTGACTCTGCTGGCCTCCCCAGCACCGATCATAACAGATCCCCACCCCCCCTTCAACATCATCATTCACGAACGCCCGCGAACGCCCTTGTTCAGGCAACATCGTCCGCCCCGAATGCCCCGCATGGACTTCGACGGCGCCGCGTGTTACACGTGAGGCTTCCACTTCAACGTTAGCAAGGTCAAGTTTGCGTGGAGCCCGCGGACTCCAAATGCAAAACCCCGCCGTCGAGGGCGGGGTTGCAAATCCACTGGAGTGGAAAGAGGTGATCGAATGACACTTCTGGTACTGTTCTTGTTCCTGCTACTCACGAGGACGAGACGGACCAAGCTGAAGATCGAAATAGATCTCTAGCCGAATGCGAGGGAGGTTGGCAGCGACACTGCCAGCCTCCCCAGCACCAATCATAACAAAACCTTACCTCCCGCTCAACATATTTGCGAACAGCCGGTACGCCCCCGGCACCCCCGCCGGCAGCTCTCGAAACCAGGAATACGCCGTAAAAATGTAGACTCCCTTGCCGTAACGCGTCCACAGCTCGCCGCCCTCCATGGGCTTCTCGCCTGGGTCGTGGGAAGCGAGCACGGTCTCGTAACGCTTGTCCCACTCAGTCGCGAAATAAAGGCCGCGCTCTTGAATCCACCCGTCGAAATCCTTCGGGTTGATATGGTTCGGCGCTTGCAGCAAGCGGCTGTCGGGATGCGGGAAGGTCACAGGCGCTTCTTCCACCGTGACGCGGTATCGGTTGCCGCCGGGAATGGTGATTGGGTACGGCCCGATGTTCAGCTCCGGGTCGGGGATGTTGTACTGCACGATGTATGTGCCGCCGTTGCGCACATAATCGAGCAGCCGGGCATGGTTGGCGCGAAGACCGGCGCGGACGTTGTAGGCGCGAACGCCAGCCACTATCGCATCGAAGCGCGATAGATCGCCTTGCGCCAGATCGGATTCGCTCAGCAGCGTGACTTCGAGCCCGAGCTGGCGGAGGCAATCCGGCATCTCGTCTCCCGCGCCCATAATGTAGCCGGCTCTATGCGCGGTCACCCGGATGTTCGCCCGCACCACCTTGATGTCCGACGGCGGAAAAAGCGTCTGCGCGGGGATGTGCGGATAGGCGATCACCTGCATGCCGGAAGCGATGTCGCGGCCGCCAACGGTGGCCACCGCACGCACGTTGGCGACGGTCTCGCCGGATGGCGGAGTTACTTCGAACGCCATTTCCCGCTGTTCGCCCGCGGCATCGATCCGGAACTGCCGCGAGCCCGGCTCGGCTTTCCAGCCCGCCGGCAGATCGAGCCGCAAATTGCCCGACGCTTTGGCCACATTCGCCTTCACGGCGACATGCACCTGCCGCGCCCGCGCCTCCGGAAAGACCGCCACCGATTCCGGCAGGTCCACCGCGACCGCCGGAACTACTACGAACGGCCGCGTGCGCTCGCCTTCCGCGCGGTCGGCATACCGGTAATGTACCGGCCGCACTATCTCGATAGGCGCGCCATTGACGCTGAGTTTCAAGCGTACTTGAAGAACCGGTGGCGTATCGGGCAGACCGATGAGCAGCTGGTTATCCACGGCGTAAACATCGCCCGATGGGGGCTTCGTCAGCCAATAGGGCTGCGAATACGGCTGCGATGCCGGAACCGCACGCGCGAATTCAATGGCCGCAGACTGGTTGATTCCCAGCGTGACTGGCTTGGCAGGAAGCGCGTCGTTGAACATGCCTTCCACGCTGGCGCTATTGAGCGACACACTGGCCGGCGACCGGTTGAGCACGGTGGTGGTGAACGCCGCTTGTGCGCCGGGCGTCACCTCCGCGGAGTGCGCCTCGGCTTCCACCCACAGACCGGCGCAACCGGCGATGGCCTCATCCAGCTCCGTGAGCTTGGCCTTGGCCAGCGGATCGGAAATGGCGGCAATCAGCGGGCGCGCCTTGACCAGTTGCGGCAGCGCATTCTCGGGATGCGCCGGCTCAAAGCTTCGGATCGCATCCGCCAGAATGGGCGCAACGGCCGCGCCTCCAGGCAAGCGGCTCCACGTAGTATCGATGCCTTCGAACAGGTCTTTCGACGATGGCGCGCCCGCGACCAATGTGAAATCGGCGCTGCCTGGGCCCGGATGCCGCATGGCTCCGGTTCCCTGGCTGTGGTGCATGCTGCGGCTCAGCACCGCCAGCTCTTCGTAGGAATAGCCCAGAATCGGGTTGTACTCGCCGGTGTTGACGGCGCCCGCGGGGGGCAGGGCGGGAAAGGTAGGAAAGGCCGGCGTGGGCTGGCCCTTAGGCGGGGGTTGGATTCCGCGCCCGCCGCCAAAGTTGAACTCGGCGCGCACGATGCGCTTCGCCCGCCATGGCTGCGCGTAGCGCAATTGATCGGGAAATTTTGTCGCGTCGCCAGCGGCCGCGAACGCTTCCTTGCCCAGCATTGCGGAGACCTGATGCTGCCCGTGTCCGTCGGCGGCCGTACCGCTGAACCCGAGAATGATCACATCCGGCCGGTAACGCCGGATCACCCACACGACATCCGAGAGAATGCGGTCGTGGCCCCACTTTTCCAGAGTTTCGGAGGCAGTCTTGGTGAATCCGAAATCGATCGCGCGCGTAAAGAATTGCTCCGCGCCATCGATTTTGCGCGCCGCCAGCAATTCCTGCGTGCGGATGATGCCGAGCTGCGCGCCTTGCTCCGATCCGATCAGATTCTGCCCGCCCTCGCCGCGAGTCAAGGAAAGATACGCCGTGCGCATGTAGCGGCCGCGAGCAAAATAGGCGAGAACTGCGGTGCGTTCGTCGTCGGGGTGGGCGGCGATCATGAGCACCGTGCCCAGCTCGTTCAACTGGCGCAGGGATTGCTCCAGTTCCGGCGTGCCCGTGAACGGCTGTTGTTGAGCGGGCAACAGAGCGGGCAACAGTGTTAACGTGCTAAGCGTGCCTATCACGGCGGCTGCAGCGAGTAGTAACGTAACGGCGAACGTGCGCATCGAGAGCATTAGAGTCCATTTTACGATGAGGAGGAAATGAAGGCCCGATTCCTCTCCGTGCTTCGCCACGTAACGGCGAAGCGTCATCGCTCCGCTCCAGTGGCAGCCCTCGTGGAGCCGGTTCGCATCGGCTTGGCCTTAGGCGGCGGATTCGCCCGCGGCATCGCGCACGCCGGAGTGCTATCGGTATTCGACAATCACCGGATTCCCATCCATTGCATCACCGGCGTGAGCGCGGGCTCCATTGTCGCCGCGGCCTATGCCAGCGGCGCGACGCCCGCAGAAATCGCGCACGCCGGCTGCTCCATGCGGTTTGGCGATGTGGCTCGCTGGAGCATCGGCCGCATGGGATTCGTGGTGAACGAGCGCATGCAGCGGTTCCTCCAAAAATTGCTCAAGCGCTACCGCTTCGAGGAAATGCGCATCCCTCTGGGCGTGACCGCTACCGACCTTTGCACCGGCGAAAGCGTCGACTTCGAAGGCTCGGGAGACGTGTTCCTGCCCATCCGCGCCAGTTGCTCGTATCCCGGCCTGTTCCAGCCCGTACGCTATCAGGACCGGCTGCTGGTGGATGGCGCGATGAGCGTGGAAGCTCCCGCCGAGCTGGCGCGGAAGCTCGGCGCCAACCGCGTCATCACCGTGTACTTGCCCGGCCAGGGACCCGACGTTGCGCCCACCAACATGTTCCAGGTGGTCAACCGCTGCTTTCAGATTCTGCAAACTCGCGCCGAAGACAGTTGGCGCAAGCACAGCGATCTGGTGATCACGCCGGCCGTGCGCAGCGTGCAGTGGGATGGATTCGGCAACGGACCGGATCTGATCGAGGCCGGGGCCGCCGCCGCGCTAGAGGCTCTGCCCAAGATTCAAGCCTGGCTGGATGCGCAGCCGCGAGTGCCGGCCGCCGAGCCATTTATGCCAAATTCAAAACCTGCGTGATGGTTCCACTCTGGTCTTTGATTTTATCCTGCAGCATCATGATGGCGTAGATCAGCTGTTCCGGCCGCGGCGGGCATCCCGGCACGAACACGTCGATCGGAATCACCTGGTTGACGGGCACCAGGGCATAGTTGTGGAACACGCCGGTGGAGGTGGCGCATGCGCCCATGGAGATGGCCCACCGCGGCTCGGGCATTTGCTGATAAAGGTGACGGATCACCGGCGCCATTTTCTGCGAGACGCGGCCGGCGATAATCATCAGGTCGGACTGCCGCGGCGATCCGCGAAACACTTCGGCGCCGAAGCGGGCGATGTCGAACCGCGACGCCGACATCGACATCATCTCGATAGCGCAGCAGGCCAAGCCGAAACTCATCGGCCAGATGGAATTCTTGCGCGCCCAATTGACCGCGTGTCCGAGCGTGGTGAAGACGATTCCCTCCGACAAGGCGGCTGCCGCGTTGGTAACCGATTCGTCGTCGACGCGCGCGAACAACTCGACAGGACCGCTGGCTAGGGGCTTCTCCATACCTTTCATTTTCGCATGAGCGGAGCGGCTCCTGTAAAATCGAAGATTGACGTTGATTCTGAAGTGCCTTGTGGGGCAGCCAATCCTGGCTGCAAGCCGGCTTTCAGCCGGCTCTTTTCGCCTGCCCGCACATGCGTGGGCGGTGGAAGCGGATCTGCGGTTCAGCGGCGAAATCGCCAGCCTTGCGGCGCGCCGGTCTCAGCCGCCAGAGACGCTGCCACCAGTGCCGTCCCACGCTCGTGCCGCACCTGCAACAACAGGTCGCGCCCCGCGCGGGCGCGTAGATTGAAACATGAGCTCCAGCACATTCGAAGAACTGCTCGACCGGGCCGCCGCGCTCCGTGGCATTGAGCCGGGTTATTGGGATATCTTCGGCCGGTATCATGCCACTACCACCGCGGGCAAACAGGCCATTCTGCGCGCCATGGGCTGGGCCGCCGGCAGCGTAACAGAACTGGAGCAATCGCTGGCGGCGAACACCCGGCGCGAATGGGAGCGGCTCGCGCCGGTCACCGTGGTGGCTCTGGAAAACGACCCGGTGGAGCTGCCGCTGAGCCTGCCCGCCGACTCGCTGGGCCAGCCGGTGACGGTCGCGGTGCGGCGCGAAGACGGCCACGCGGATACCTTCAGCCTCAACGCCGGCGATCTGCCGCAGTTCGGCTCCATCGCGATGGAAGGCCGCACCTGGGTCCGTGTGCGGGCGCGTTTGCCGGTCGAGCTGCCGCTGGGCTATCACGAGATTTCGGTGCAGTGCGGATCTGCGAAAGCCGCCACGCGCTACATCGTCGCGCCGCGGCGGGCATTCAGCCAACCGCATATGGCGCAAGGCGGGCGCGCAGCCGGACTCGCCATCGGCCTTTACGGATTGCGTTCGGCGAGCAACTGGGGCTGCGGCGATTTCCGCGATCTTCTCGCCTTGATCGATTGGGCGCCCGAGGGATTGAGCGCGAGTTTCGTAGCGCTGAATCCGCTGCACGCCATCCATAACCGGCGGCCGTTCAATACCAGCCCCTATCTGCCGAACTGCATCTTCTACCAGAATTTTCTGTATCTGGATATCGAAAGCATGGAGGATTACGCTGCGTCGTGGCGCGCGCGCCGGCTGCGCGAATCGGCGGCCGTAGAGCGCGAAATCGAGGAGCTGCGCGCGGCGGAATTCGTGGAATACGAGCGCGTGAGCGCGCTCAAACTGCGGTTGCTCAAACTGGCATTCGTACAGTTCCTGCGCGAGTGGCGCCGCGGCACGCCCCGCACGCGCGAGTTCGATGCATTTCGCGCGCGCGAAGGCGAGCTGCTCGAGCGCTTCGCCCTTTACTCGGCGCTCGACGAATATTTGCACCGGCGGAATCCCGATCTGTGGCTATGGACGGAATGGCCGGCGGAGTACCGGGACCCGGAGTCGGCCCCGACCCGCGCCTTCGCCAAAAAACATTGGCGCCAGGTAATGTTTTATCAGTATTTGCAGTGGCAGATCGACGATCAGTTGCGCGCCGCGCAGGCCAAGGCGCGCGCGCGGCGTATGCCGATCGGCCTCTACCATGATCTGGCATTGGCGACGGACCAATTCGGCTGCGACCTGTGGGCGCATCGGCCATTCTTCGTTTCCGGCTGCCGTGTGGGCGCGCCGCCCGACGATTTTGCGCCACAGGGGCAGGATTGGGGATTTCCGCCGCCGAACTCCCAGCGGCACTTCGAAGACGGCTACCGGTTGTTTGCCGAATCCATCCGCCGCAATTGCCGCCACGGCGGCGCGTTGCGCATCGACCACGTGATGCGCTTGTTCCGCCTCTACTGGATTCCCGATGGCTGCGACGCCACCGAGGGCGCCTACGTGCGCGAAATGTCCGAGGACTTCGTCCGCATTCTGGCTCTCGAGAGCGTCCGCAACCAGGTTATGGTGATCGGCGAGGATCTGGGAACGGTAGAGCCGGAAGTCCGCGAGGCGCTGGCGCGGTTCGGCATTCTGAGCTACCGCCTCTTCTACTTCGAGAAGAATAAGGCCGGTGCGTTCCGCGCCGCCGCCGAGTATCCGCGGAATGCGCTGGTCTCTTCCACCACCCACGATTTGCCGACGCTGGCCGGCTTCTGGATCGGGGCCGATATCGAAGCCCGCCGCAAGTCCGGCGCGATTGACGACGACGCGCATCGTGCACAGTGGGAGTCGCGCACGGATGAGAAGCAGAAGATGCTCGACCGGCTATTCGACGAAGGCTTGCTGCGCGCGGACTTGCCGCGCAAGGCGGTGGATTATGCGGAATTGACGGGCGAGCTGCATCATGCCGCCATCGGTTTCCTGGCGCGCACGCCGTCGCAGCTTTTGGCCGTGAATCAAGAGGATTTGACGAAGGAAACTGCGCAGCAGAACTTACCGGGGACGACGTGGCAATACCCGAATTGGGGCAGAAAGATGCGGTACTCAGTGGAGGATCTGCGGACCAACCAGCAAGCCCGCGGCTTCGCAGCCATGGTACGCGACTGGGTGGTGAAATCCGGCAGGGAGAACTACAAGTAAGACAGTCCTCCCGGACTGTCTGCCGCCGGCTTTCAGCCGCCGCTCTACCCGCATCTGCTGAATTGTCAGGAAGCATTCGCTTGCCACAAATCCGCGAGGCCGGCGTAGCGCACGCACTCATTCCGGCGCCACACATACTCGTGTGAACGCGCTTCGCGCCCGCGCCAACAGGTGTCGCGGATGAGTCTCGAAACGGAGCGCAAGACAGCGTCGCTTGAGTGCGGCGCCACGCCGAAATGGCCACGCGCTTTCGTGATAAGACATAACTCAAACAACCGGCTACCTGATCCATAATGAGACCGGGGCCCGGAACTCTTTGCCATTACTAAGTTCACCGATGCTCCGGCTGGCATCTTCGCGCTTTGCATCTCCGATACAGTTACAGAGCGCAGTGTCTTTGCTTTTCCCGGCCCAAGTCTTTTTGGTCAGTCCCCGAGTCGCGATCACAGAGGCCGAAAATTCCCTAAACCAGGCAAAAATAAATCCTTAACAGAATCAACCGCTCGCCATAGCCTCGATTCCAGCATCCACTGAGCCCTTGAAACTCGGCGAGCGGCTCAAAATCGCCGCCGTCCGGGCTGGAAGATGCGGTACCCGGCGGAGGATCTGCGCGCCAACGAAGCGGCGCGGAGTTTTCACCGCTATCGTGCGTGATCGGCAGGTGAAGTCGGGGCGGCAGAGCTCCGGCGCTGGGCCGTGGCCACCCCCGATTCGTAGCGATTGACCGAACCCCTTCCCGGCCGATGCGGACTTCGACCTCCCGCGGATCGAAGGCCCGCTGACGGCGGCCGGACCAACCTTTAGCTACGCCTTGAGCGCAGAGCGAACACTCGCCGTGCCCGGGTGGTTTTGTGCTCTTGCGGAAAATCACTCCCGCTCCGATCGGAGCCGTGCCCCGTCAGCAAGCGGTTTCACGATAGCGCCGAATCTCACGGCGCTCGCGCCACCGGCCCGGCCGACTCTCGACACGCAAGTCGGGACGGCACAATGGGGGCCTCTGGGACGTCCGCCCAACTGAAGATCGACGCTCCGCAATTCCCCGTTTTGTCTACATTTGTCGACCTGACGCTGACACATTTGTCAACTTGACTCTTGACATAGGCGGACAAACGGAAATAAAATCAACCCAATCCGTAATTGTTCTGCTTCTTTAACGGAGGGCAGAATCCATGAATGATTTCTGTGGTCTTTGATTTGTAGGGGGGATACCTATGGCGAGCCAAGCGCTCACCTTCAAAGGTGAGTCTCGTTTTTTCCCTGGGCTGTGCGTAGCGTGCCTGGCCGTTTTCATGACCATGACCGCTACACCCGCCTGGACACAATCAACCGCATCCGGTACCGTCTCCGGTCAGGTAACCGATTCGTCGAACGCCGTAATTACCGGCGTGCAGATCAAACTGGTGGACACCGCGACCAAGAACACGTTGAGCACCACCACCAATGATGCCGGCCGGTACGTTTATCTGAACGTTGCGCCGGGGACTTACAATCTGTCCTTCAACAAGCCGGGATTTTCCATCTACGACGCGAATTCGCAGAAAGTAGACGTCGGGCAGGTGCTGACCATTAGCCCGGTCCTGACCGTCGGCGCAACCACCACCACGGTGGAGGTTACTTCCGTGGCTGGCGCGGAACTGCAAACCGCCAATGCCACGGTGGGCACCACCATCGCGGGACCGTCGCTGATTCTTCTGCCGAATATCGGGCGGGACGCTTCTTCGTTCGCCGTATTCCAGCCTGGCGTCACGCCCGGCGGCAGCGTGGCGGGAGCCATGTACGACCAGAATACGTTCCAGCTCGACGGAGGCAACAATTCCAACGACATGGACGGCAGCATGCTCGACTACACCGGCAGCTTTACCACCAACGTTCCTACGGCGGGTTCCGGGTCTCCTTCAGGCACCATGCCCACGCCGGTTGAGAGCATTGAGGAATTCAAGGTAGCTACCAGCGGCATGACGGCGGATTTTAACGGTTCCTCCGGCAGCCAGGTGCAGATGGTGACCAGGCGCGGCACGAACACCATCCACGGGTCGGTTTACGAGTACTATTTCGCCACCGATGTGGGCGCCGCGAATTCGTGGGACAACAACCACACGCCTTCGGGGTCGCTGGGGTATACGCCGCTGCCGGTCACCCATGACAACCGCTTTGGAACGGCGCTGGGCGGACCGATCGTCGACAAAAAGGCGCTCGGTGGCAAGTGGTACGGCTTCTTTAACTACGAAGGCTTCCGCTTCCCTCAATCGGCCATCTATGCCAAGGCCGTGCCCACCCCGACGCTGCGCGCCGGGATCATCCAGATTCCCGAAGGCTCGGCCGGCGAAGTGGCCTATAACCTGAATAACACGCCAGTCAACGTGGGTGGCGTTACTTATCAACCGGCAGTGTGTCCCAATGGTTCGTGCGATCCACGCGGCCTCGGCCTCAACACGCAGGTCTCGCAACTCTGGCAAAAGTATATGCCGCTGCCTAACACTACCACCGGCGGCGACCATTACAATACGGAAAATTACCAAGGGGTGGTTGCCGAGCCTATCACGTCCAACCAGTACACAGGGCGCATCGATCACGATTTCGGCGAAAAATGGCGCTTCATGGCCAGCTACCGCGATTACAAGCTGGTCAGATTGGGCACCCAGCAAGTGGATATCGGCGGCGCACTGCCCGGCGATACTCTCGGCACGCCGGCTGCAACCGCGGTTCGTCCCCAACAGCCGAGCTACTGGGTTACGGGCATGACAACCAATATCACGCCTACCACCACTAACGATTTCCGCTTCAGCTATCTGCGGAACTTCTGGCAGTGGGGCACCGAGGCGGCTCCGCCGCAGTTGCCGGGCTTGGGCGGCGCGCTTGAGATCGGCGGGGAAAGCGCCGCGGCTTTGATTCCTTACAACGTCAACACCCAAAGCGTGCGCCAGCGGTTCTGGGACGGTCAGGACAAGATGCTCCGCGACGACGTCACCAAGATCAGGGGTAATCACCTGATCACCTTTGGCGGCCAGTACCAACGGAATTACGATTACCATCAGCGCAACGACAACGGCCAGGGCATCATGAATTCGCCGGTATACCAGATCACCAGTGGCGGCGGTATGACTTATCCCTCGCAGTATCGTCCAGTAGGCGTTCCCAGCGCCCAGATCAGCAACTATGACAAGCTGTACTCCGAGGTGCTGGGGATTGTGGACCAGTCGCAGGACCTGTTCACCCGCACTGGCTCGCAGCTAACTCTCCAGCCGCCGGGATCGTTCATGTTCGATCAAAGCGTCATCCCGTCCTATAACGTGTATTTCACCGACACATGGCACATGAAGCCGAACTTCACTCTCACCTACGGTTTGAGTTACACGCTGGAAATGCCGCCCTATGAGTTGAACGGGAAGCAGGTGGAGCTGACGGACACCAGCGGACACCCGATCAACGTGACCGATTATCTGAACGCGCGCCAGGCCGCGGCCTTGCAGGGGCAGGTCTACAATCCGACGGTGGCGTGGGCGACCGTCAAGAATGTGGTTGGCGCCAGCACCAAGTACCCATATAACCCGTTTTACGGCGGCCTTGGTCCGCACGTCGCGGCAGCGTGGAATCCGCACAACAGCGATGGAGTAATGGGCAAGCTGCTGGGCAACGGCAAAACCGTCTTCCGCGGCGGCTACAGCCGCGTCTTCAGCCGCCTGAATGGCGTCGGGCTGGTGTTGATTCCGCTGCTGGGCACGGGTCTGGGCCAGGCGGTATCGTGCTACCCAAGCATGACCGGCCAATGCCTCGGGAATGCGAGCCTCGATCCCACCAATGCATTTCGCATCGGCTCGGACGGCTTGACCGCTCCTCTGCCGGCGCTCTCGCAAACGCTGCCGCAACCCTATGTGCCGGGTGTGGGCGGCAACGCCGCGTCCGGCTCCGGATCGGTGCTCGACCCGCATTTCCGGCCCGCTCGAACGGATAACTTCAATCTCAGCATCCAGCGGGAGCTATCTTCGCACGCGCTGCTCGAAGTCGGTTACATCGGCCGCATTATCAAGAACGAATGGCAGCAGATCGACCTCGACGCCGTTCCAACCATGACCACGCTCAATGGCCAAAGCTTCGCTTCAGCCTTCGCGCAGACGTACTTCGCCGTTTCGACGGCCAACGCCAACAATGTCAGCCAGGTCTCGGTGGCGCCTCAGCCATTCCTGGAATCGGCTCTCGGCGGCGCCGGTTCGTCTTTCTGCAAGGGATTCGCCAGTTGCACCGCGGCGGTGGCCAACAACGCGACCATGAACGGCCTGATCCAAAACAACCAGGTCTATCAGCTTTGGGCCGCGCTGAACAGCGCTTCCTCCTGGACGTTGGGCCGCACCATGCCAAGCAGCAGCTCCGCCGCAATTCCAGCCGGCCAGCTTTCGGCGGTATATTACGACACCTCGAACGGCTTCGCCAACTACAATGCGGCGTACGTTTCGCTGACCATTCACGATTGGCACGGCGTTACGGCGCGCTCCAATTTCACCTGGAGCAGGGCTCTCGGCACCGGCAATTCGTCGCAGGCCACAAGCTCGTATAGCGTGCTCAATCCCTGGAATATCCAGGCCAACTACGGGCCGCAGTTCTTCGACTACAAGTTCATCTACAACCTGGTCGTGCTGTGGCAGGTACCGCTCTACAAAACGCAGAAGGGTATCGCCGGCCACCTGCTGGGAGGCTGGTCCATCGCACCCATCTTCACCGCGCAAAGCGGCCAGCCGCTGGGCGTGTTCAACTTTAACGGCAGTTGCGAATCTTTCGGCGAGATGAATTGCAATACCGGCAGCACCAACGGAAATAACTCGCTCATGGCGGATGGCGCCGTGCTGGCTTCCAAATACACGGGCGGAACCTCCGCAAACTACGGTCTCTCGGTATCGGAGACCACGGCCAGCGGCGCCGGCGTGAATTCCAATGCCGACAATGGCGGCAACGGCATCAACATGTTCAAGAACCCCGCGCAGGTCTACAGCGAATTGCGCCCCTGTATTCTGGGCTTCGATACCAGTTGCGGCGGCGGCGGAAACCTCCGCGGCATGCCGACGTTTAACCTCGATGCCACTGTATCGAAAGACATCGGCGTATGGAAGGAAGGGCGCGTGGGCGCTAACTTGATTTTCCAGTTCACCAACCTTCTGAACCATACTCAGTTAGGAGATCCTTATCTGGATATCAGCGACCCGGCCGATTTCGGCGTGCTGGGCACCAATAATCCTTACTATGGTGGCCAGGTCAACACTCCGCGTCAGATGCAATTCGGTCTGCGCGTACATTTTTGAGGAACTCCTTTGCAAACCACTCTGCCCCTGTGGGGCACGGTTGGTAAACCTGAGCGGCGGTTAGCAAACCGCCGCTCTGACAGTATCGGCGAGACTCGACGAGCGGCGGATTATCCGGAATCGACGGGTGAATTGCGTCATGCTGTATCCGAACTTTGGGGCCCGCGGTACCCATTGGAGGATCAGCGGGCCAACGATGGGCTCGAAGTATCGCGGATATGGTGAGTGATCGGGTGATGAAGCCAGGCAGGGAGAGATCTGGCGGCTGAAAGCGGGTTCGAAGCATTAACCGGCACGCTGCAAGTCGCGGGTTGGCGCGCAGATAGCACCTCCGGGGTCTAGCTTAGCTAAGTTAAGCTAGGCGTCGTTTGCGGTGATTCTGCCAGCCGCGTTGCGCACCCCCGGTTCTCCCGTAACGCAAGCTAGGATCGCCACGGTTTACGCGGCAGCGACCAGTAGGAGGCGGTTCCACTGGAGACCCGGAATGCCAGCGCTTATGTCTTGTCGTTTGGATAAGTCGAACGGCGCCTTCACCGCGATTCCGCCCCTCGCCAAATAGGGGCGCCGATAGACTCAGCAAAACCGAGGTCGCCTCAACATTCCGATCCATGAAGCCGTCGTCGATACGAAGTCTCGTATCGGTTGGTTCGATTGATCGGTCAGAGCGGCTGGCATGGAACAGCCGTCGCAAGCTCAGGCCGCCGCGGCTGTGACGGCGCCAAGCTGGGCCAAACGTCTGAAATCCTCGGGCGGCAGAGCAAGCTTTTGCGGCATGCAAAGCAACGTCACAGAGCCGCGACCGTACGAACGAATCGCCCCTCAAGCAAAATGATATACACACTTTGGCCGCCGCAGCAGTTTCCTTAAGTAGATGGCGCTGATGGCGGCGGTGGCGGCGATGGATGGACCGGATGAGCGCCGGGACACCGTCGCGGCCGCGCGCGCCGGCGATCTGGAGGCTTTCGAGCTGCTGATGCGGCAGCATGAGCGCCTGGTGCTGGCGACGGCGCTGCGGTTGACGGGAAACATGGAAGATGCGCAGGACATCTCGCAAGAAGTGTTTCTGCGGCTCTATAAGAATCTCGGCAAAGTGCAGGCCGCGAATGCGCTGCCCGCGTGGCTTTACCGCGTGACGGTGAATGCCTGCCACGATCTGAGGCGGCGCAAACCGGCGCTGGAGCCGGAAAGCAGCGCCGGCGATCTTGTCGCCGGTGGCATGGATCCGCAAACAAGTCTGACCCAGGCGGAGCGCCGGCGTGTGCTGGAGATGAGCCTGCGCATACTTCCGGAAAAAGAGCGCGCGGCGCTGGTGTTGCGCGACCTGGAGGGGCTTTCCACCGCGGAAGTGGCGCGCGCCCTGGGATCGAGCGAGGCCACGGTGCGCTCGCAAGTCTCGAAGGCGCGGGCAAAGGTGCACGATTTCGTGGAGCGGTATTTTTCACCGCGCGGGCGGAGGCGGCAATGAATCGCGACCAGGAAGAAAGCGGATTCGAAGAGACGTTGGAAATGTTGCGGAGAGCGCATCGGGAAGCGATTCCGGAGGCGCATTTCGCGGCGGTGCGGGCGCGCGTGCTCGCTCAGCTTGCAGTGGAGCGGCGGCCGTGGTGGCGGGGAGTCTGGCCGTATGGGTTTGCGATGGCCGCGGTGGCGGCTATGTTGCTGACGGCATTCTGGCCGAAGCATACAACGGTGGGGCAGGCGCTTCCGCCCGCCACTCGCGCGCTCGATCTGGCCGGGCATGCCAGCCCGCTGCCAGTGCTGCAATCCGTGCCGGTGAGACGCATGCCTGGCAGGCGAAAGCGCCTGCTCCACAATACGGCGCTTGCGCCCTACCGCGTGGTTGGTCCGCCTGCGCCCCAGCATATGTTAGTGAAGCTGGTGACGAACGACCCGAACGTTGTGATTTATTGGATTACAGGAGAGTGACGATGAAACGGATGTGGATCGCACTAGCGCTGGCCGCGGCTGTATCGCTGGCGGCGCAGGATACCAAGAAAGGGGAGACGGCGCCCAAGAAACCGCAGGTTCAGAGGCTATTCATCCTGAAATATGCGGACCCCAGCCAGTTGATGAACCTGCTGCAAGTGTTCGACGCCTCAGTACACCAGAACGCCGAGATGCATGCTTTGGCGATAGAGGCCTCGCCCGAGGCCATGCGCGCGATTGAAGATGCGATTCAAAAGCTGGATGTGCCTTCGGCGCTGCCCAAGAACATCGAAATGACGATCTTCCTGCTGGTAGCAACGGACGCCGCCACGCCGGCCGGATCGCCGATTCCGAAAGAGCTGGACGACGTCGCAACCCAACTGAAGAACACGTTTCCATTCAAGAGCTACGGCCTGCTGGACGTATTGACCTTCCGCACGCGGACGGGCCAGTCCGTCAGTACGACCAGCTCGGGTGGTTCGCTTCAGATCGGGAGTCGGCCAGTTTCTGTCGTCAGTTCCCTGAGAATCGGTTCGATCAGCGTCGAGAGCGACGGCAGCACCGTGCGGATCGACAAGATGAATTCCTCGTACCAGGTGCCAGTGGAAAAGGGAGGCGGCGGGGACCAAATCAGCTATCAGAACTTGGGAATCCAAACCGATCTTGACATCAAAGAAGGCCAAAAGGTTGTCGTGGGCCGGTTGGGGATCAGCCACGACCAGGCTCTTTTTCTGGTAATGATGGCGAAAGTGCTGTAAGTTCAGGTTCGCGAGCCGTTCCAGTGCTCGAGGCCCGCCGGCTGTAACTACTGCCCGGCCCGCGCGGTCTTCTCGTCCTTCTCCACCTTCCCGTCGCGGATCGTCACCACGCGATGGGCATACAACGCGACATCGTGTTCGTGAGTCACAAGCACGATCGTGTTTCCCTTCTGGTGGAGCTTATCGAACAATGCCATGATCTCGTTGCCGGTGACGGAGTCCAGGTTGCCGGTGGGCTCGTCGGCCAGCAGGATGGACGGGTTGTTGACCAGAGCCCGCGCGATGGCCACGCGCTGGCGCTGCCCGCCGGAAAGCTCGTTGGGCTTGTGGTCCATGCGGTTTTCCAGATCCACCTGGCGCATGGCGGTCTTGGCCATCTCAATGCGCGTCTTGGATGAGATGCCGGCGTAGATCAGCGGCAATTCCACGTTGTGCAGCGAGCTGGCGCGCGGCAGCAGGTTGAAGGTCTGGAAAACGAAACCGATTTCCTTGTTGCGTATGCGGGCCAGCTCGTCGTCGCTCAGCTCGCTCACCAGATTGCCGTTGATGTAATACTGGCCCTTGCTGGGCGTATCCAGGCAGCCGACCAGATTCATCAGCGTCGACTTGCCGGAGCCGGAAGGGCCCATGATGGCCACATATTCGCCGCGCTTGATCTCAAGATCCACACCCGAAACGGCGTGGATCTCCTGGTCGCCCATGACATAGGTTTTCCAGATGTCATAAGTGCGAATCACTACGCCTTCGCGCTTGAGGCGCTCGCCGCGCTCAAGCAGTTCCCGTTCTGCCACCGCTGTCGCCATGAAATGGTTTCTCGCTGTTATTCAAGCTGTTAATCAATATGCCGCTAAGTCGTGGGGGTCACCACCGGCGGCTTGTTATCGATCTTGACGTCGGCTTGGTTGCGGATGGTGCGAATCACCTGATAAGTACCGGTGACAATCTGGTCGCTCTCCTTCAGGCCGCTGAGCACTTCGATATCGGTGGAGCCGGTGATGCCGGTTTCCACCTTGTGGAACACGGCCTTGTTATTCTCAACCACGAAGACGCCCTGCACTTCTTCCTTGCGGACCTTTTCCTGGGCCGGAGTCAGCTTTACCACCGTCTTCGGGGCCGCGCCGGGCGCGGGTTGCGGCTCCAGGTCGCCCTTCTGGCGCACAGTGAGAGCCTGAATCGGAATGGTGAGCGCGTTCGGGCGCACGGCGGTAGTGATCTTGGCGGTACAGGAGAGGCCCGGGCGGACTTCGTCCGGCGGGTTATCCATGGCGATCACCACCTTGAAATCCTTGGCTTCCTGGCTGGAGATAGCGCTCTGCGATGCCGCGACGCCGGTGGAGCGCAGAATGGCCGTATTGCCGATTTCGGTGACGTGTCCCTTGAAGGTCTTGTTGGGAATGGCGTCGATGGTGATGTCGCCCACCTGGCCCAGATGGATGTTCACGATATCGGTCTCATCCACTTTCACCTCGGCGGTGATCACCGACATATCGGCGATGGTCATGATGGTGCTGCCTTCGGAATTCTGTATGCCGGGCACCACCGATTCGCCCATGCGCACGGGCAGGTTGGTCACCACGCCGTTGATAGGGGCGTAGGCGTTGTGCTTGCGCAAAATATCGTCGTAGCGCACCAGCACCGCCTTGGCCTGCGCGATCTGCCTTTGAGCGGAGGAAAGCTGGGCCACGGTCTGCTCGCGCTGCGCCCGCGACTGAACCAGACGGGACTGCGATTCCGCCAGAGCGGCCACTTGGGCATCGTAGACGTACTTCTTCATCTCGAAATCCTGCTTGGCGCCCAACTTTTCGTTATAGAGCTGTTCGGCCCGCTGGTAGTCGGCTTTCATGCGATCCAGATCCGCTTTGTCGTGGTCCAGCGCTGCCTGCATGGTGCGAATGTTGTCGTCCGCGGCTGTCACGCCGGCTTCGGAGGCGGCCGATTGGGCTTCCGCGGATGTGAGCGTCGCCCGTTGCGCTTCCACGTCGGCGGCGGGCTGGATATCCTCGATCTTGGCCAGCAGTTGTCCCTTGCTGACGCGATCGCCCTCCTTCACCAAAAGCTCGGTGATGTCGCCTTGAGCGTTGGCGCCGATATTGATGTAGTTTTTCGGCTTAATTTCGCCGGATGCGGTGACCAGGCTGGTGAGATCCTGGCGGACCACCTGGCCGGTCTGCACCGTGACCAGGCCCTTTTTACTGTATACGGTGCTGGCGTATACGCCGATTCCGGCTACCAATAAGGCGCCTAGAGTAATGATAATCTTCCACTTAACCTTCACAAAGCCGGTCCTCTCATGCTGTTCCTATCACCTGCTTAGACGCAAAATAGTGGGGTGGAGTTCATTCCTATTTTACCTGAGCGGGATCCGGATTACATGAGGGACGGGCGAACCAGGCCGGAATTAGCGCGGCGCGGCTGATTGGAGGTGGCGTGGGGCATGCCCCATGGCTTGCCCCGCCTGCATGGTCACGGACTTGGTCGATGGCGAGCGCCTGCGCGGGGCATTGTTCAACCCAGGGGTTCACCTTCGCCAAAATCGTGGCCGCATTCGCCAAAAATTACTCGCCCAATTCAAGCTTCGTGCTGGAACCACCGAGCTCGATGGCCGTAATCTGATCTTCGCCGCCCTTGGAGTTGGTGTCCACGGCAGTTGTAGCGAACTTCTTGCCCGAGTCTTCCGATTTCACGGCGGCGATGAACTTCTTGCCGGTATCCACGTTGGTGAAGAAGGCGAAGCCGCCCAGAACCTTTATGGAGTACGCGCCGGCGGCCATCTGGACGCTGCCGGCATTCGCCGGTGCGGAAAGGGTGAGGTCGTAGGTTTTAGCGCTCGCGATGCTAGCCAGAGCCAGGGTTCCGATGAGAAGCAGCGATTTCGTCGTCATTTTTAAGTTTCTCCTTATTTGCGAACCCTGAGTCGCTTTCGCTTTTTTGTTGGCTCGCACTTGTCTAGGGCGCGGAACCGCTGGGATTCGTGACTACCCTCCGCAGGGTATATGTGGTCCCGGCAGCCGGGTAGCGGAGCGGGCCAATCCCCGCCATTTACCTTTCAAGGGTGGAAATTCCGGCAAATTGCGGGGCGGACCCCCCGGTTCGCGCGGGTCCCTGGCTTGGCTGAGCTGGAGCCGCTCTTCGCCCGATGAAAACGCCGCGCGAGTTGAGAATAGATATCCGGGCCGCCGCTACCGGGCGCCTATCCGGCTCAGTTCCAGTAACCCTTCCCCTGCGGCCTGACGTATTCTATTCACATGCTGCGCATGATCCTCGCCGTCTGGATTCTGGCCGCTGCCGCCCTCGCCGATCAACCCGTCGAAGTGCGCGTGGTCAACGCCTCCACCGGCGCCGGAATCCCCGGCGTCCCCCTGAAGTTCCTTCAGTCCGGGCAGTTCGTCTACTCCGGCGCCACCGACGCCAACGGCCGTTTTAGCATAGAGGCCGCTAAAGAGGGCTCTTACACCGTCCTTTATGAGGCGGGCAAATTCTGGCCCGTTCACGATCCCCCGACGGTAACGTTGCAGGTCGCTGGCGGGGCCGATCCGCTCCGCCTTGAAATCGAGATGTATCAGAGCGGCAAGATCTCCGGCCGGGTGCTGGATGCCGCTGGAAAGCCAGTCCCAAACGCCAGCCTCGGTTTGCAGGAGATAATGCCGGGCGGCGGGATGGGCCTCGGGTTCAAGGCCGACGAAAAGGGAGAATACAGCGCCGTAACACGGCGGCCGGGTCCATGGATACTGACTGCAACGCCGCCTCCTTCCTGGCCGCAACCGGACCCGCCCACGGACTCGCCCGGCGCCCAGCCGCTCGGCTGGACCGAGACATTCTATCCCGGCGTTACCAGCTTCCAGCTTGCCGCCCAATTCGTTGTACCGCCGGGCGGCGAGCTCCGGAATCTGGATATCAAACTGGTCGCGGTTCCAGTGCGCCGTGTTCGCGGGGTGGTTCTCGATGCAAGCGGCAATCCCGTGCCCAAGGTCTCAGTGACCGTGGATGGACACGCGCGCCCGAGCCTTCATCAAGACTCGAGGAGTGACGGCACATTCGACTTTGCGTCGGTAGTCGATGGCGAATGCCGCTTGTCAGCCACGGCGGACAAGGACGGCGTAAAACTAAGGGCCGCCCAATGGGTACAGGCCAAAGGCCACGACCTGGAAAACGTCGAACTGCGGCTCATTCCGCCGTTTTCGATTCAGGGAACGATTGTCATGGAAGCTCCCGAGGGCGCGACGGCTCCTAAGCTGCCAGGGATCACGGTGAGATCCGCCGACATGTTCTCAGGCTTTGACTCGGCGCTTCCGGGAATCGGCTTCTTCGAAGGCGCCGCGGACGGAGAAGCCGGTTTCACCATCAAGAATCTTTATCCGGGACCATACCAGATTCTTCCCTCCCCGCCGCCAGCGCCGTATTATCTCGACTCGATTCGGTTCGGCGCACGCGATGCGGCCGGATCCAACGTGGAAATTCTGCCCGGCGATCTGCCGCTAACGGTGACTTACAAGCTGAACGGAGGAACCGTTCGCGGCGCTGTAGAAGGCTGCGCCGCCGGCCAGGTTGTGTTGATTCCCCAGGACCCTGCGCTCCACCGCGACGGCTTCATCCGCCGAACCAGTTGCGGCCAGAACGGCCGATTCGAAATCACCGCCGTTCGTCCCGGAGAATACTACGGTCTCGCGGTAGCCGCCGGCAACCCAGCGGGACCACGACTCAACGACTTCAGCGCGGGCCCGCTCGCTGTAGAGTTCGACCAGAACCTGATCAACCAATCTGTCCGCATAACCGTTCGCTCCAATGAAGCCACCCTTGCCGATCTCCACCTGATCAAATAATACGTGGCTAGTATGTGGCGCCGCACTCCTGCGTGCAGCGTTCTCGTGTGAACGCGACATGTGCATAGCTCCCCTCAGTTCCAGTAACCCTTCCCGGGCGGCCTGACGATCCTATTCACATGCTGCGCTCGCCCTCGCCGCTCAACGTTGAAGTGCGCGTGATTAACGCCGCCACCGGCGCCGGAATTCCCGATGTTGCTCTGAATCCCGCGCATTATCAGATCCCAAATTTCCACGGCATTCACGGTCCCAACAGCACACCGTTGCAGGTCGCTGGCGGGGCCGATCCGGTGCGCCTTGAAATCGAAATGTACCAGAGCCTTATAGAGCGCCCTAACACGGCGGCCATGTCCGTGGATCTTTGACTGCAACGCCGGCCCTTCCTCGCCGCCAACCGGATCTGCCCTCGGACCCCCGGCGCCCAGCCGCTCGGCGGGGCCGCGACTTTCTATCCCGGCGTTACCAGCCTCCATCTGGCCGCCCAATTCGTTGTACCGCCGCGAGGCGAGTTGTGGAATCCGAATATCAAACTGGTCGCGGCGTCAAGGGCGCAGGGGAACAGGGGGCTGGGACGGCGCCTACGACTGCGCCACTACCCAGGCCTCTGCGGCGAGGCTAAGATGGACAGGCCGGGAGGCCTGTCCTACTTCTTCGGTTGGCGGAAAGACCGCTCCACCATGTCGTTCGGATCGGTAGAGACCGGGCCGTCGCGCCACAGCCAGCGCATCATGTCCGGCATGATGGCTCCGCCGTATTTCTGACCGTGCAGATTCAGGCCCCATGCGTAGTTCACCTCGTAACCCTTCTGCGTGAGGGCCTTCATCAGGCGGACATTCTGGTAGAACCAGTCTCGCTTTTCGTTGTAGCCGCCGCGCCCGATGCCACGATTATCGTTGCGGCCGTCGCACAGGAATACCCGGATTGGCTTCTTCTCGCTGGCCAGCACGCGTTCGGGATATACGTAGCCGCCGTGGATGTCCACGAAGCTGCCTACGTTGCTCAACACTTTGCGGAAATCGTTGGGACGCTCCCAGGCAACCATGAAAGCGGCGATGGCGCCGGAGCTCGATCCGCCGATTCCGTGCATCTCCGGGTCTTTCGAAATGTTGTAATCCTTATAGAGAGCCGGCATCAGCTCCTCGGTGATTATGCGGGCGTACTTATCGTCGGGCGTGTTGTATTCGATGCCTCGGTTCGTGGTCCCATCGCCCCAACCGGTTTGCGGCGAGGGCTCAACCTGCTCCGGCGTACGCCCCGGATTGATGAACACTCCGATCATCACTGGAATCTCGCGCCGGTAGATCAGGTTATCCATCACGTTCTGTGCGCGGAGATCGCCGTTTTCGTCTTTGAAAGCCTGCCCATCCTGATAGATCATCAGGGCTACTGGAACCGCCGGATCGTACTGCGCCGGAACGTATACCCAGTAAGTGTGCTGAGTGCCGGGATAGACATTGCACGGCAGCGTGAAAGGTCCGCGGATCTCACCCTTCGGAACGCCTTCCTGGGGCATCGAGTCGGGTCCCAGGCGGTATTGCGAGTTCGGGTTCGGGCCTGGAGGCATGGGCGGCGGGGTGGCGCCTCTTCCGGCTGGCTGCGCCGGAGGTTGGGCAGACGATTGAGGGGGCGGGGTCTGAGCTAGAGCTAACACTGCCGTTGCCAAGACTGCCAGACTTATGGCGTAGGTTGTCGCGTTTTTCATTTCGAATAACTCCTTAAAAAAGCGTTCACGCGAGTGTGAACGCTGCACGCATAAGTGCGTGCGCCACGGTTTTCCTTGGAAACCGGCGGGTAAGCAGGTGCAGATGGCGCGGACCGGTTGTCTTCGGCGCGGCCGGCAGCAACTCGGCGGCGGTGAAATCCTTAGAGAGGTTCGGGGTAACGATGACGCGGTCGAGAATCTGCTGGGCCGCTTCGAGATGCCGCTCCATCAGCAGCGGGGGAACAAAAAGCGTCTCGCCATTGGTATCGAATCCGGCGCCGCCCGTGCCTTCAGCCGGAAACAGCTCGGAGACGTTGTAATCGACGCCGAGCAAATCCCGAATCGTGTTGTGGTATTCGCGCCGGTTGAGCCGCCGGGTGGCCACGGCGCCCGCAAACTCTCCGGCGCCGCAGGCAGACTGGCGGAGGTCCTTATCGATCCGGAGAGCGACCCGGAGGCGGTCGTCCTCGGTGAGTTTCGAATCGACGGGCGGCATGGTGCGGTTGCGCAACTGGGTGGCAACATCCCGCCAGAGGCCGCGGTTGGCCTCCACATCCTTCGCGGTGGCGGCCTTGAGGAAGTTGACGCGGAGTTTCGGGTTGGCCGGGTTGTGGCAGGCCGCGCAATGCTGCGCCAGGATGGGCCGAATGGCCTGCGCAAATTCGCCGGCCGCCGCCTGCTGTGGGGCCGCTGCCGGAGGCGCGAGCAGGATTCCGCCCGCCAAAATGCAGACATTCCGCGAAATTCTTGCGGTCCTCAACATATGATTTCGAGGGACGACTCTTGAGGGTAATCCTATCACAATGCGCACTTTAGTTTACATTTCAGGCGTTGGAGCGGGGAGGGGCGGAAGTGTCCGAAAATGGGACTAGGGTCGTTTGGCATATCGGGGATGGGGAGCCTGCGCGGGGCGATTTATTCGACGCTGAGACGCTGAGACGCAGAGTTTTTTCGCTTGTCATCGGCGGTTCACGACGGCTTGCGAAGGGTCCGAAAACGGGGCTATGGCTGTTTGGTATTCCGGGGATGCCGGAGCGGCGGCTGTGGATGGCGCGCCGATATATACGGGCGACATCGGCCTGCGACGATCGAAGGTTTCCGCGTGAAGACATGCTAATACCAACTTACTACGCGGGGAAGGGTGAGTTAGCGTAAGTTGAGCATAAGTTGTTGTAACTACGGGTGGAAAATATTTGTTATTTCGGGAACTGGGTTGGACAGGAAATTGGCGGAGGCTGGGGCTGAGAGGCGGCGCGGAGTTTGCGTGGCGGATATGCGGCGAAACGAGGCGAGTTAGGAGGGCGGGAATGGCGTCAATCGGATTCCGGAGCGTGAAACGGGACCGATGCGAACTCTGACGCGAGGGCTCGCTGGCGGGTTGCGGAAGAAACGGGTTAGCCGCGGATTGAACGCCGAGCAAGCGCCGATAGACGCCGATAAGGCAGACCGGGCACACGCACCACGATAAGCGAAATCGAGCGAGACTCTCGACTTCCGGTTATGGCATCCACTGGCCGTTAATTGACGAAGACATGGCGGTGGGGCCTTACTACGGGCGGGTGCTAAACGAGTTTCGCCGAATACAGTGACAGCGGCGGCGTAAGCTGCACGAACAGAGCTAGTTTCACCGGCGTTATCTGTTCTTGACCGGTAGCTATCCGGGCCAGCCAGGAGCTAGCGGCATAGCCCCGCGCCCCGCTTGTGGGTAAGCCTCGATCCCTCGCGGGAGCGTCTCCGGACGCCGGAAACCGACGCGCCCGCGGGGCGAAAAGGCCGGCTGAAAGCCGGCTGCAGCCAGGATTGGCTGCCCCACAAAAACGGGGTGGCGGGTTAGGCCTCGAGGTCGGGTGGCGCGGCACGGAGGCGGCGCAGCTCGGTAAGGGCGCGCTGATGTTTGCGCTCGCAGAAAGTTACGATTTGTTGGCACCTCGCGAGGCGGCCGGACTCGACGGCGAAGGCGGCGCCGGAAGTGACGCGAACCACTTGGCCATCGTCCAGGATACGGTTGGCGGCGTGGTCCCAAAGCGCGGCTTCGGAGCGGCGCAGGCGGCGGTGGCGCCATTCGATGTTACTGAGCGTATCGACGAGCGATCGCTCGGTAGGGTTGGCGGGGAGATACTCCTCGTGGCGCTCGGCGGCGAGATGGGCGAGATCCTCGGGGGATTCGTCGAAAATGATCGGGGTCTTGGCATAGACGCCGAACTTCAGGGCGTTGAGGCAGGATGCGGCCTTGCCCTCGGCGGTGCGTGGGCCGGAGGATTTTTGTGCGTTAAGGCGGCTGGCTGCGATTTGTTTCTTGGTTGCCATAAGAAGATTCTCTATTTGAGCGTAGCAGGGGTGGTGGTAAGAATTTGCGAGGCGATTTCGTTAAACTATTTGGAATGATTGGGTTAGCGATTTTAAAAGTCCTGTGACTCAACTTCACGGCCCCTGCGGGGCCGTCATCGGGACGGATGAAAAAGCGCTACGCGCGGCCGCGATTTTATTATTGAGATTGAAGGGGGTGCCCGCCACGCAAGTTATTGATATGGTGAGGCTTCCGGGGAGATATTTTTCGTAGGACCGATATAAGGCTTCCTCAGTTTCACGGCATGAAAATACCGGGGGGACTGTGAGAGGCTGGAGGCGGCTTGAGGCTGCGGAATGGGTGAAACCGGTAAGCGGCGGCGGGGGAATTGGCGGAAAAAGAAGACTTGGGCCATGGCCGGCCCCGCTAAGCCGACACGCTTTAACGCGGATTTGCGCCGAAGGGCCGAGCGCTCAGAGCGGCTCGGGACAACGCAGGCCATGGGCCCGCGCCACTACGGTTCGCCCAGGTGGAAAATGGCGCCGGTTCATGCGATAGTAGTAAGTTACACGGGCTTTGCCCCCAGACCGGCCCTCAGCGAGGTTATTTGAAGAAGCTGCTACTTCCGTGCACTATCTCTGCGTTCATTTTTCAGGCGCAAACTTCTCCGCTGGCTTTTATAGCTTTGAACCGCGAGAGCTTGAACCCCGGAAAACTGCCGCCGGACTGGCAAGTCAAGGTGAGCCATGGCCGGCCCGACGTTTCGGTGTGTTCCGGACCGGACGGCCCCTGTTTGCACTTGAAAAGCGCCAGCGCTTCCTTCGCCCTGGAGCGTAGCGTAGACGTCGATCTGGCGCAAATGCCGTATCTGACGTGGAGTTGGAAAGTGGCTCAACTTCCCCCGAGCGGCGATTTCCGCCATGCCTCCACCGACGATCAGGCGGCGCAGGTATTGGTGGCATTCGGCGACCGCCGCATTCTGAGCTATATCTGGGATAGCACGGCTCCCAAGGGGACCGCGCAGAACGCCAGTTTTATTCCCCTGATCCACGTTTTCGACATCGTTTGCGAGTCCGGCGCCGCCGATGCCAACCGCTGGATCGCGGAGAATCACAACGTAGCGGCCGACTACCAGCGCGCCTACGGCAAGCCCGCTTCGCGCGTCAAAGGACTGCGCATTCAAATCAACTCGCAGCATACCGGCGCCACGGCCGAAAGCTATTTCGGCGAAGTGGCCTTCCGCAGCGCACCGCAGTGATCCTTGTCACGGGCGGTACCGGCTTCATCGGCAGTCATCTTTTGGACCGGCTAGCCGATGCCGGCGAGCCAGTACGCGCCCTGGTTCGGCCCACCACCGTGCGGCGCAAAACGGCGCTGCCACGCGGCGTGGAAGCTGTTTCCGGAGATTTGGCAACCGGCGAAGGGCTGGCCGAAGCCGCGCGCGGCGCCGGCACGATCATTCACATTGCCGGGGTGCTCAAGGCCCTGACGCCGGAAGACTATTACCGCGGCAATACGCGCGCCACGGAAAATCTGGCGCGGGCGGCGGGGCGCGGAACCCGCTTCGTCCACGTCAGCTCGCTGGCCGTCTGCGGACCCAGCCCGGCGGATGGCTCGGTCAACGAGGATTCCGAAACGCGCCCGTTGACTCACTATGGCAAGTCGAAACTGGAGGCGGAGCGGATTGTTCGCTCCCTGCTGCCGCAGGCGGTGATTGTGCGGCCGCCGGTGGTATACGGTCCGCGCGACACGGGCGTGTTCCCGTTGCTGAAATCCATCTCCCGCGGCGTGGCGCTGCAGATCGCGGGCGGCGAGCGATGGCTCAGCTTTATCTACGTACGCGATCTGGTGGACGGCATTCTGGCGGCCTCCACAAGCCCGCAGGCGCTCGGCCGCACCTACTTTCTTTCGCATGCCCAACCGGTGAACTGGAGCCACCTGCGCGAGGCTGCGGCTGGTATTATGCGCCGCAAGCCGCTGGTGCTGCGCGTGCCGATGAGCGCCGCCTATGGCATTGGATACCTGGCTGAGCGCTGGTCGGCGCTGACCAGGACGCCGGGCATGGTCTCCCGCGAGAAGATCGCCGAAGCCACGTGCGCGCGCTGGGTGTGCGATACGAGCCGCGCCGCCACGGAGTTGGGCTTCGAAGCCAAGACGTCTCTGGACGCGGGGCTGGCCGAGACGCTGGCCTGGTATAAGGAGGCCGGTTGGGTGAAGTATTAAAGCGCGGCGCCGGCTTCTGGGCGGTGGACAAGCTGGTATTGGCCTATTTCGCTTTCATGGCGGCCATGCTGCTGGCGTGGTGGGGCAGCGTACCCAACGCCGGGTGGCTGCTGGCGTGGCACGTGGCGGGCTCGGCGCTGCTGGTGTATGAGATCAAGCGGCCCAACCCGACCACGTGGCTCTTCCGGAACTGGTACCCCGTTATCTACGTAGCTTCCTGTTACAAAGAAATGGCCGATTTCCTGCCCTTGGCGAGGCACGTCGTCTACGACCAGCAGTTGGCGGACCTCGATCAGCGCATTTGGGGCCTTCAACCCGGCGTTTGGCTCAGCCGGATTCAGTCGCCGGCCTTCACTGAATATTTGCAATGGATTTACACGTTTTTTGTTCCCGCCGTTCTGCTGGTGGCTTTTCTTTTATGGCGCCGCGGGCACTATGCGGAGTTCCAATATTATGCTTTTTTAATCGCGCTGGGCTACCTGGTCTCTTACCTCGGTTACGTACTGGTCCCCGCGCGGGGTCCGCGGTTTTTGCTTAAAGACTTTGAGCACATACCTTTGCACGGACTCTGGCTGTTTCAGGGAATGCAATCGACGCTGGACAAGCTGGAATCGGTGGCGTACGATGCCTTTCCGAGCGGCCATACGGAGCTCACCATCCTCGCGTGGTGGTCTAGCAAGGCAGTTTCGAAGCGATGGTTCGGCGCGTATTTTGCCTACACTCTGAGCATCATTTTTGCTACAGTTTATCTTCGATACCACTATACGGTCGACGTGTTCGCGGGGGCCATTGTGGCGGTCGTTCTGATCGCGGCCACCCCGTTCCTGTACCGAAGACTGCAATGAGGAGCGAGATATTGGGCGACTTGAAAGTTGTATCGGTTGAGGGAAAGGCCGGGTTGAAGGAGTTCATCGAATTCCAATACACCCTTTATAGCGGCGACCCCTATTTTGTTCCGCAGCCCCGCATGGCCATCAAGGACCTATTGAACCGGGAAAAGCATCCGTTCTACGCGAATGCGGATATGGAGATGTTTGTGGCCCGGCTGGATGGCAAGGTAGTGGGCCGGATCGCCGCCATTTTCGATAAGGCGCATAACTGGTTTCATGAAGAGAGCGCCGGTTTTTTCGGTTTCTTCGAATGCATCGACAACCAGGGCGTTGCCGACGCTTTGCTGCGCAAGGCGCGGTGGTGGCTGAAGGCCCGCGGGGCGCAGGTGATCCGGGGTCCGATGAACCCGTCGACGAATTACGAGTGCGGAATGCTTATCGAGGGCTTCGATTCGAGTCCCATGGTAATGACGACGTATAATCCGCGCTACTACCCGGAGTTGATGGAGAAGGCGGGATTGCGAAAAGCCAAAGACCTCTTCGCCTACGTCAGCCACGCGCAGAAGATCGAGATGGCAAGAATCGATCGCGTGGCGGACCGGGCGGTGAAGACGAACGGCGTCACTATCCGTCCGATCGACATGAAACATTTCGACGCCGAGGTGGAGCGGGTCTGGGAAGTGTATGGATCCGCCTGGGCACGGAATTGGGGCTACGTGCCCATGACCAAGGAGGAGTTTCGGCTGCAGGGCAAGGATATGAAGATGATTCTAAAGCCCGAACTTGTGTTGATTGGCGAGAAAAACGGCCGGACTGTGGGCTTCGCGCTGGCGCTGCCGGACGTCAATTTTGCGCTAAAACCGGCTGGCGGGCATCTTTTCCCCCTCGGGATCTTCAAAATCCTGTATTATCAACGTTTGATCAGAAGTGTACGGGTTCTCGCATTAGGGGTGGTGGAAGAGTACCGCGCAACGGGGCTGGCGGCGGGTTTTTACGCCATGCTGGTCCGCAACGCACGCAAGCTGGGTTTCGGTCCGTGTGAGATGTCCTGGATTCTCGAGGACAACGTTTTGATGAACCGCTCCATTGAATTGATGGGAGCGAAGCGCTATAAGACATACCGAATCTACGAATGGAATTGAATACCATGCGCGCATCCAATAGCGTTATCACCGGCAGGAAGAAAAGCGCCGCGTCGAACGATCTTTTCGACAAGTGCCGGAGCTTCACCCGCCCCGGCGATCTTCAGGCGGCGGGGCTCTACATGTACTTCGAGGTCTTTGGAGACCGCGAAGGATGCGGACCGGGTGAAGTCCGCATGGGCAACCGGAAGGTGCTGATGTTCGGGTCGAACGATTATCTGGACCTGATTACGCATCCCAAGGTGAAGGAAGCGGCGGTTCAGGCGATCAAGAAGTATGGCAGCGGATGCAGCGGCTCGCGCCTGCTGAACGGTACCCTGGACATGCACATACGCCTGGAAAGCGAGCTGGCGGCGTTTGTCCACAAAGATGCCGCGATGATTTTCGGAACCGGCTTCCAGGCGAATTACGCCACCCTTTCGGCGCTCACCGAAAAGGGCGACGTGATGATTTGCGACCATAACCTGCACGCCAGCCTGGTGGAAGGGGCGCTGCGGTCGCCCGCGCGCACCGTGCGCTTCCGCCACAACGATATGGAGCACTTTGAGCGGTGTCTCGAGAACTGCCCGCCCGACGAGAAGATCTTCATTGTGTCCGAAGGCGTGTTCAGCATGGAAGGCGATATCGCCGACCTGCCGGGAACCCTGCGCGTCGCCAAGCCATACGGAGCGCGCGTGTTTGTGGACGAAGCCCATGGCATCGGCGTGCTGGGCCGGACCGGCGCGGGCGCGGCCGAGCATCTGGGCGTGCTGGACGAAGTGGATATCATCATGGGCACGTTCAGCAAGTCGCTGGCGTCGGTAGGCGGCTTTATCGCCGCGGAGCGCGCCGTGGTGGATTATCTGAAGCATACGGCGCGGCCTTTCGTCTTCTCGGCCAGTTTGCCGGCCGCTTCGGTTGCGGCGGTTGGCGCGGCCCTCGAGATCATGCGGAAGGAGCCGGAGCGGCGCCTGCATTTGCTGCACATAGCGAACCTGCTGCGGGATGAGCTGCGGGCGCGCGGATTCAACGTACTGCCGGGCGAGACGGCGATCGTACCGGTGGTGATTCGCGAAGAGATCGACCTGTGCCGGTTGTGCAAGACGCTGCTCGAACAGGGCATCTACATCAACCCGGTGCTGCGCCCCGCCGCGGCGCAGAATCTGCTGCGCATTTCCTGCACGGCCGCGCATACCGAGCAGCACGTGGAACGCCTGGTTCGCACGCTGGAGAAAGTTTCCGACGAGTTGGGAATCGTACGGTAGATGGCCGGGCGCATAGTGATGGAGCGCCTGGCGCCGGCCGCGCGCCGGGGCGGGAATTCGACGTCGAATTCTGGCAGAAGCTAGGGCCGGCGCGGATACTCGAAGCTGCCTGGGATCTGGTGGTCACCGCCGCATCGCGCAAGGGCATAAGTGAAGATCAGCTCCGATTACAAAGATCTCTTGAGAGGCTTGAACGCGGCAGGCGTAAGGTATTTAATCGTGGGCGGCTACGCCGTAATGATCTACACGGAGCCTAGCTTCACCAAAGATCTCGACATTTGGACGGACCCCACTATCGAAAATGCGCAAGCACAATTCGGGGCGCTGAGCTAATTCGGCGCTCCGCCCAAAGGGATTTCGCCGCGGGATTTCACCGAACCGGAGATCTTCTATCAGATGGGCGTCGAGCCGGTGCGGGTAGACGTTCTGACGTCCCTGCCGGGGCTCACGTTTGGCGAAGCCTGGGATCGGAGACAAGCGGTGGACTTCGATGGCGAACAGGCTTTCGTGGTGGGCCGCGAAGATCTGGTTCTATCGAAGAAGCTCACCGGCCGCCCGCGCGATCGGGAGCATGCGCGGCGGCTTCAGAAGCCGAAGAAGAGCGATTGACAGTTTCTTGAGAAAACCGAATTGATGGGCTACGAGTCGAAGAAAGCCGAACATGCGGGGCGTAGCGCGGCAACGGCGACTACTGGGGTCGCAGTGGGAAGACGCCGAAGATGCGCATGGCGGCGTCTTCCGGCGTGAACAAGACACGGTAGTCTCCAAGCCTGAGCCGGAATTGCGCACGCCGTATTGCCGTGCAGCGTATTCACGTCGATCGAGCCGGCGCGGCGAAATGCAAAACTCCCCTCGAGGATGCGCATCGCGGTCGGGCGGTCCCAGTGCGGACATCTGCCTTGGCCTCATCGAGCCACTCGATCCGTACGGTGGCATTTACCGGGAGTTGTCCAGGGAGTGCGGGAAATCTTCCGGCTTTGCGCCGAACTCGGCGAGGACATCCTCCCTGGGAGTGCCGCCGCGTTGGGCAAACCACTCCTGTCCGTCGTGAAAGCGGCGGCGGTCGTGCCCGGTCACGGGTTCATCGTCGGGCGGGGCAGCGGCAAGGGCGCGGGCAAACGGGATCGACCATCAGTTTAGATGGCCCGCGCGGCTCTAAGGGCCTGGACGACGGCCTTGAACGAAGCAGCGTGCTGAATTTCCGTCTTGAGGTCCGATGCTTCCGTGTGCTGCGTCAAAACGTCATCGTCCTTGTCGATGATAAGCAGAAGAGCGTCGCGTACGGTTTCAGTTGGGCATTCGGTTATCGGTCGAACGCTAATCTGAACGGGAGTTTTCGGGTTGTAGACCGCGTGAATCAATCTCACGAACAGCTTCCGCCGGGCTCGCGAGACGATGCTTTCGACCAGCCAAGCGTGATCGCTGCAGTCGTACAGTAAGACACGGCGCTTGTTGTATTTCTTAATGGCCGTATTAGTCCACTTTTCCAACTGCGCCACACTGGCAAGATAGTCGACCCATCCGTCCTCTGCCACAATCAAGGCGGGAAATGTAACGGCATCCAGGTCCATTGGAAGCTCAATTTTAGCTCTTTACATGGGTATGCAGTTCCGGACGGATGTCCACAGGGCGCGGAATAACTGCCTTCCTCAAGAAGCTCAAAACTCATCGCCGGCAGCCGGAGGTCTTCCCCGGCCGGCGCGCTTCAGTATCCGCTTGGCTTTGCCGATATTCGCCCGGCTCGATCGCTCCCGGAAATAATCGTCCGTCCGCAACGCCGACAGCTTTTCCGCTACCGCTACGTTGATTAACTGGTTCAGGGCAACGCCTTCCGACTGCGCCACACGCCTGGCTTCTTCCAGCAACGATGTCTGAAGGCGAAGGGCGACATTACTTCTCATGCTTCGCTCCTTGCAGCTCCCGTCAGATCTCACCCGGCGAGAGATTGCTCGAATCCCAAATTCCCGCGCGGCTTCGGCCAGATGCCGCACGTTAAAGGTAGCCAGACGGTGCTCTTGGCCGTTGACCGCGGTATCCAACAAAGTTTCGTCCCGCGGATCTTTGAGGCGCCGTCTCCACAGAAACCGAAACGTGACGGCTTCGCTCACCGCCGCCAATGCATCCAGGATCGCGTTGGTTTCTTCCACTGTCAAGCCGGTCCTTTCCAGTTGCTCGCGCCGCGTCAACACAGCTTCATATTCCAGCATCGGCGGCACTGAGGCCAGCACTACAATCTCGATTCAGGGGACTCTTCACGAAATGACCGGGCCGTTTCAACGTGGCGCGGGAGAAACCGAAGCGCGTTCACACGATTGTGAACGCTGCACGCATGAGTGCGTGCGCCACGACACCTTGACTCAGAAGCCTAGAGTAAACTGGGCAGGTCTCTGGTAAGTTCGATATAGATGCCCCAGATCCGCCGCGTCCTGCTCAGCGTCACCGATAAAACTGGAATTGCCGATTTCGCCCGCGGGCTCGCCGCGCTTGGCGCCGAGCTGATCTCCACCGGAGGCACCGCGCGGCTGCTGCGCGAATCGGGAATCCCCGTGACGGATGTTTCCGAAGTTACGCACTTCCCCGAAATGCTGGACGGGCGCGTCAAGACGATTCACCCGGCTATCGCGGCGGGCATGCTCGCTATGCGCGGCCGGCCGGAGCACATGCAAGCGCTGGCCCAGCACGGCATCGCGCCCATCGACATGGTGGTGGTGAACCTCTATCGCTTCGAAGATATCGCCGCCAAGGCGGATGCCACGCTGGATGAGCTGATCGAGAACATCGATATCGGCGGACCTACCATGATCCGCGCGGCCGCCAAGAACTATCAGGATGTCGCGGTGGTGGTCTCGCCGCACGATTACGCGGCCATCCTCGAAGAGCTGCGCACAAACGGGGCGCTGGCGCACGAGACCCATTGGCGTCTGGCCAGGAAGGCCTTCCGCACTACGGCCGAGTATGACGCCGCGATCAGCGCTCGTCTGGAAACAGGCAGCACGCCAGCCGAATTGAGCATCCGCGCACCCAAGCTGATGGACCTTCGGTATGGCGAGAACCCGCACCAATCGGCAGCGCTTTACGGCCGCCGCGGAGAGGGCGTCGCCGGCGCCGAGCAGTTGCACGGCAAGGAGCTTTCGTACAACAATCTGGCCGATCTGGACGCCGCGTGGCAGCTTGCCGGCGAGTTCGAGCACCCGGCGGCGGCCATTGTCAAGCACACCAACCCGTGCTGTTGCGCCGAGCGCGGCGAGCTGGCGCAAGCCTATCGGCGGGCTCTCGAGTGCGACCCGGTCTCGGCGTACGGCGGCGTGATCGGCCTGAACCGCGCGGTGGATGAAGAGACGGCGCGCGAGATCTCGAAGACCTTCATCGAAGCCATCGCGGCGCCGGAATATTCGCCGGAAGCGTTGGGCATCCTCTCGGCTAAGAAAAACCTGCGATTGATTCGCGTGGCGCCGCACACGGAGCGGCTGGTGGTGAAATCCATTTCGGGCGGCTTTCTGGCGCAAACCGCCGACACCGCGAAATTGGACCGCGCCACGGCCGCGGTGAAGAGCAAGCGCGCGCCTACGGAAGACGAATGGTCGGCGCTCGAATTCGCGTGGAAGGTAGCCAAGCATGTAAAGTCGAACGCAATCGTTTATGCGCGGCGCGGCCTGACGGTGGGCATTGGCGCGGGACAAATGAGCCGCGTGGATTCGGTCAAGTTGGGCGCGATGAAAGCGGTGCTGCCGCTGGCGGGCACGGTGGTTGCCTCGGACGCTTTCTTCCCGTTCGCCGATGGAGTGGAAGAAGCCGCGAAGCACGGGGTCACGGCGTTCATTCAACCGGGCGGATCGGTGCGCGACGAAGAGGTGATCGCCGCCGCGGACCGGTTAGGCGCTGCGATGGTTTTCACGGGCGTGCGGCACTTCCGCCATTAGTTCAGCTAAGCTAGCCGGCGGCGCGGATCGGCCGCTTCAGGGCTCATCGATCCCTCTTTCGCGAAGATCGACCGGGCCGGCAGTTCCCGCCCACGTCACGATAATGCACGAACCTTCGGCGTGCCCAGGGGTTCCATCAACTCGACTTTTCCGTTGCGGCAAACCCCTTCGACCGAGTCGCCATGCATCCATTGTGCCGCAACCAGCGGACACGTGGAACCGCGCCGGGTCCTCAGTGGTCCTCTGTGACGGCCTTTTCGTGAAGTTGCGGAACTTCCTGGCCGCAAAACGCAGCCGGGAGATTGAAACGGCGCTGCGCCCCGACACTGGGCGTTTCGCTGTAGGCATTTAGCTACAGCGTTGGGGGATAATATCGGAGAGGCCGCCATGGGGGTTCAGCCAGAAATTACCGAGGATCTTGCCAATCGACTCGCCAACGATCCCGACGGCGTCACACGCGCTGCGCTGGAAGGGGTTGCTTTGGAAGGCGTCCGCTCTGGGAAATTCACCGTGTCTCAGACAAGACGGCCGCCGGGCATCGGCTCCCGGTACGAGATGGACGGCTTTCTGAAAGCCCATGGAGTGTTCCTCGACCTGAGATTGGAGGGCGATCGCAAGGATAGCGAAACCGCGCTTGCCTTCTCCCGATGGCGGTCGCCGCCGCCGAGACCTCACGCCTGAAGCGATGGCTGGCACTGTAAAGCTCAAAGACCTTGTCGACGCGCTGGACGTGCAGTCCGGCGAGTACACTTACTTCGTCGATCGGGACAGCGGCGAAGTGGAACTGGTTTCCAAGGATCTACTGCGCGACGCGGAGGAATCCGGCGACGACGAGGAGGCGCCGGATCTTCCTGCGTGGCAGATGCGGGAATGGGAGCTTGCCAAGCGGATCGTCTCTACCGGCCGCTTCCAGCACCTGCCCTCGAAATTCGACGTCCACGAGTGGGCGATCATGGAGGAATTCTCGCTTGCCGTGGGGTCCGACAGGATTCGCGAGGATCTTCTGAACGCCATTCACGGCGCCGGGGCATTCCGGCATTTCAAATACGTTCTTCGGCAGCGCCGCATCGAACCGGCCTGGTTTAAATTCCGTGCGGAGGCCCTGAGGCAGATCGCCATCGACTGGTGCGAAGAGAACGGCATCCCTTGGGAGTAGGGGGGCTGCGGTTCCGGTTGAGGTGCGGGAGCCATGGCCTAGCTACGGTGGCAGAGTTGTCCGCCATGCCCGCGGCGACCTCCGCCGGATTGGGAAGGTTTCCAACCCTCCGCCGCGCGTATACTCTGACCGAGGCTATCGATCTTCTCGAAAAGCCGGCTGAAAGGCGGCTTGCAGCCACGATTGGCTGCCCCACTTAGCGCCGGTAGATTTCGAGCACCGGCTGGTTGCCTACGATAATCTTCTTCTCCAGCTTGTACGTCACCCCGAAACGCCCCAAGCGGTCGATAGCGCTCTGCACCTGGTCGCCGCCTTCCACGATGGCCCATTCCTGCTTCAGGAAAAACTCGGGACGCTGCACTGCCGCCAGCCACGGCAGGCCGTTATCGACCATGAGCCCTTCGCGCAATGGCAAGCCCATTTCACGGAACACGCTGGTGAGCGGATAGGACGAAGTTACGATCCCGGTTCCCCGCACATAACGCGGGGCGAGGTATGCCGCCGCCTGGTGGATACGCTCACGGCGGGCGGCATCGTTGACGCTCGCCTCCTGCCACACGGGCCAATCGGATGGCTTCGAGTGCACGAACCAATAAGCCATGCCCGCCAGAATCGCCACGCCGGCCGCGGCGGTGCGCATCCGCAGCGGAACCAGCGCCACCAAACCCGCCGCCGCCAACGCCAGCAGCGGCAGAGCGGAAGTTCCGTAGCGCGCGTTGTAGTAAGAGTGGGGCCAGAGCGCGGGCAGGAAGATTGGCGACGCCCCCGAGTGCATGTTCGCCAGGTAGAAGACCGGCGGCAGCGTCAACAACAGCAGCGGCCAGAAGACGCGCTTAAAGAGGCAAACGGCGATGCCTGCGAGTCCGAGCAACACCAGTCCGGGCCCGGCGCAGACCTGCACGGCGGTGCGGAAGTAGAGCCATGCGAGCCGCCAATCGTGCAGGCCGGGATAGGTGAAGCGGCCTTGAATCGCGCTTGGCGAATACGGACCGCGGATGAAATCGAGATAGTCGCCGGTCATCCACCAGGTGTACGCAAGCCACGCCAAGGGGCCCGCCGCCGCCAACACGCAGAAAACCAGCGTTGCGCGCCAACGGTGGCGCCGCGCGGAAATCAGAAAGTACGCCGCTGTGAAGGGCAGCAGGAGCCACCCCTCGTAACGCGTCAACGCGCCGGCGCATGCCGCGATTCCGGCGCCGGCCGCGCAGAGCCATCCCTCGCTCTGCCCGAACCGTACCGTGAAGTAGAGCAGCGCCGCCAGCGAGGCGAAGAACACCATCTCCGTCATGGGAATGGACTGTAAGTAGAGGATGTTCGGATTGAGCGCGAACAACGCGGTAGCCGCGACAGCCGCGGCTGTGGAATGGAATGTGCGGCGCACAGCGGCGAAGAAGAACGATGCGCCGGCCACGAAACAAGCCGCCACCGGAACGGCGCCCGCGAGGCCATTGCGCCACCACGCATCCACACGCACGAACGGCAGCATTATCAGGTGCGGCAGAGGCAGCCAGCCGGAGCCGAACTGCTCGAATCCGGGGTTCTGCGAATCTAAGATGCGCCGCGCGATCATCAAGTGGGCGTCGGCATCGCCATAGTAGAGGGTCCAGCCTTGGTAGTGAACCACCAGGACCGCTGCCGCGCTTAGGAAGGCGAGCGCGGCGGTTAGGGCGGCCTGAAGGTATCTGGCGGTCACTGGGGTAAGTCAGGGCTGGCTAAGACTTGCGATAACTGGACACCATTCTGATCGGAATCGGGCTCGGAGGGCGCCCTGCCGGCAAGAGGTTGCAGTAGCATATAATCTTGTGGCGCGGAAAGACTCGGACGCGTTCACACGAGTGTGAACGCTGCACGCATGAGTGCGTGCGCCACACACTCACTCACACACACTCACACAGACTAACAGACAGACTCACACTCACTCACAGACGGACAGATACTCACAGACAGACACACTTAGTATGGTTCGCCGGGCAAGGGCGCCAGCACCGGAGTGAGCTTGCCCCAGCCTTGATCCTTCGCGGTCTTCATATCCTTGATCAACTGGTCCGGAAGAGTGCTCTTCAACTGGGGCCGGCCCGGTTGGGTGGCAAGTACCCAGCCCACCGCGGCGACGGTCTTCGAGACAACCTGTATTTCCTTGTAATCGATCTTCTCGGGGGTGTCCGTGGGACGGTGATAGTCCGGGTGCAATCCTACGGTGAAGAATGCGATCGGAATTCCCATCTTGGCGAAGTTATAATGATCGCTCCGATAGAAGATACGCTGGCCCCTACCCGCGGGACCCAGGTTATCGTGAGTGGCATCGGGCGCGGTGGTGTCGTAGAAATGATCGAGCCCCAGTTTCTGGTAACTTCCGTTCACCGTCTCGATGGTCTTCTCCATATCGTCGCTGCTGATGTTGGGACCCACCACTAAGACCTCGCCTGGATTCACCAACTTGTGGGTGGCGTCCGAATCCGTATAGCCGGGTCCCTTGGTGCGCCCGATCATGTCCATGTTCAGATCGGCCACCACCTTACTAAGATCCACGAACGGAAACTCGTTGAAGTATTGCGAGCCCCACAGGCCCTTTTCCTCGCCGGCGTTCCACAGGAAGATGATGCTGCGCTTGGGACGCATGCCCTTCGCCGCGCCTTCCGCGAAAGCCTTGGCGATGCCGAGCAGGCCGGTGGACCCGGAGCCGTCGTCATCGGCGCCATTGTTGACGTTGTGGCCGTCGGGAAGCGGTGCGCTGAGCCCGATATGATCCAGGTGGGCGCTGATCACGACATACTCGCTCTTCAGAACCGGATCGCTGCCTTCGAGGATGCCAACCACGTTCTCGGTGTGACCCGGCTCGGAGTGAACCTCGATATGCAAGTTGATTTTCTTTTCGTCGGTCAGCGCAAAAGAATCCTCTTTAGTGTTGGCGCCGGTTGCATAGAAGATCTGCGCCGCGGCGATCTTTTCGCCCTGGAAGATGGCGTTGGTCATTTCCAAACCCGCAGTGATAGCCGGGACGGCGGGGCACGCCGGCGGCTGTTGGAACTTCGGTACCTGGAAGGCGGGGCCGTTGAGCCCGGCGCCGCGGCCTCCTCCTCCACCGCCGCCAAAACCGCCGCCGCCGGCGTTGGGGTTGGCCATGGCGCTGAGCTGCTGAAAATTCGCGATGGTGATTACTGCCACGGCGCCATTCTTGGCTGCCGCTTGTTCCGGCGTCAGAAAGTCCGTGCAATCCGTACCCAGGGGATTATCGGCGGCGCCGCGCCCGCCTCCACCGCCACGTCCGCCTCTGCCACCGGCCGCCGCGGCCGCTGCTTGTTGCGCAGCCAGCTCGGCGGGCAGACCGGCAACCACGACGACCTTGCCGTGTACATCGAGACCCTGATAGGGATCCGTTTTGGTCTTGTTGATCACGTAGCCGTTACCCGCAAAAACCAGACTCGCTTCCACTTGCAGCGTGTTCATCTGCGGTCCGCCACGGCCCGCGGCTACCACCGACCAATCCTTGGCATACTCGAATTCCGTGGTGCGCGGACCTGCCGCCCCTGCGCCGCGAGCTCCACCGCCGCCTCCGCCGCCGCCACGCGCTGCTCCGCCACCGCCGCGTCGTCCACCACCGCCGCGCCCGCCCCCCGCGGAGGTAATCGAAGCCTTACTCTCTTCAGGCATAACTTGCCGGCTGACTAACTCGAACGGCATCAAATAAGGTTGCAGCGGACCATTGGTATTGGTGGTGCTGCCGCCCGGCTTCAGACCCCATTCCGCCAAATGACTTGCCACGTAAAGGGCCGCGGTATCGTAGCCGCGCGAAGGCACGTTGCGCCCTTCCAGTTGATCGGAGGCGAGGAAGTAATCGTAAATCTTCATTTCCTCTTCGGTGATGGCATCCGAATTACCGTAGCCGGCGGCCGCGGCGGTTACGACTTTGGCCGCTTTGGCCTTGGACTGTGGAGCGGAGCTGGCCATCCGGACCGTCATGAAGACGGTAAACGAAAGGACCGCTAACAGAGAACTGCTGATCAGGATTCGGCGCATAGATTCCTCAGGAACATATACTATAACGCGGAAGCGCGCGCAGGCGGCGAATGGGCGAGAATACGGGGTGTGCGACATGAAAGT
>PLDF01000019.1 GCA_003135055.1 Bryobacterales bacterium | reverse complement strand
CGGCATAGACAGCACGCCCCCTCACTGACAAATGAAGACTCGACCCGGAACTTCGCCTTGCCAGGCGCTCGCGTCCTTCTCAGTCCTGCTCGCAGCTCTTGCCTTCATGCCTGACGCTGCGCCGCAGTCCGCTCCGTCGCCGGCTGGCCCACTGGAAAGCCCCGGTCTCATCGACGTAAAACAGGGCGACTTACTCCAAAGCCCTGTGAGCGATAACTGGGTCTCCTACAATGGCGACTACACTGGGCGGCGTTACAGCGCCCTGGCGCAGATCACGCCCCAGAACGTCGGGCGCCTCAGCGCTCGGTGGGTCTTTCACCCCAGAACCGTCAGCCCGCTGGAAGTCACGCCCGTCGTCGTCGCAGGCGTAATGTTCGTGACCAGCGCCAACGATGCCTACGCAATCGATGCGAGCACCGGCAAACTGCTATGGCATCATGCGCGCCCTCTGACACACGGGCTGGTGGACGATGCCGCTGTGCATCACAACCGTGGAATCGCGGTCCTGGGCACCCGCGTTTACATGGAAACCGACAATGCACACCTGTTGTGCCTGGATGCTCGATCCGGCGGCCTCATCTGGGATGTGCCTTACGCACACGGCAACAGAAATTATGGCGCTACCAGCGCGCCCCTCATCGTCAAAGACACAGTGCTGGTCGGCACTTCCGGCGGAGACGACGGGGTCCGCGGCTTTCTTGCCGCTTACGACGCGCAGACGGGCAGAGAGAAGTGGAGGTTCTGGACGATTCCTGCTCCCGGCGAAAAGGGCAGCGATAGCTGGCCGATGGACATGTACCTGCACGGTGGCGGCACCACCTGGATGCCGGGCACCTACGACCCGAGTCTCAACACGCTCTATTGGGGCACAGGCAACCCCTCGCCGGATTACGACGGCAGCATGCGCCCCGGCGACGATCTCTATACAAGCTGCCTGCTGGCGCTGGATCCCGACACCGGCACGCTCAAGTGGTACTTTCAGTTCACGCCGCACAATCTCTACGACTACGACGCCGTAGAAACCCCGGTGCTGGTCGATGCCAACTTCCGGGGTAAGGTTCGCAAGCTGATCGTGACAGCCAATCGCAACGGCTTCCTCTATGTCCTCGATCGCGTTACCGGGCAGTTCCTCGTCGCCAAACAATTCGCACAGCAGCAAACGTGGGCAAAGAGCATCGATGCCAACGGTCGTCCGGTTCCCTCAGGGCTGGTCCCTGACGAAAAGGGGGTTGAGATCTGCCCGGCGGAAGGCGGAGCCACCAACTGGTATTCACCCAGTTATGATCCGAGGACCCACCGGTTCTACTTTCGATCGCTGGATGCCTGTGCTGTCTTCCAGTCGAAAACCGAGCCCTTTCAGGAAGGCCGAAACTGGTACGCTACAGGGGCTCGCGCCACCGGCGAAGGCGGCCAAGGTTACATTAACGCCTTCGATCTGGACACGCTCACCTTTGCCTGGCGCAATGCTCAGATCGGCCCATACAAAGGCTGGGGCGGCTTGATGTCCACCGCCACGGGTCTGGTCGCCTACGGAGACGATGCTGAGAACTTCGTGATCCTCGACGGGCACACCGGCAAGCCGTTGTGGCACTTCGGCGTCGGACAAATGATCCACGCCTCACCGATGAGCTACGCAATCGGCGGAAAGCAGTACTTCGCCATTGCCGCCGGAAGCGACATCTTCGCGTTCGCGCTTCCGTAGAAATATCCAGGCGCTTCCAGCGTTGGTGAGCCCGGAGCGGCGTGGTGCGCCGCTCCGGGTTGAGAGCAGGTGACGAACAGCGCTCTGTCACGCCAGCTGCCGCTGGGGCGCATGCCTCCAGCAACAGAACGTTATCGCGCCGCAGAGCGGAGCAGGCGCGATCGTTCGCGCTTCAGTTATGAGTCGTGATTCAGAAGGCCGGAGTTGGCGGGGGCCGGAAGGAAAAGTAACTCAGACAAGAAACACGGAAACCGACGAACAGCCGTGGGGAGGCCAGTGTCGCTGACCAGCGTCCGGCGCGGTCAATGCGACCCTGCGCAGTCAGGAACAGCCAAAGCGCACTCCATGCAACCAGCGAGAGTGGCGCGCTCAGCAGGCTCTCTGTTGGATTTGCAAGCGGACGCTCTTTTTCCGAAAGCAGCTTCGCGACCGCTACTCGCCGCTGCTGCTCAGGATGCAGGCGGTAGAGCGAGCACTTGTACTCCACACCCCAAAGCAACACGGCAGCTGCCAGGACAGCCATCGCCGCCATGGAGATCGCCAGGGCCAGTTTCCTTGTGAGCACTCGGTTCATCGGCAAATGGTTGGGGCCGAAACATGATCCGGAAGGGGTCGGGGTAGCAACGGATTGATTATGCTGGCCGGCTCACGGCCCCGCGATGAAAATCCCGTTAACGCCATGAACAGACGGTTAAAAACTCGCGGTACCGAGCGAACTCTTGCATCTCCGTCATGCTTGCCTCATCTGCGCGAGTCCTTCGCGAACGCAGCGATAGAATGAACATATCTCCATGAAGATTGGCTGAATCGTGCGTTCCGAACTGAAAGAGGCTGTTGCGCTGCTGCGCCGGGGTGATGAGCCTGCTGTCCACCATGCGCTCGAGTTGTTGCAGCGAACCGTGCTTTCCTTCGGAATCAAAGTCTGCGGGCATCGCGAGGACGCGGAAGACACCGCACAGGAAGTCCTGTTCAGGGCGCTGCCGCATTTGGCAAAGCTCGAGGATCCGCAGGCGCTGTCGGCATGGCTGTACACCGCAGCGAAGAATCGGTGCTGGCAGACGCGCCGGACGATGACCTATCAGAAAACGGTCGCACTCGATCAGTTGTTACCGGACGAAACCGAGCTGGCCGCTCTGCTGCTGGCCGACCCGGCAGCCAGCCCGGAAGATGAGGCACTCCGCGGGCAGGGTCATCGCATGCTGCACAACGCTGTGCTGGCT
>PLDF01000116.1 GCA_003135055.1 Bryobacterales bacterium | reverse complement strand
ACCTGCTCGGCAAGCGCGTCGATTATTCCGGCCGTTCCGTGATCGTGGTCGGCCCCGACCTGCGCCTCAACCAGTGCGGTCTGCCGAAGAAAATGGCGCTTGAGCTGTTCAAGCCCTTCATCTATCACCGCCTCGAGCAGCGCGGCCATTGCACCACTATCAAGCAGGCCAAGGAGCTGGTGGAGCAGCAGGATCCGGTGGTTTGGGACATCCTCGAAGAGGTCATCAAAGACCATCCCATTCTGCTCAACCGCGCGCCCACGCTGCACCGTTTGGGCATCCAGGCGTTCGAGCCCGTGCTGGTGGAAGGCAAGGCCATCAAGATCCATCCGCTGGTCTGCACCGCCTTCAACGCCGATTTCGACGGCGACCAGATGGCCGTCCACATTCCGCTGTCGCCCGAAGCGCAGATTGAAGCATCCACGCTGATGCTTTCGTCGAATAACATTCTGTCGCCCGCGCACGGCGGCCCCATCACCATCCCGACGCAGGATATGGTGCTGGGCTGCTACTACCTCACCAAGTCGCGCCCCGGCGCCAAGGGCGAAGGCCGCACCTTCGCCTCCACCGACGACGTGCTGATCGCGCTCGAAATGGGCGAAGTGGAAACGCTCACCCCCATCAAGCTGCGCTACACCGGCAAAGTAATCGACCTGGTTCACGCGTTCGATACGCAGAACATCATGCATACCGAGCCCATCGAATTCGTGAAGCAGTATATGGATACCACGGTGGGCCGCGTGATTCTGAACGACGCTCTTCCGCAGGATATGCCGTTCATCAACGGGCTCCTGAAGAAGAAGGGCCTCAGCCAGCTCGTGCAGTATTGCTATTTGAAGTTCGGCCTGCACATCACCGTGCACATGCTCGACGACGTCAAAGCGCTGGGCTTCCTCTACGCCACGCGCGCCGGCATCTCCATCGGCATCGACGATATGGTGGTCCCCGGCGAAAAGGCCGGTCTGGTTCGCGCCGCCGAGAAAGAAGTGGTGCTGGTGGAAAACCAGTATCAGGATGGCGCCATCACTCACGGAGAGCGCTACAACAAGATCATCGAAATCTGGAGCAAGGTCACCGAGAAGGTCTCCGACGAGATGTTCGCAGCCATGGAAGAGGACGACCGCACCGGCCGCTACCTCAATCCGATTTACATCATGGCCGATTCCGGCGCGCGCGGTTCCAAGCAACAGATCCGCCAGCTTTCGGGTATGCGCGGTTTGATGGCCAAGCCTTCCGGCGAGATCATCGAAACGCCTATCACGGCCAATTTCCGCGAAGGTCTCAACGTGCTGCAATACTTCATCTCGACGCACGGCGNNGAGCCCATCATCGAATCCGGCGAAATCATCGAGCCGTTGCGCGACCGCATCGTGGGCCGCGTGGCGCTCGAAGATCAGAAGGATTATGAAGGCAACGTGATCGTCGGCGTGAATCAGGAGATCACCGAAGAGCTCGCGGCGGCCATTCAGGCGGCCGGCATTGAGCGCGTCAAAATCCGCTCGGTGCTCACCTGCGAATCGAAGCGCGGTGTTTGCGTCGCCTGCTATGGACGCAACCTGGCGACCGGACGTCTGGTCGAGCGCGGCGAAGCCGTAGGCGTGATCGCGGCGCAATCCATCGGCGAGCCTGGCACGCAGCTCACCATGCGTACGTTCCACATCGGTGGAACGGCTTCGCGAATCAACGAGCAGTCAACGCAGGATGCGAAGTTCGATGGATTCGCAAAATACATCGGCATACAGACGGTTCGCAGCAAGACCGGCGAGCTGATCGCCATGAACCGCAACGGCATCATCTCGGTGGTGGACGATAAGGGCCGCGAGAAGGAGCGCTACCAGGTGGTGTATGGCGCCAGGATTCTGGCCGAAGACGGCGCGCCCGTGAAGAGCAACCAGAACCTGCTCGAATGGGATCCGTATACGTTCTCGATCCTGACCGAAGTCACCGGCGCGGTCCACTTCAAGGACCTGCTCGACGGCGTCACCCTGCAGGAACAGGTGGACGAAGTCACCGGCATGTCGCAGTTGGTGGTGATGGATTCGCCCGACGAGAAGCGGCAGCCCACCATCATCATGCGTCCGGAAGGCGCGCAGAGCACGCGTGCGGACGCCAAGAAGTACCTGATGCCGACGCACGCGCACTTGATGGTTCGCGACGGCGAAGATGTCCACGCCGGCGACGTATTGGCGAAGATTCCGCGCGAGACCACCAAGACCAAGGACATCNNACATCACCGGCGGTCTGCCGCGCGTGGTGGAGCTGTTCGAAGCGCGCAAGCCGCGCGAGACGGCCATCATCGCGGAGATCAACGGCATCGTGAAATACGGCGAAGTGACCAAGGGACAGCGCAAGATCTACGTGGTGGGCGACGACGGCGAGCAGCGCGAATATTCGCTGCCGCGCGGCGTGCACATCAACGTGCAGGAGGGCGAGCGGGTGAAAGCCGGCGAGCCGCTCATGGACGGTCCGCGCAACCCGCACGACATTCTGGACGTGCTGGGCGAAAAGGAGCTGCAAAAGTACCTGGTCAACGAGATCCAGGAAGTCTACCGCTTGCAGGGCGTGAACATCAACGATAAGCACCTCGAAGTGATATCGCGCCAGATGATGCGCTGGGTGAAGGTGGAAGATATCGGCGACACCGAATTTCTGCCCGAGGAAGTGCTCGACAAGTTCAAGTTCCGCGCCGAAAACCAGCGCGTGATTGAAGCGGGCGGGCGTCCGGCGCAAGGCAAGGCGATGTTGCTCGGCATCACGAAGGCATCGCTCTCGACCGATTCGTTCATCTCCGCGGCGTCCTTCCAGGAGACCACGCGCGTACTCACCGAAGCCGCCATCAACGGCAAGGTGGACTACCTGCGCGGCCTCAAGGAGAACGTGATCATGGGCCGGCTGGTTCCGGCCGGCACCGGCATGGAGTATTACCGCCGGGTGAAGATCGCGGGCGAAGACGTAGTGGAAGAGCCGGTGGTCGAACCGGCTCTCGACGCGATTCCCGGATACGACGAAGAGGCGCGCATTCAGTACGTGGGCGGCCTTTCGGAGGACCCGGGCGAGGAATCGCTAGCGGAGTAACAAAGGGCGCCAGCGGCAACGGACATGAGCGAGATTATCTTTCTTGTGAGTGAGCCTCCGGAGGGGGGCTATGCCGCTGAAGCCCTCGGCCATTCCATTTTCACCGGCGCGGACAATCTCGAAGAGTTGAACGAGATGGTCCGCGACGCGGTGCTTTGCCGCTTCGAGGACCAAGAGCGGCCGAAAATCATCCGCTTGCATTTCGTGCGCGAAGAAGTCATCGCTGTATGAAGCTGCCGCGCGATTTGTCGGGCGACGACCTGGCGAAAGCGTTGGCGCGAATTGGCTACCGGAAACCCGGCAGACCGGGAGCCATTTAAGGCTTACGTCCCATGAGGAAGGCGAGCATCATGCGACCGTTCCACGCAAGCGGGCGATGCCGCTCGGAACCTTGCGAGCAATTTTGCGGGACGTCGCCCGCCATCGCGTCGTTAGCGTAGACGAGGCCATGTGCCTCGCGACGAGTGTTGCCCGTATCCCTGTCATGCGCCTCTTATTGGAAAACCTAATCTCGTTTGCCGACTGCGTTATGGCAGCACTGCTGTCCAAAACACGCAG
>PLDF01000293.1 GCA_003135055.1 Bryobacterales bacterium | reverse complement strand
GATGAAGCGAAATTCCCATTTGCCTTCGCGCACGCGCCACTGAAATGGCCCGACCACGAATGCGCGCAGCTTCATGCCGAACGCCGCACCCGCAGCGGCATGGCCAAATTCGTGGATCACGACCATCAGCAGCTCAAGGGCCAGCAGCAGCGCCAGATTGTGGAGGAACGATCGCCTGATCCAGACGAGATTATTCGTCTCGGCCCAGCGCCACCACCAGTTCATTCCGGCAATAAACGCGCCGGTGCCGGCAATCCAGATTGCCTGGTTGACGATCGCGTTGGTTCCGTCGCCTGGCAGCGGCTGCATCCATCGCTCCGCCTTAACGACATCGCGGCGGCGAAAGGCGACGATGCCGGCAATGCCGAAGCCCAGCAGGAGCGCATCCGGATTCAGAAACGCGGTGGCAGGCGCGGTGAGGAAGCGCCGATCCATGTAAAGGAACAAGCAGCCAAGGGTGGCGTTCACTCCGCTGGCCGCAAGGCCCCATCCACGCGCAGAGGCTTTTCCGGTCCAGAATGTCCAGCAGGCCAGCCCATACACCACGCCAAGAACCGGAAGCGCAGCACGAATGCCGGCGCTCAGCATCGTCGGCGGCAAATGGACGTCTGGCCAGGAAGCGATATCGAGGAATGAAAAGAGCGAGGACCGCAGGAAGACAATCGCTCCCAGAGCGAACATCCAGCACAGGAAATTTCTAACCGCGCGCATAACGTCCGCCTGGTACGGGTGATAGCGCAAGCGTAACCACGGCGTCGCGCGGCAACAATGCTACTTCAGAGTGAGTCGAGCCTGAAACCTAACCCCTGTGATGGCAGGCGGTTAGAGCTTTGCGGCTTCGGCTTTGGCGGACTGGAGAACGGGAATGCCAGGATCGGCGTCCTTCCATCCGGAGAGGAATTCCTGGTAAGCGGCTTTGGCGTCCGCATGACGGCCTTGCCGCAGTGCGACCTTTGCCTGCTCCAGGCTGGGCCCGAATCTGCCCAGATCGCTCCATATAACGGCAAGGTCGGTCCCGCGGCGGGACGTCAGTTGGATAGGTGGCTGCCCGGGTTTCATAGGTCGCCGTGGCCTTGGTGAGATCGCCGGTGGCGAACTGGTAGTAATGGCCCTCGATGTAGAGCCGTTCGTGCTCGCTGACGCGCTGGCGAAGCTCATAGGCGCGACGGATATTCGCTTCGGCCAGACCGGTTTCTCCAAGGTTGGAATAGGCATTGCCGAGAGCCGCGTAGGCGATGGCAAAATCGGGATCCAGGCGTGCAGGCAATGCAAAACCAGGTGACCGCGTTCGAGCGGCATCAGGCAGCGCAGGCAGTACTGGTGCAGAGTTTCACCAACGTGCTGAACGGCATCGCGCCGACGACCGATCCGTTGACCGGCGAGACGCGCGATGTGTGGACCGGCCCCAACGCCAACTACTGGGTGAACGGCCTGGGTCAGGTGGTGAATTCGAATTCGGCGCCATCAGCAGGATGGCACCAACTGCAGCCGAACTAGCCGGCGTTTGGCAGGCTGCGTTCGTCCTTCGACTGGTGCGTGCCAACGTTGACCCCACCCTAGCCCTTCTGAATTCACATGTGTATGAAAACAGGCCGGTTGTCGCGACGATCCCAGCACAAGCGCGTGAAAACAAGTCGGTTGCGTGGTGCAAAGAATGCATCAACCATGCTCACCAATGATGCATTCGTCGCACAGCCCGCACGGTCGGCCACGTGGGAGTCGCGATGCTAGGGAGAAGTTTCCGCGGGTGTGATGGTGGTTCCGTCCTGGCCAAAGTGAAACTGCAGGATCCACTTGCTGGCGACTGTGTGGCCGTCCATGCTGGCAGGCTTGAACTTCCAGTTCCGCGCTGCCTCGAGAGCCCGGTTGGTGAAATACCGGCTGGGTCCTGGCGAGTCAATGGTTGCGCCGGCAACACTGCCGTTGGCATCGACCTCGAGAGCGATACGGACTTTGACGTGCCCCTCAATAGTGTCGCGAATGCTTTGGGGCACGTCGGGGGTTGCCCGGAAAGCGACTGCGCCTTGCACGATGGAACCGTTGCCAGGCTGGGCTGCCGGGCCTGGAGACTCAGGCTGGGTGGCCGGTGTGGAACTCTGTATGGCTGGGGGCGATGGCCGATGGTGGGAACCGATGACCAGGACTGCGACGATCACAGCCACCACCAGTACCGCGCCTGCGATCATGACTCGAGTTTTGAAAGGCCGGGCTCGGGACGGCTGGGCTCCGGGAGGCTGGCCGGCGGCGATCTTGTTGGCCGGTTTCGGAGCCGGAGCCTGAAGAAAATTTCCGATGGCGCTCAGAGTCCAGCGACGTGCCGGGTCGACCTGCAGACATGCCCGCGCAAGGCCGAAGAAGGGCGGGGGGATGGATGCCGGGATGACGGGCGCCGCGCCTCTGGAACGGTCCCAGAGCGGCGGCTGCCGGGTGAGAGCTTCGACCATCACGACGCCGAGCGACCACACGTCCGACGCCGGGGAGATCTTCCCCAGTGCGACTTCCGGGGCATCGTAGATGCCGGACGATGGGGAGACCGTGCCGGGTTCACCGGCGGCGTGAAGCGTGTCGGTGGAAAGTTTCAGTTGCCCATCGGCAACCATAATGTTGGAGGGCTTGAGATGACCATGCAGGAGGT